>NZ_CP030118.1:6469447-6780611 GCF_006968745.1 Brasilonema sennae CENA114 | reverse complement strand
AGTCAAAAACAGTGCAATAAAGCTTTTTCCGTATAACCCTGGGTTTAGTCAAAAACAGTGCAATAAAGCTACAGTCTTTTTCTTGACTTTTATAGGTAAAATAAGGATTTTAGGGTTTTTACTGTGTGTCAAAACAACATCAATATTTATTGGTGCAAGATGTGAGTATGAAAGATTCGTTCAAATAGCGCCACGCTAAACGGTGTGGGTGATGTGCTATTAGCGCCACGCTAAAGGGTTTAGAAGCCGTCTAAACCTCTTGTTGGTAAGCTCTTGATATGGAGATGTTTGGGAGTTATGATATGACGACAAAAGATTTGTTTAATGTCCAAAGTCAAAAAAATAAGCTGGGTTTTATTTTTCAACCCAGCCTAAAAAATATAAACAATTAAAGACTTAAGCTGATAAGTAAGTCAATCTAATTAAACGTAAAATAATCAAAATGAATAAATCCTTCACCACACCTGCTTTCTGCCTTAATAGCTCTATCTTACGTTGTTTAAAGTTGACCTACTTAGCGAATCACTACCTCACAAACTGAGGCATAATTTCAGCAGCGGTGAATAATCCATAGATACCTCGCTGATGTAATCCAACGCCAGCTTTCAGATAACCAAACGCTGGTCCACAGACGTTGGCTGCCATACTGGTTTCATCCCCTAATGTGAAGGTGTGGGTGGAAATTTTACCCTCAAAAGTGCGACCAGTGATTTTAACGTTTGTGCTAATGGGCTTTTTGGGATTGCGGGTATCAACTATGCCACCAACGGTTACGCGATCGCGCCCCACAATTCCTGCTAACTCTAACATCACATCATCAGCGTGTTCCATGTTTTCTAAAGTCAGCACACCATTGGTTTTATCTAGAAGTACTTCTACTTCCTCATCTGTCATTGCCCTAGCAGTTTCCACACTATAACCCGGCATATGGGCAATATCTTCGCGGATGGTGGCGCGGTAAGCCTCCCAGTTCGCGATTCCTACCCCAAAAGTAATTTCCACTCGATGAATTTCGGCGTAGCTTTGGGCGGCTAAAGCTGCGGCTGCTGTTAACAGTCCTGGTGTCGCACCACATCCTGTCATGTAGGTGATTCCTGCTGCTTGCAGTTCTTCTTTCATTCCCAGCAGTTGTTCCACAGCACTGGTGCGTTTAATCGCATCCACCAGTACCCCGCGCCATCCAGATTTGATAAACTGGCGAGCGACAGAGGCAATGAAATCATTGGGGAGATTGGGTAACGCCAGAAAATACCCGTCTACAGGATAAGATTTTTCTATTAAATCCTCAACACTTTGATTTGTTAAAGTTCCAATGGGTTCTAGATAACCTACCGAACCTTGAGATTGATAAGTTGCAATGCATTCTTGAGCGTTTAAACCATCAGCGGCGTAGGCGTAGCCTTGTTTATCTGCCGCTGCTACTAAAAGCATTTCACGTTTTGGGGCGAGTACTTTGGCAGCTGCTTGTCCCAGTCCGCCAAACCCCAGTACTCCTACGCGCATCGCTTTCGGGAGATGAGTAGAACCTGTCACTTGCTCTGCATTCATGATGAACTTTTTAGAATTAGATAACAGCTTATCCTACCGTTTAACAGTTGGGAGTCCTGGTTTGGCTAGTTTTGTAGCTGAGAATTGGATGATTCGGAGAATAATGAGAAAAGTATTCAACAAATCTCACTGTTTTTACACCTCTTTCTCTGAATAATGCTGGTTTTTAGCCGTTTACCCACTGAAATGAAAAGTTGAATTTTTAGCTTGACTAAATTGATATGGTTAAGGGAAACTTACAAATAACAGGTGTAACAACTAATAAGAGTAATAAGTTTTGTTAAGTTTCTGAGATATATATTTTGAGAGATGGAACATTAGTTAACAAATGGCAAATTTGTAGCTAAGGAAAAATGCTGTTTCAGAGGGCTGCATTTGTAGTCAGTTGCTATAGCAGTACTGTCCAAGCCTAGTATTTTGGTTGGCAAAGAGCATGGAGACATTAGAGTTCGTAATTTATCCAGACGGTAGGGTACAAGAAAAAGTCACTGGCATCATAGGTGCTTCCTGCGCTGAAGTTACCGCAGCTATAGAGGCACAGCTAGGACAGGTACTAACTCACGAGCCAAGCTCAGAATATTTTGCGACCATTGTGCAGCAATCGAATGTGGTAAATACGCAAACCACGTTTAGCGATTGGTAAGTTTTCATTCATTGTTTAGTTCATTCATTGTTTAGTTCATTCATTCACAACCGCCATGTCACACTTTAGCCAGATTAAGACCCAAATCCGTAACGTTGATTCCTTGAAGGATGCACTGAGCGATTTAGGTGTAGATTGGAAGCACGGTCCACGTGAGGTACGTGGTTATCGCGGTCAAACTCATAATGCCGAAGTTACCATTGAGCAGGAAAATGGTTACGATATCGGCTTTAAATGGAATGGCAAAGAATACGAACTGGTTGCTGACTTACAATATTGGCAACAAAATTTATCAGTAGAAGGTTTCTTACGGCAAGTTACACAGCGATACGCGTATCATACAGTCGTCAAAGAAACTGCTCGTGTTGGATTTCAAGTTGCTGAACAACAAAAAACTGAAGATGGTTCCATTCGCTTACTTGTACAGCGCTGGAGTGCGTAATGTCTGATTTTTTGCCGTCGCCGGAACAAAGCGAAGATCACCGTTCAGGTTTTGAACCAGAATTGGGGGGTTTTTTACGAGACGCCCCAGAACGTTCTGGTTTGGAACCTGAATTAGGGGGTGTGTTGCGCCAAAAAGGTGTTTATGTAGACGAAATTACCTGTATTGGCTGCAAACACTGTGCCCATGTCGCCCGTAATACGTTTTATATTGAACCAGATTATGGGCGATCGCGTGTTATACGTCAAGATGGCGATTCACATGAGGTCATTCAAGAGGCAATTGACACCTGTCCTGTAGACTGCATCCACTGGGTGAAGTACACCGAGTTGAAAAACTTAGAAGAAGAGCGCAAATATCAGGTTATACCCTTAATTGGATACCAAGTGGACGGAGCAGTTGTTGCTGCCGAACGGCGACGCAAAAAGCAAAGACTAACCCGTAAAAAACCCCGTTATTAAAATTCATTTCATATGACATAGGAGGGTTGGTCAAACCAGCCCTCCTGTTTTTCACTCATGGGGTATCTGATCCACAAGACG
The DNA here is from genome assembly GCF_006968745.1 of Brasilonema sennae CENA114. NCBI lineage: Bacteria > Bacillati > Cyanobacteriota > Cyanophyceae > Nostocales > Scytonemataceae > Brasilonema > Brasilonema sennae. The sequence goes on along the minus strand of NZ_CP030118.1, from coordinate 6,777,436 downwards.
CAACATGTCTTGCGGATCAGATACACCAAACGCCAAGCCAAGTCTGAGTTACTCAGTTTCTGAAAAAGTCTGCACCTTGCCGTCAGGACGAAAAATAGCTCTGATTCTTACTGATTGTCCATTTTTATTAGGAGAAACGAAAGGTTCACCAATTAGAGGCATTCCTGTACGATCTACATAATCTCTTGCAGCTTTTCCCATCGGTAAAATTCGCTCAATTGTGCCATCAACACCCACTGACAAACTGTACTCAATGCTTTGTTTCAACCCAGAAGGCGGTTGCCAGCGTTTTTTTAGTGCGTCTCTAGCTTCAGATACTTGAGGTGTGTCAAACAACGTGGCTCCACGAGTTGTACTATTAGTAGCAACTTCTGTAGGAATATTAGCCCTGTTTGCGCGAGCTTGCCGCAATCTAGAAATTAATGCATCAGTACCACTTGGTGTAGATGTGCCTGGTTGTGAGGAAACTGGCTCACGGCTGGCACTTGTGCTTGACAAAGGTGAAGTTCCAAGTGATGAGGTTTCCCCATCTTGGATTGCCTGTCCGTTGGGGAAATTTTTCCCAGGATCTGCTGCTATTCGCGTAGCGTCTTTGGGGGAAGTACCCCGTAGGAGTGAGGCTCCTGTTGGGGTGCTGGAGGTGTTATTTGTGCTAGGCAAATTGTTAGGTGTCGAATTTTTTTGAGCCAATGTAGAAGGAAGCTCACTCTTCGACGTTAATGCTGTGGTGTTAGGCTGTAATTTGGGTTGAAGAGCTATTTCTTGTTTTGGTGCTGTGTTTTGTGGAAAGGTTGAGATGCTTGGAGTTTTTGTTGTTCCACCAGGTGGATTTGTTGTTCCAGGTATGCTCAACGGATTTCCTAAAGGTGTTAGAGGTGCTTTGGCGACATTCCCAATACTAGGAAATGTTTGAGCAACAGAAGGGAATGTGGACTTTACAGATGTTTGAGGTGTAACAGGTACACTAGGCAATGTTTGAGCGATCGATGGAGAAGCTTTGGAATTGGGGACTCCTAAGGTAGATCCAAAGGGTGGTAGTGGCGGGGAAGATAAACTACTACTTGAGGGAGGGAGTGTAGGAACAGCAGTAGATGCGGACAAGTCCTGTGAAGGCGGGGTTTGTAGAGCAATCTTTTGTTCTGTCGAAGTTGGTTTTTTGGCTGTCTGCTGTTGTCTGACACGGTTAGCATACTGCCAAGTTACTGGTGCTAAACCCACAGCTATGACTAGAACTGCTGCAACAGGTGCCCAAGCGGGTATGCCACTCCTCCTTGTAGAACGAGGTGTGAGATTTGGTAGCGCCACGACATCAGCAGAATATTCATCCAAGGCTGTTGCTAAATCGAATAATTGCAGCAGACTCAGTTGAATCACCGGGCCAGATGCTGGATTTGCTAAAGAACCAAGAAACAAATTGTGAGTTAAGTGATCGCTAGGCTTGATTTTTATATCTGCATCGCTTGGGTGAGTAAAGGAGTTTCTCGTAGGAATTTTTTGTGAAGGGGGGTTGTAAAAATTTGTTTGTTCAGTCTGATCAGATACTACAGTTACGTCTTGTGTTCCTGAAAAGTTTGTATCTGAGAAATTTGTCCAAAACCTTTCAGGAGACATTTCCAGGAATTCTTGGACGTAACCTGTCACTACTGCACACAAAGTCTCGAGCTGGTCGCTGTCGCCTCTAATTGCGATTCTCTTTTCCTCTGGCAATCGCGGATCATCAAAGCGAAGTTCAAACTGTAGCTGCTTGAGGACGGATTTACCCATCCACTGAGACAAAGCTGAACTCTGCGCTAAGACTTCTAGCGTGCAGGTGGGCGGTGTATACCGACGGATCACAGAATTTGATACAGGCATGGCAGGAACTGCGAGCAGGATATTTTTGATTTTTGATTTTTGATTTTTGATTTTTGATTTTTGATCACACAATCTCAAATCTCAAATCTAGAATTTGGTTGAACGGTCGATAAGTGCTAGCCACAGACGGCGATGTCCACCAGGACTACTGTAAAAAAGTAAATCTATAAGCAGTTTTAGTGCAAGGTGGGTTAATTCATTAGTGGAGATTGTTGCATCTTCCTCCATCCGCTCTTGATAAGTGTTGCAGAAAGTATCAATATAATCTCCAAGTAAAGCAGCCTGATGAGGTTCGCGGTTGTCTTCCGCCATTTGTTCTAAAAGACCAACAGCACGGCGAATTAATTCTTGGTGTTGTTTGGTAAGGTAACAAGTAATCAGAACAAGTGCCCTAGCTTCCTCCACATCTAGTTTTTTTCGTCCTCCTTGACCTTTACGTAGCGGATTTGATTGGCGCAGTCGCCATAACGCTACACGGTCTGGCACTCTTGACTCTAAATTCAGACTAATTGCCGCTTGTAGCATTGCTTCGGAGCCAATGCCAGTCAATGTTTCTAAAGCTAACAGCACTAAGTCCAGCTGAGTTTTGATATTGTCCCAATGAACTGAGTTTGGGGCTGGAAGCTTTATTAAATCCTCCCACTGAGAAGTCGGAGCGGGTGAATCGGCGGCAGAGTGCATAACTTTTAGCATAGGTGATCAGGCTAGTGAGGGCTGGTGCTGTTACCCATTTTGAAACCAGATCTTAAGGATTAAGGTTGGTTTCCAATCAGTATCAGCCGAAGCCGGGAGCTACAGCTTCTATTACTTTGGTGAACAGCAGAGGTCTTTGTCTTAACTCTATGATGAAAAACTGTTTTGAAAAAAGTATAATCTTAATCAATTGTGCTTTATCTGTCAAACACAAATAACTTTTTTTATTTTTTAGTAACAATGAACATTGGCATATAGATCATCCCTAGTATCCAATCGCTGTTCAAAATAGCCCAATTGTTCACTGGTGATTCTTTTAGTTATACTGTCTATCACAAGAAAAACCCGGATTTTTTCAAAAACCGGTGAGACCAGCGCTGCGGGAGGGTTTCCCTCCGCAGGCGACTGGCGAACCCGAAGGGGTTTCTCTGTTTTGTGATTTTAGTTTTAACCTATGTAAGCAATTGTCACACCAGTACCGCCATCAGCTTGTTCTGCTGCTTCATAACGGCTGACTCTTGGATGTTGCTTTAAGAAAGCGTGAATTCCTTGCCGTAGCTTACCCGTGCCATGTCCGTGAATAATCCATATTGGCCCTGTAGCTTCTGAAATTGCTTTGTCTAAAATGATTTCCGCATCCGCTACTCTACGTCCGCGTATATCTACCGTATTTTTAGACGTGCGAATTGCAGGAGTTTCTGGCAAGGTTGTGATTTTTGGCTCTGGTTTGCTCCTCGTCGCTTCCTTGACAACTGGTTCAACTTTTTGACCATCTAAAGATTCTACGTCTTCTAGTTTCACCGTCATCTTCATGATTCCGAAGCGGACAGTCAACTCTCTATCCTCATCTGGGGCGGTTAAGACTTCTGCTGTTTGCCCGAGTTTGGGTATACGGATGCGATCGCCCACCTTGGGAACAAATCCCACCTTCGGTTTGGGAGGAGGCTCTGGTATAAATTTACTAGCTATCTCTCCTAAAGCTTTTGTTGCGCTTTGAGCATCTTGTCCTGTTGGTTTACCTTGCTGCAAGCGGCGAATCACTTGAGCTATTTCGCCTTTGGCTTGGGCGATCGCCTGCTGCACTGCTACCTCCTGAGAGACACGCAAAGCACGCTCTCTTTCCTGCAATGCTGTGGCTTTTTCGGATACTTCTTTGTATAAACGTTCCGCTTGCTGCAACAAATCCTGTGCTTGTTCTGCTTTGGTTTCCTGACGGCGGCGTTGCGCTTCCAACCCAGCAATCACCTGATTGACTTCATCGGTTGCTCCTCCCAGTTGCGTTTTCGCACTTTCCACAACTGCTAATTTCAACCCCAGGCGTTGGGCAATTGTTAAGGCGTTGGAACGTCCTGGAATTCCCCAAAGTAGACGGTAAGTTGGTGAAAGAGTACTTTCGTCAAATTCTACAGAAGCATTTTCAAATCGGTCATCTTCGTATTTTAGCGCTTTGAGTTCACCAAAGTGAGTGGTCGCAATTGTCAACAGAGCATGGTCTGCGAGATATTGTAGGAGCGATATTGCCAAAGCACTTCCTTCAACGGGGTCTGTTCCTGCACCCACTTCGTCGAGGAGGATTAGGGAGGACGGGGGGAGAGGAGGAGTAGGGGGAGTGGAGGGAGCAGTGGAAGTAGGGGGAGTAAAATTAATGTACATTAACTCTTTTTCTCCCCCATCTTCCCCTACCTCGCCATCTTCCCCTACCTCCCCATCTTCCCCTACTTCCCCTACTTCCCCTACTTTAGAAGCTTCGTCTAGCGCTGATAAAATCCGACTAATGCGGCGGATGTGACCAGAAAAAGTCGATAAACTTTGCTGGAGGGATTGTTCATCACCTATATCTGCCAGCACCTTATCAAACCACGGCAATTCCACTGGTTCCCGTGCAGGCACATATAAGCCGACTTTCGCCATCAATGCTGCCAAAGCTAGGGTTTTCAACGTCACAGTTTTTCCGCCAGTATTTGGTCCGGTAATTGTGACGACTCGTATTTGCGGCTGAACCAGCAAATCAACGGGAATTACGGAATGTCCTTGCTCGTGGTAATGCTGCCACTCCAAAAGCGGATGACGTAACTTCCGTAAGGTAATGGTTTCGTTTTCGTCTCGGTTAATGAAGCGTGGAGGATTTGCTTTTAACCACAAACTATAACGCGCTTTTGCCAATGCCAAGTCCAAGGTAGTAACAATTGCTAACAACTGTTCCAAATCTGGCTTTACAGCTGCGACTTGCTCTGTTAATGTACGACGAATTGCTTCTTCTTCTATTTGCTCTCTTCTGAGCAACTGCCGCAACTGGTTTCCCATTGGGACGATAGAATTCGGTTCCACATACAATGTTGCACCGCTGGTGGAAGTATCGTGGACAATACCGGGTATGGCGTCTTTTTGAGGCGCTTTTACGGGAATAACAAAGCGATCGCCCCTTTGAGTAATGATCTGTTCTTGGACGGCATTCGCTTTTACCTGTAAGATATTTTGCAGTTTTTGGGTGATTTGACTGCGTGATTGCCGTAAGGAAGTGCGAACTTCACCAAGTTTTTGGCTGGCGCGATCAGTGACTTGACCCCTTTCGTCAATACATCTGTGAATTTCTTGTTCTAATTCTGGATAAGTCCGTAAATCAGTAATTAAATCATTGAGTACTGTTAAATCTGGGTGCTTGTCGATTACACGACGTACATTTCTGGTGCCTGCAAGAGTGGTGGCGATCGCCAGCAATTCATCTCCCTGCAAAATTCCTTGCAGTTCGGCGCGTTCTAGGGAATCACCAATATCTTGGATTCCATCAAACGAAAGCCCCGTACCTAGGCGGTTTTCCAGTTCGTAAATTTCTTTTGTTTGTGCTAACAACTGCTCACTTTGGGATTGCGAGCCAGGAATTTGTAGATGGCGTGCAGCAATAGTCCCCAGCTTTGTTGCCGCGAAGGTAGACAAATGCTGGCACAGGCGTGACCATTCAAGTAATTCTAGAGTTTCAGATTGGATCAAGGACTGCTAATCTGACATGGGTTCTAAAATTATTGTAACAATTCTGTTCTCTAAGCGGCTTAACCTTTGCGGCTGAAATTGAGCAACGAACTGGGCTTTCATGCGTTGAACCACAAAATATGAATATTGTCAATAAATAAGAGTGTAAGGGTGTAATAATGTATACCCACTCCCGTTGATCGGTTTGAAGCCAATAGAGTTCAGATAAAGCTAAAAACTAATACTGGCGTAGGTTGGGGAGCCAGCGCGAATGACGGCTTTCCCGACCTAGGCAAGTCTGGCGTTTGAGGAACGAAACCCAACAATATCAAACGTTTGTTGGGTTTCGCGCTCCGCTCTACCCAACCTACCATTCTCTTAACTTCCCCTACTTCCCCTACACCCCTACACCCCTATTCCCCTACACCCCTAGTTACCGCCACCATCGCGCCACATCCACAATCGCACGGGCAAGTTCTGTCGTTGCTGCTTCACCACCTAATGCAAAGATAACTGGAAACAATGCCTTGATATTTTCCAGTAAATTAGGGCGAGTGCGAAGAGATAACTCATGAAGTGTATCTCGCCAGATGGGAAAAAGTTTAGTAGATGGCATTTGTGACAAACCGGAAGCTAAGGCACTCAAGGCATTGGCACGATTCTGGTCAGACTGAATTTCCCTGGCAGCAGCGAGGGCTTGTGGCAACAACTCGCTTGGCAGTTTGTCAGCTAAGGCACTCAAAATATTGGCGCGATACCTCTGATCCTGAATTTCCCTGGTAGCAGCGAGCGCTTCTGGCAACAACTCGCTTGGCAATTTCTGTGCTAAAGCACTCAAAACATAGCCACGATACCTGTGATCCTGAATCTGCCTGGCAGCAGCGAGCGCTTCTGGCAACAACTCGCTTGGCAGTTTCTGTGCTAAAGCACTCAAAACTTTGGCGCGATACTCCTGAGACTGAATTTCTCTGGCAGCAGCGAGCGCTTCTGGCAACAACTCGCTTGGCAGTTTCTGTGCTAAAGCACTCAAAGCATTGGCACGATCGCTGTGATCCTGAATCTGCCTGGCAGCAGCGAGCGCTTCTGGCAAAACTTGTGGCAGTTTCTGTGCTAAGGCACTCAAAACATAGACACGATCGCTGTGATCCTGAATCTGCCTGGCAGCAGCGAGCGCTTCTGGCAAAACTTCTAGCAGTATCTGTGCTAAAGCACTCAAAGCATTGGCACGATACCTGTGATCCTGAATCTGCCTGGCAGCAGCTAGCGCTTCTGGCAACAACTCGCTTGGCAGTTTGTAAGCTAAAGCACTCAAAGTATAGGCACGATACCTGTGATCCTGAATCTGCCTGGCAGCAGCTAGCGCTTCTGGCAACAACTCGCTTGGTAGTTTGTATACTAAGGCACTCAAGGCTTCGGCGCGATACCTGTGATCCTGAATCTGCCTGGCAGCAGCTAGCGCTTCTGGCAACAACTCGCTTGGTAGTTTGTATACTAAGGCACTCAAGGCTTCGGCGCGATACCTGTGATCCTGAATCTGCCTGGCAGCAGCTAGCGCTTCTGGCAACAACTCGCTTGGTAGTTTGTATACTAAGGCACTCAAGGCTTCGGCGCGATACCTGTGATCCTGAATCTGCCTGGCAGCAGCTAGCGCTTCTGGCAACAACTCGCTTGGTAGTTTGTATACTAAGGCACTCAAGGCTTCGGCGCGATACCTGTGATCCTGAATCTGCCTGGCAGCAGCTAGCGCTTCTGGCAACAACTCGCTTGGTAGTTTGTATACTAAGGCACTCAAGGCTTCGGCGCGATACCTGTGATCCTGAATCTGCCTGGCAGCAGCTAGCGCTTCTGGCAACAACTCGCTTGGTAGTTTGTATACTAAGGCACTCAAGGCTTCGGCGCGATACCTGTGATCCTGAATCTGCCTGGCAGCAGCTAGCGCTTCTGGCAACAACTCGCTTGGTAGTTTGTATACTAAGGCACTCAAGGCTTCGGCGCGATACCTGTGATCCTGAATCTGCCTGGCAGCAGCTAGCGCTTCTGGCAACAACTCGCTTGGTAGTTTGTATACTAAGGCACTCAAAGCTTTGGCGCGATAATCATCATACTGAATCTGCCTGGCAGCAGCTAGCGCTTCTGGCAACAACTCGCTTGGCAGTTTCTGTGCTAAAGCACTCAAAGCTTCGGCACGAGCAGACTCATACTGAATTTTCCTGGCAGCAGCGAGGGCTTCTGGCAAAACTTCTGGCAGATCCTGTGCTAAAGCACTCAAAGCTTCGGCACGAACAGACTCATACTGAATTTTCCTGGCAGCAGCGAGGGCTTCTGGCAAAACTTCTGGCAGTTTCTGTGCTAAAGCACTCAAAGCTTTGGCACGAGCAGACTCATACTGAATTTCCCTAGCAGCAGCGAGGGCTTCTGGCAACAACTCGCTTGGTAGTTTCTGTGCTAAGGCACTCAAGGCATTGGCGCGATTAGACTCATCCTGAATCTCTCTGGCAGCAGCGAGGGCTTCTGGCAAAACTTCTGGCAGTTTCTGTGCTAAAGCACTCAAGGCTTCGGCACGAGCAGACTCATCCTGAATTTTCCTGGCAGGAGCTAGCGCTTCTGGCAAAACTTCTGGCAGTTCTTGTGCTAAGGCACTCAAAACTTTGGCGCGATAATACTTATTCTGAATTTCCCTAGCAGCAGCGAGGGCTTGTGGCAACAACTCGCTTGGCAGTTTCTGTAGTATGGCACTCAAAACTTTGGCGCGATCGCTCTCATCCTGAATCTGCCTGGCAGCACCGAGGGCTTGTGGCAACAACTCGCTTGGCAGTTTGTAAGCTAAAGCACTCAAAGCTTCGGCACGAGCAGACTCATACTGAATCTCCCTGGCAGCAGCGAGGGCTTCTGGCAAAACTTCTGGCAGTTCCTGTGCTAAGGCACTCAAAGCTTTGGCGCGATCGCTCTCATCCTGAATCTCCCTGGCAGCAGCCCTGGCAGCAGCGAGGGCTTCTGGCAAAACTTCTGGCAGTATCTGTGCTAAATGACTCAAAGCATAGGCACGATAGCTGTGAGCCTGAATCTCCCTGGCAGCAGCGAGGGCTTCTGGCAAAACTTCTGGCAGATCCTGTGCTAAGGCACTCAAGGCTTCGGCACGATAATACTTATTCTGAATTTCCCTAGCACCAGCAAGTGCTTGTGGCAACAACTCGCTTGGCAGTTTCTGTGCTAAATGACTCAAAGCATGGAGGCGATAATACTCATTCTGAATTTCCCTGGCAGCAGCGAGTGCTTGTGGCAACAACTCGCTTGGCAGTTTCTGTGCTAAATGACTCAAAGCATGGGCGCGATAATACTTATCCTGAATTTCCCTGGCAGCAGCGAGGACTTGTGACAACAACTCGCTTGGCAGTTTCTGTGCTAAGGCACTCAAAACTTTGGCGCGATGATACTCATCCTGAATTTCCCTGGCAGCAGCAAGTGCTTGTGGCAACAACTCGCTTGGCAGTTTCTGTGCTAAGGCACTCAAAACTTTGGCGCGATACTCCTGAGACTGAATTTCTCTGGCAGCAGCGAGGACTTGTGACAACAACTCGCTTGGCAGTTTCTGTGCTAAAGCACTCAAAACTTTGGCGCGATACTCCTGAGACTGAATTTCTCTGGCAGCAGCGAGGACTTGTGACAACAACTCGCTTGGCAGTTTCTGTGCTAAAGCACTCAAAACTTTGGCGCGATACTCCTGAGACTGAATTTCTCTGGCAGCAGCGAGGACTTGTGACAACAACTCGCTTGGCAGTTTCTGTGCTAAAGCACTCAAAACTTTGGCGCGATACTCCTGAGACTGAATTTCTCTGGCAGCAGCGAGGACTTGTGACAACAACTCGCTTGGCAGTTTCTGTGCTAAAGCACTCAAAACTTTGGCGCGATACTCCTGAGACTGAATTTCTCTGGCAGCAGCGAGGACTTGTGACAACAACTCGCTTGGCAGTTTCTGTGCTAAAGCACTCAAAACTTTGGCGCGATACTCCTGAGACTGAATTTCTCTGGCAGCAGCGAGGACTTGTGACAACAACTCGCTTGGCAGTTTCTGTGCTAAAGCACTCAAAACTTTGGCGCGATACTCCTGAGACTGAATTTCTCTGGCAGCAGCGAGGACTTGTGACAACAACTCGCTTGGCAGTTTCTGTGCTAAAGCACTCAAAGCTTCGGCGTGATCGCTCTCATCCTGAATTTCGCTGGCAGCAGCGAGGGCTTTTTGCAGTGCTAGTTCTTGAAGATTTGGCGGCAAATAGTTAACTAGTCCTATCAACGAGTAGACTTTCTGGTTTGGCTCTGGGTTTTTCAGGGCGTAAGCTAATCCTTGTTCAGGATTCCAAAAATTATTTTTGACTAATGCAACCAGCAGTTCTACTGGTAAATTACCTGCCAAACTATTCAAGGAAGCAGTTATCAAAGCATAGCGACACTGCAAACCTACAACTTGGGGCAGAATTGATTCATTCCAATTCGCTTCTGCTAATTCCCAAGCACGAGAAATATCTGTGATGTAACCCGCAGTTTGTCCTAATTTCTCCCGCGCTTCAAACCAGCCATTGCTTGTTGTCTGTGACTCCTCCCGCAATAAGGAGTGAATTTCTTCTACCCGTTCAGCTTTTTCCAAATGCCAAAGTAAATGCTGATGAATGTAGCCATCATTAGGTAGGGTATGCCAAAGGTTTTTTTGAGTCTTTTGCCGATACCGTTCTAACAGTTGGCTGTGAACATCAAGTAAATTCAAACCCATTCCCGTAGGCGGAGATTTCATTAATCGACTACGAGCTACATCATGCAATAAGTCATGTATCCTGTAGCCTTTCCACTCAACACCCCCGACAAATACAGGTGAATCAGATTGAAGTAAGGCATCATTCCAAAGTAGCTCTAAACGCTCATCAGCTTCATCCTGAGATTCCAGATCCCAGAGTGTCACTGCCATTGGTGCGGCTATTGTTACATCCTCTGGTAAAACCCCCAACCAAATAAAATTTTTCCAAGCTTGTTCGTCATACTCCCGCAAAGCTTTCAGGCTCAAATTAAAAGTTGCTTCTAAAGAGTTTTCTTGACGCGCCCCGTATAAGACTTTTAAGTTTGCAACCTCTTGTTTAAAAGCCGTTTCCAGCTTCACCCATGTCATTCCCCATTTAATTCTTGCTGCTACCAAATTCAGTGCGATGGGTAGGTATCCCACAGTCTGGGCTACTCTCAAAGCCTCTTGTTTCTCTACTTCTTCTATTTCTCGTTCTAAAGACTTAGAAAGTAATTCCAGAGATTCTTGTGGCGTCATCAAATTCAATTGTTGCAAAGAAGCACCTACACCATCAGCCACATCAGCACGCCGAGAAGTGATTAATAGCTGGGATTGGGAACTTGCTACCATAAAGGGTTTAACTTTATCTGGTTCCCAAGCATCATCAACTACCAGTAAAACTGCCTTATCACGTAGTAAGCTTCGCAAATGGGCTGAAGTTGCCTCTACATTAATGGCACGAAATTCATTGTCTCCCAAGGCTTGCACCCAGCTACTCAGCAGCGAGATAATATCTGGTTGTTGTCCCAAAGTTGCCCAAAGCACACCACCAGAAAAACGTTTTTGGATATCTTGATCATGGGCAAGGGCAGTAACTAAAGTTGTCTTGCCAATGCCCCCTAAGCCGTGAATGGCACTGATGAGCAAAGCACCAGCAGAAGATGTATTTGCCAGTAAACGAGTTTTGATTTTTACAGTAACTGGGCGATCAACAAAATTGGCAGGTAAACTCGGTGCTTGAAAAGGTCTGTCAATTGGGCGACGATAATTAATCGTGAGGCTGCCTTCTACCCCACCAACATTAATATTGTTGTTGCCCTTGATGTTTTGGAGAACATTTTCGTTGCCTGAAATTGTTTGTTCAACCTGAGACTGAATATGGGGAGCTAAACTGGTTACAGAAGCTTCAGCCTTTTGTGAGTTACCTAAAACTGGTTGTTCAACCTGAGAATGTCGCTTACGTTTTAATCTCCGACGATTCCCTCTCAAAAAGCCAGCTAACTTGGACAGAAAAAGTATTATCCGCTTCCATAACCTTTTCAAGCGTCTTTTCCGCACTGTTTTAACTTCCTATCTTTTAGCTTTTTGAGTTAGCTTTTTTACTTAATTGATAGTTGCACCATCTCCGACTCTGCCAAAAACTTTATTCCCATCACCCGCAGTATTCTGGACTGTGTTGTCATTCCCAGATATTGTTTGATTAAAGCTATTCACAACTTTAGAAATTGCCTCCGAATCTTCCTGCATCAACCGGGCAATTTCAGCAGCCAAATTTTTATCTTCATCAAGCAATTTCTTGAGTTGCTTCTGGAGTGTTTCTTTTGCATCTGAATCATCAGGAGAACTAGCCAATTCTTGAGCCGCACCTTTTGCCATTGGCTTTGTCTCTATCTTTGGTAGCAGCTTAGTCCACAAAGCCTTAGCTTTTTCCCAAGCATTAGCACCAAACCCTTTACCCAGTTCCTTACCAGTTTCTTCAGCTGCTTTCTCTCCTACTTTCAGTAGGTACGGTAAAAATGGGGTTAAGAAAGTCGTCAAAGTTACTATATCCATTTGCTGACTCTGAGTTTGAATAGGTACAAGACTAGTTAGTTCAAAAATATTATCGTAGCATTACTTAAATTTAATGTCAGGATAAGCACTTGAATTGACTAATTTTTTCTGGCGATCGCTTCTGAGACTAACTTTGTATTTAACGCTACCAGTGGCTACGAATTTAAATGAGTAACCGTGCAGAAAGTTACGCTAAAGCCGAAAGCCTTATGAGATTTACTTGATAAAATATTTGACAGACGATTGCAACTGTGTTTATCTCTTGTCGTCTGCGTTCTCTGTTGCTTAGTGCGGTTTCATCCAAAAAACCCCTGCAAATCCCCCCATAATTTTGATACCCTATCTAAAACAGATTTGGGAGCATCAAGCGTGGATATTCAAATTGGGCGGGGAAAAACAGCTCGCAGGGCCTACGGTATAGATGAAATTGCTCTCGCCCCCGGTAATGGAACACTCGATCCAAGTTTGGCTGACACTCAGTGGTGTATCGGCAATATTGAGCGCAAAATCCCAATTATTGCCAGTGCGATGGATAGCGTAGTAGATGTGCGTATGGCTGTGCTTTTGTCACAGCTAGGAGCATTGGGTGTTTTGAACTTAGAAGGAATTTACACTCGCTATGCAAATCCAGAGCCAATTTTAGACCGTATTGCCTCTGTCGGCAAAGAAGAATTTGTTCCCTTGATGCAAGAACTTTATGCTGAACCGATAAAAGCAGAATTAATTGAACAACGAATCAGAGAAATTAAACAACAAGGTGGTATCGCCGCCGTGAGTGCGACTCCCGTAGGAGCAAGCAAATTTGGTTCTGTAGTGGCAAAAGCTGGTGCTGATTTATTCTTTATACAAGCAACAGTGGTTTCTACTGCACACCTTTCTCCAGAATCTGTTATACCACTCGATTTGGCAAAGTTTTGTCAAGAAATGCCAATACCAGTGATATTGGGAAATTGCGTAACTTATGAGGTAACGCTCAATTTGCTCAAAGCAGGCGCAGCAGCCGTACTGGTAGGAATTGGTCCTGGCGCAGCGTGTACCTCTCGTGGTGTGCTGGGTGTAGGTGTACCACAAGCAACGGCGATCGCCGACTGTGCAGCCGCACGGGATGATTATTACCAAGAAACTGGCAAATACATTCCAGTGATTGCTGATGGGGGTTTAATCACGGGTGGCGACATCTGTAAGTGCATTGCTTGTGGTGCAGATGGAGTGATGATTGGTTCTCCCTTTGCCAGAGCTGCTGAAGCTCCCGGACGGGGATATCATTGGGGGATGGCAACTCCCAGTCCAGTCTTGCCACGTGGTACGCGCATTCGTGTCAGCACCACTGGTACCCTAGAGCAAATCCTCACTGGACCAGCACAGCTTGATGACGGAACTCATAATCTTTTGGGAGCCTTGAAAACGAGTATGGGCACTTTGGGGGCAAAAAATATTAAAGAAATGCAACAAGTGGAAGTTGTGATTGCTCCTTCTTTGTTAACCGAAGGTAAAGTTTATCAAAAAGCACAACAATTAGGTATGGGTAAATGAAGGGTATCTCACCACTGGCTAAACCGCACCGAAACTCTGTTTTATAGTGCCAACCATTAACAACTCACAAATCCCCCGGCTGTAATAGTCAAACGGAGTGATACTATTACAGCTGGGGGATAAGTTAATGAAATTTTTCTCGACTCTTAAACTCTTACTGGAAAAATCGCATATGTCGCCTAGAATAGAGATAGCGGAGACGCATGTTTCCGTTCACTCCTCACACCACACTCCGCCCGGACATGCTTCGGGCGGTTCCTTAATAATTAAATTATTTTTCAATAGTTCAAAATCCATATGCAAAAGTCTGTGTACCACTGCTTAGCAGTGGTTTTTGCTATGGTAGAATTTTCAGCAAAGTCTAACATATTAATAGGCGAAGGTTTATAGGCATGTCAGAAGGCGATCAAGTTACAGACTCTACCTTTAAACAGGAAGTACTCGATAGCGCAATTCCTGTTTTAGTTGACTTTTGGGCACCCTGGTGCGGGCCTTGCCGGATGGTTGGTCCTGTTGTCGATGAAATTGCTATCCAGTACAAAGACCAAGTTAAGGTAGTGAAACTTAACACCGATGAAAATCCGAATGTTGCCAGCCAGTATGGCATTCGCAGCATTCCCACATTAATGATTTTTAAAGGTGGGCAAAAAGTTGATATGGTGGTCGGTGCTGTACCGAAAACTACACTATCTAACACTTTGGAAAAATATCTTTGAACACAACCGCCGGAAAACTGCTACAGAGTTTTTGATTTAAAACAGCCTAAAGTAAAGATTTGTAAACAGTGGAGGGGCGACAATCGCCTCTCCATAAATTTATGAACTTTTAGGTTTAGCCAATGTTTGGCGAGTTTGTTTGTTGTCAGCAGTTATTTATAAAATAAATGTTAAATTATTGTAGGGATGTACTTTGCTGCGTCTGTTGCAAATATAACCACATATCGAACCGTTTGCTCTCATCAAGATAAAACTTCGTGTCAGTTGCAGGGTAAGGAGCAAAGAATATAAAAAACCTTTCCCCTTTCCCCAAGAAGTGCAAAACTAACTTTTGCAATCTTGTCTATAGGTTGGCGACGATAGCTGTCAACAGCGCCTTGGATTATCTTTAACAAAAGGTGCTTATTGTAGTCGAAAAATACCGAAAAGTCAATAGTCAAAAAACTTTAGACTTTGGACTCCGGGTAACAATTTATCATTCCAGATCAAATTTAGATAAAATGTAATGCCATTTTGGCAGCAGTTCTCATGACCTCATCTGCGTCGTTTGACACATTAGAGTCTCTTCAAGCGGATATCGCTAAATTATTTGAAGACTTACCGATGTCAAAGCATCGGCAGTATATTATCCAGGCACTAGCTACTATAGTGCGTTTGGCTCACAAGAGTGAAGAAATTGAGCGCCTCGATTGGAAAATATTGTCATCTTCATTAACAGATATGGAGCGCGGTTTCCAGCTGTTTTATGCTTACCGACATGTTCGCAAAGTCGCTATTTTTGGTTCGGCTCGCTTATCGCCAGAAACACCAGAATATCGCATGGCGTATGAATTTGCTCGCGATGTCTGTCGATTAGGATTTATGGTGATGACAGGTGGCGGTGGCGGAATTATGCAAGCAGGTAACGAAGGTGCTGGACGGGAAAATTCTTTTGGCTTAAACATTCAGCTGCCCTTTGAGCAACAGGCAAACCCGATTATTGAGGGAGATCCTAAGCTGATTCACTTTAAATATTTCTTCACGCGGAAGCTGTTTCTCCTCAAGGAGAGTGATGCCATAGCTTTGTTTCCAGGTGGTTTTGGCACTCAAGACGAAGCTTTTGAGTGCATGACTTTGAGCCAGACAGGTAAGTTTGGTCCAGTACCTTTAGTATTAATTGACCACCCTGGTGGCGATTATTGGCGATCCTGGAGCGAATATATTGACAAACAACTAGTGCAAAAAGGTCTGGTTAGTCCTGATGACCCAAGTCTTTACACGGTGACAGACAACTTGGATGTCGCTTGCAATGCTATTACCAGTTTTTACCAAGTTTATCACTCTAGCCGCTACGTGGGCGATCGCCTCTTGGTGATCCGTCTCAAAGCAGAGTTATCCGATGCTGAGGTAGAACAACTCAATGCTGATTTCAGCGACATTCTTGTGACAGGACGCATTGAAAAAAGTCAGGCTTTACCGCAAGAAGCTCAAGATGAGACGTTTGAGCTACCGCGTCTGGTTTTGTACTTCAATCAAAGAGATTTAGGGCGGTTGTACCAACTGATCGCAGTGATTAACCGCATGGGGACTCCTTCAGCAGAAGAAAAGGCGCATCCAGAAAGGAAGTAGGGGGTTTGGATAATATCAAGTTTCGTACATAGCGGGTGCTCATTAAGCATTGAAGAAAGCACTTCTGTTGCTTCCCCTGTTCACGCGCTTGTGCTACAACGGGACGGACAGTTTGCCCTGGAGGGAAAACGCCAGGTGCTACAACGGGACGCCACATGCTTCAAGTCGGCACAGCCGCCCAACGCAGTGGCTCGGGAACCCCAACGCCCTTCGGGTTCGCCAGTCGCCTACGGAGGGAGACCCTCCTGCAGCGCTGGTCTCACCAGATGCCTGCGACGGGAAACCCGTCTATGTCCTGCGGACACGCTAGCCCCGAAGGGGGCGCTACGCAAACGCTATCAGCACTGGCTCCGCAACGCACTGGCTCCCCTCCTCGCAACTGTCCTCGGGAACCCCAACGCCAGAACAAGCGTGAGGGAAACTCTCCTGCAGCACTGGCTCCCTCCGGGTTCACCAGTCGCCTCTGTCGGGAAACCCTCACAACGACCACGCTCAGTGCACAGCCTGCAGCACTGGCTCCCCTTGCTAAGCGCCCCCTGCTTTCTTAGGAGCAGGCGCACTCTTTGGCTCATCACCCGCTACGAATGAAAAAAACACTCTTTTCACGCCAGATACCTACGGAGGGAGATCCTCCTGCAGTACTGGCTCCCCTACACCCCTACACCCTTACACCCTTACACCCTTACACCCCTGTGTTTCTTAAAAGTGGGTGATAACTTTTGACACTCTCCTAGCTTTTTATCAGAATTTTGCTGTCGCTTATTCCCACAAAAAGCCACGACATTCTGTAATCTACGTCATACCCAGTTGCGTTCTGCTGTAGTATTTTGTGGTTAGGAGAAATTACTGAGTCGTTATCTTCTGCAAAGACACTACGCATATGCTTGCGGGTAGTTGGAGTGTATGTGCGATTGATAAGCGATTAAGCAAACTTGATATTAATCTAAATAAAGTTTTACTTTTTATTTTGATTTTATCCTGATTCTAAAACATTTATAGAAGCAGCATAAAAATGTACTTATACTCTAAATTGAGATTTATTCCATCTCAAGTAGTAACTGTAACAGTAGTGCTGACATTGTTATTATTTTTGCCTCATACTTGGATCAGTTGGGAAGCATACTACAACTTCAACAGTATTATCAAAACTGAATTCAGACTAAAAATTATCAATGAGGAAATTACCTATTTTGATGAAGTTTTAACCATGTCAGCAAGTATGAATGCTGCTACAGGTGATCGGATTTGGGAACAACGGTATCATCAATTTGAACCAAAACTAAATGTTGCGATTCAGGAATCAATTCAACTAGTTCAAAAAGTATATGAAAATGATGATTTCAAAAAAATTTATGATGTAAATCAGCGTTTAGTTGCAATGGAATATCAATCTTTTTATTTAGTAAAGAAAGGTCAAAGCCAAGCAGCACAAGCAATATTATCAAGTCAAGAATATAAACAAAAAAAACGCTCATATGCTGAAATTGTTGGTAAAAGAGACCTTACTATTTCGCATCAGTTGGAGGAAAACATTGCTGAATATCGCAATAAACTATTTTGGTCAAATTTTGCATCATTTTTTAGTTTAGTAATGCTCATTCCAGCATGGCTTATGGTATTACGATTCTTAAAAGAATACTTAAAAGATCGAAATTTTTCTCAAGCAGCATTAGAAAAAACTAATCAAGAATTGGAAATTAGAGTAGCTAGAAGGACAAAGGAATTAAAACGAAAAAATATCCAACTACAACAAACGCTACAAAAACTGCAACAAACTCAAGTACAACTGATTCAAACTGAAAAAATGTCTAGTTTGGGTCAGATGATGGCTGGTATTGCCCATGAAATTAACAATCCCATCACTTTTGTTTCTGGCAATCTTATCTACGCTGAGGAATACACCCAAAACTTACTAAAAGTCGTGGAACTATATCAGCAAGAGTATCCCAATCTTTCACAAGTAGTTCAAACTGAAATCGATGCGATGGATTTGGATTACTTGAAACAAGATTTTAATCAATTGGTCAAATCTATGAAGATGGGAACAGAACGGATTCAGGAAATAGTTAAATCTCTTCAGACATTTTCTCGCTTAGATGAGGCTGCTCTAAAGACAGTTGATATTCATGAAGGTATTGATAGTACATTAATGATTTTGCACCACCGCCTTAAGGTAACCGAAACACATTTTGAAATTTCTATTATTAAAGAGTATGGTTTTTTGCCGCTGATCGAGTGCAACCCTGGTTTACTGAATCAGGTATTTATGAACATCGTTGCCAATGCAATTGAAGCTCTAGATGAGTACAACTTACAGCGCACATCTGATGAAATCAAAGCTAACCCCAATTATATTCGTATTCGCACTGAGGTGATTTCAAAAAACTGGATTGGAATCCAAATTATTGACAATGGTCCTGGTATTCCAGAAAAAATTCGTTCCAAGCTATTTGACCCTTTCTTTACTACTAAACCTGTGGGTAAAGGTATAGGACTTGGGCTATCTATCAGTTACCAGATTATAGTAGACAAGCATGGTGGGAAGCTATATTGTCAGTCAGTACCTGGACAAGGTGCAGAATTTTTTATTGAAATTCCAATTAGTCGTTCATAAATTTTTAAGAGGGAACGCTTAACAGGGAATGCTTAACAGGGAACAGAGAACAGGAAAGAGGGAACAAAGCCCTCACTCCTTCATGTCCCTATTACTGGATTAGCTATCGCTTAGCACCCAACTGACTAAAGTACGAACGCCAAAGCCAGTCGCACCGGGACCGTTGTAACCATTTTCTTTGTCTGCCCAAACTGGACCAGCAACATCTAGGTGCGCCCAAGGAGTTTGTTTGACAAACTCCTTGAGGAACAATGCAGCGGTTATTGAACCACCAGGACGTGGTCCTGTATTCTTCATGTCCGCGATGCCAGACTTCAGCCCTTCAAAGTATTTTTCTTCCATTGGAAGTCGCCAAAACTTTTCTCCAGAAGTTTGGGAAGCTTTTTCTATCTGTGCTGCTAAAGCATCATCGGTAGAGAACAAACCAGCAATGTCATCTCCCAAAGCAATCACACAAGCACCAGTGAGAGTCGCTAAGTCAACAATTGCATCCACTTCTAGCTTTTCAGCAAATACTAAGGCATCTGCCAAGGTCAAACGTCCTTCTGCATCGGTATTATTTACTTCAATGGTTTTGCCATTGGATGCAGTGAGAATGTCACCTGGGCGCATAGCACGACCGCTGATCATATTTTCTGTGACAGCGGAAATAAAGTGAACTTCAACATCTGGTTTAAGTTGAGCGATCGCTTTGGCGGCACCTAAAGTAGCCGCAGCACCACCCATGTCAATTTTCATGGTTTCAATACCACTGCCAGCTCCTTTGATGTTGAGTCCACCAGAGTCGAAGGTTAAACCTTTACCAATAATCGCTAGCTTACGTTTGGGTGTTCCTTCTGGTTTGTAAGTGAGGTGAATAAACTTAGGTGGCAAATCCGAAGCTTTTGCAACTCCTAAAAAAGCTCCCATGCCCAACTTTTCACAGTCTTCCTGTTCCAGGATTTCTATTTGTAAACCGTGTTCTGAGGCAATATCAGCGGCGGTGTCTGCCATAGTAATTGGTGTCACAGAGTTGGCAGGAGCTGCGACCAACTGCCGTGCTAAAAATACACCAGAGGCAATTTGATTGGCGTGGCTAATTGCTGCTTCTTGTCCACCCAGTCCTAATAAATCGACTTTCTCAACTTGTGGTCCTTTATCCTCTGGTTCAGATTTAAAGCGATTATCCTGATATAGTCCTAATTGAACGCCTTCAGCTAGTGCTTGTGCTGTTTGTGTTGGGTCGTTGTTCCAAATAGGCAGGCTGATTCCCAGAGTTTTGCACTTCTGCTTTTTCGCTAAGCGAGCAACGTTGGCTACAGATCGCCGCAAGGTTTCTAGTTTGAAAGCCTCGGGTTTGCCTAAACCTACGAGTATAATTTTACGAACTGGGCTACCACCACCCACTCGCGTTACAGCAGTGCTGCCTTGCTTACCTTTAAATTCCTCTTCAGCAATCAGCTCTTTTATACTACCAGCCAACTTTTCATCTAAAGTTACCTGTTCGCCAGTTAACTCTACAGCATCTTCAAATAATCCAATTGCTAAACCGTCCCCCGTCCACTCTAGAAGGGGGGTAGCAGTGGCAAGAATTTCCATACTCTTGTCTTCTATGTAAAACTTCTTGTACCAGTATTGCGCAAAATATGCACTTTATGCTTTAGAGAGCATTCCAGAGTTTGTGATTAAATCAGGGAACAGGGAACAGGGAACAGGGAATAGAAAACAGGGAACAGGGAACACCCGAACGCTTAACAGTTATCAAATAATTTTTAACTGATAACTGATAACTGATAACTGAGTTAATGTCTCACGAGTTCGGCAACGACATTCGCTATTTGATCTGGCATAACAGGCTTAGAAAGATGTTTTTGAAAACCTGCTGAAATCGCCAGTTGACGATCCCTTTCTCCAGCATACGCCGTCAGGGCGATCGCCGGGATGTCTCCTCCTTCTTCAGGTGATAATCCTCTGATTTGACGGATCAGGCTATAGCCGTCTTGCTCTGGCATACCGATATCACTAATGAGAACATTTGGTTTGAATGTTGTCAAAACCTCTAGTGCTGAAGAAGCAGAACTGACAGCAGTGGCGATCGCTCCAAATTCCTCTAAAGCAAATACCAAAAAATCTCGTGAATCAGTGTCATCATCTACCACTAACACGCGCACACCTTCTAATGGGGATGAGGCAGATGAAATAGATGAGGAAGTGGAAATCAATTTCTTTGCTCTTATATCTTCAATAATAGGCAATTGTACTACAAATGTTGCACCTTTTCCTTCTCCCGGACTTTCTGCGGTGACAGTTCCACCATGCAATTCTACCAAGTGGCGTACAATTGCTAAACCCAATCCCAAGCCTCCGTGTTTGCGAGTGGTAGAACCATCTCCTTGACGAAAAGAATCAAACACGTAAGGAATAAAATCAGGTTTGATACCCATTCCTGTATCCTTCACAGTAATTTTCGCCGAATTTGAGGAGTGGCGAATCGGGAGTAGGGGTAATAAGGCAGATGTTGATCCCTCATCTTTTTCATCTGTCCCAACTCTTTCAAGCAGCACTTCCACTCGTCCTCCCTGTGGGGTAAACTTGATAGCGTTAGAAACTAGATTCCAGATAATTTGCTGTAATCGGCTAGGATCGCCTAAAACGTGGAATTTTTGTCCGGAAATGTGAGATAGAGAACCACGGCTTTCCATAGAATAGCTCTGCGCCTGCAGAGGTTCCTTTTGTTGTGGACGCGCTGCTACTTCCCATAAGGGTGACGACTGGAGTGCAATTGGAGGAGATTCAGAATTTGGAATTTGCACAGAAGTTGTATCGCAGGAGACCTCTTCTCTAATCTTCAGTGATTTGGAATTTTGAATTGATTTGTCCTGTGTTTCCAATCCAGAGTCTATAATGAGAAATTGCAAATCAATTGATTTGGCTTGAGCTGCCAGACGCATTGTGTCTATTGCAGCTTCGATTGCTGGAATTAAGTTTGTTGGGTAGGGACGCAGAGTCAACTTACCACGAATAATTCGGGATACATCCAGCAAATCTTCAATTAGTTGTGTTTGTAACTTGGCGTTGCGCTCAATTGTTTCCAACGCACGATTCAAGTTTTTTGGTTCTAAGTTACGAGTACGTAATATTTTGGACCAGCCGAGGATAGCGTTGAGTGGCGATCGCAATTCATGGGAAAGCACCGCCAAAAACTCATCCTTAATTTTATTTGCCCGTTCCAGTTCTTCCTTTTGTTGGCGTAACTGAGCCTCGCCTTCCCGTAATGCCTGTTCTGCCAGTTTATACTGTGTTACATCACGAGCAATGCTCAGCAATGATTGTACGGAACCATCGGCGGCATATTCTGGCACAATCCGTGCCTGATAGTAAATGCGTCCCTTATGTGAGGGAACATCAAACTCCATCCAGCACCCAATTCCTGTGCTAAGCACTTGGCGTAATCTTGCTTGCCAAGTGGAAACTTCCTCAGCAGAACCCATTTCGGCAACTGTTTTGCCAATCCATATTTCTAATGGTATTCCTGTTGCCATTTCTGTTGCGGGATTTACGTAGCTATAGCGGAGTTCTTTATCAATGCGGGTGATTGCGTCTGGTGAGTTTTCCGCTAAAGCTCTAAACTCCTCCTCACGTCGATACAGTTGAGCCTCAGCTATTTTGCAGGCGCGTCGATACTGGGCTTCCCGTAGTGCCCGATTTACCGAAGGCACAAGACGCTCTAATCTTTGCTTGAGAACATAATCAATGGCACCACTTTTGAGGGTTTCAATTGCGACTTCCTCCCCCATTGTTGCAGTCACAAAAATAAAGGGTATGTCTGGGCAGTGATGTTGCGCCATCTTTAGAGCCGTAATACCATCAAACCCAGGCAAGGCGTAATCTGAAAGAATCAGGTCAAAGTTATCTTGCTCTAGCGCCGTCTGAAATTCGGCTTGCGTTTTCACGTGCATTAGTTCGCAGCCAATACCGCTTTCGGTGAACACGGCATTGATCAGTTCTGCATCCAGCAAATTATCTTCCAGCAAGACAAATTTTAGACCTGACATGGCTATATCCCTGCTACTCCTTGATTACTGCGTGCCGGAGGTATGGAACCGGGAGGGGGTTCATTAATTATTGCCCAAAATAATCCCAAACCTTTGATGACTTGAACAAATTCAAGAAAATCGATTGGCTTGACCACGTAACCATTGCTGCCAAGTTCGTAACAGCGACCGAGATCTTGTTCTTCTCGTGAAGAAGTCAACACCACGACTGGTACGACTCGCAATTGTGGGTCAGCTTTGAGTTGCGTCAAGACTTCTATACCATCAATTTTTGGTAACTTTAGATCGAGTAGCACCACGACAGGATGACCTTCGCGACGCAAACGATACAAACCTCGACGATGTAGGTAATCCAATGCTTCCTCGCCGTCACGAACGACGACGACTTCATTGCCCAAATGATTTTCTGCCAGTGAACTCAGGATTAACTCAACATCGTTAATGCTGTCTTCAACTAGGAGAATGCGCTTTAGTTCCATCGTATACTCTCTACTCTCCACTTCCCACTCCAAACCTTTTTGGTAGCGAAAAATAAAAAGTCGCGACCTTATCTATTTCACTTTCTGCCCAAACGCGTCCCCCATGACGATGAATAATGCGTTGGACATTTGCCAATCCCACACCTGTACCTTCAAATTGTGGATCACTGTGCAGGCGTTGAAAAACGCCAAACAACTTGTGAACATATTTCATATCAAAACCAATGCCGTTATCTCGCACGAAGAATACCACTTCTTGCTCACTGGTGCTACTACCTACAGTAATTTGTGTCAGAGGGCGAGTTTTGCTATACTTTAAGGCATTTTCCAAGAGGTTGCGGAGAACGAGCCGCAACAAGTCGGGGTCTCCTTGTACCTGAGGTAATGGTTCTATTTGCCAAGAAACCTGACGGTTTTTGGTTTCTGGTTCTAAATCACGTTGCACCTCCCGCAGCAGTAGTTTCATGTCAATGGTGGTATGACGCATTTGAGAACGCCCCACACGAGAAAAACTTAACAAATCATCAATTAATTTACCCGCTTGTTTAGTTGCTTCGGTGATAATGTTGAGGTATCGTCTACTGGTGTCATCCACCGCTGTTGACACAAGACGTTTTTGCAGCAAGTCAACGAATCCGGTGATGTGGCGCAATGGTGCTCGCAGGTCATGAGAGACGGAGTAACAAAAGGATTCTAGTTCTTTGTTGGCTGCCTCTAATTGAACTGTGCGCTGTTTTACCCGTTCTTCTAAAGTTTCGTTGAGTTGTTGAATTTGAACCTCAGATAGCTTGCGGTCTGCTATATCTACACAAGAGCCGATGTAACCCAAAAATTCTCCATCCGTTGTGAACCGAGGCACACCAATATCTAAAATCCAACGATATTCTCCATCAAACCGTCGCAGACGGTACTCCATTTGAAAATCTTGACGAGCATCAAATGAATTCGTGTATATTTCCAGACAACGCTGAAAATCATCGGGATGCACACTTTCTGTCCAACCGTTGCCCAGTTCCTGCTCCATTGTCCGTCCGGTAAAATCTAGCCAAGGTTTATTAAAGTAGTAACAGAGTTTATCTGTACCCGACATCCAAACCATCATTGGAGCAGTATCTGTGACATGGCGAAAGCGCTGCTCGCTTTCAACAAGGGCGGCTTGTGCTCGTTTGCGATCAGTAATGTCAATAGTAATGCCATCAAAGCGCTTTGGTGTGCCAGCCGCATCACAGAAGGTGCGTCCAATCGCCCTGATCCAGCGTATGCGTCCATCTGGGGCTACTGTGCGGTAGTCTACATCATAACCAGTCGCCTGCTCAATCGCGTGCTGAATTGCTTGGCGTGTGGGTTCGCGGTCATAATCATGTAGGACTTGATAAAATAAATCAATCGTGACATCGGCATCAGGTGGTAGACCAAAATGCGTTTTGCACTGGTCGTTCCAAATCAGCTTGTCCAGCGGTAAGTCACAGTACCACAAACCGACTTCTACTCCCTGAATGACCAAATCCAGACGTTCTCTACTAATTCGCAAAGCTTCTGCCTGCTCTTGCAGCGTCAGTTCTATCTGTTTGCGCTCAGTAATATCATGGGCAACTCCATACAGCAACTTTAACTCAACATCGGGAACCCCATTCCAAACCAGCCATTTGTAGGAACCATCTTTACAGTGGTAGCGGTTCTCGAAATTGAGTGTTAAGGCTCCTGTTGCAAGTTTCTCCACTTCTGCCAAAGTTTTTGCTCGGTCTTCTGGATGTACAAACTCAATAAAAGGTCTGGTGAGTAGTTCTGTTTGAGTGTAGCCGAGAATTCTCTCAAAAGCCGGATTGACACGCTTGAAGTAACCATCAAATCCGGTCATGCACAGCATATCAACTGATAGCGTAAAGAAGCGATCGCGTTCTGCTTCTGCTCCCTTGCGTTGCAAGAGCGCGGCTTGCCGTTCGCTAATATCCAAAATGAAGGCGATCGCCTCTTCGCGTTGCTCATCAATCAAGGCGAAACCAATGATCACTGGAACACGAGAACCATCCTTTCTAATATATTCTTTCTCGTAAGGAGTACAAAATCCCTTGATCTTCGCCTCGGCCATCGCCGCTTCATCTAACGGTAGATACTCGCTTGGAGTTATCTCACTCCACCGCACTTTATCTTGTAGAAAATCTTTACGGGTATAACCAAGAATGTGGAGATAGGCGTCGTTAACCTCACCTACTCCTCCATACACATCACCAAATTGAATGCCAATAATATCTGAGTTGACAAATAGCCGCAGCCGTGATTCGCTCTGACGCAACGCTTCTTCTGTCCGTTTTTGGTCATCGATATCAGTGCAGCTGCCAAACCACTTAACAATTGTGCCGTCCTCGTCACGTAATGGTAAAGCCTGTGCGACATGCCAACGATAAACCCCATCAAATCGTTTCAGGCGGTACTGTACCTCATAGCGATTTCCTGTTTTGAGTCCAGTTGTCCATTTTTCCAAAGCTTGTGATAAATCGTCAGGATGAACAACTTGCTGCCAATTCGACTCCAAAGTGTGTTGGGGCAATGATTCTTGAGGTTTGAGTCCTGTGTACTCTAGCCAGCGCTGATTGTAGTATTCTACAAAGCCATCTGGGTTGCTGATCCAAATCATCTGGGGAATGTTTTCGCTAAGCAGCCGATAGCGTTCTTCACTTTCCCTTAGTGCGGCTGATTCTTGTTTGCGCTTGTCATCTACGTGATTAATGAATCTGGCGTTCCACCAAATCAGTGCCAAAAACATGACCTCTAACAACACCACGAGCAGGGCTATGCTAAAGGCAGCGTCGTATTGTGAAATATTTTTCGTAACAGTGAAGTTAGGCATAAGCCTTGACTCCAACTTTAGGATCTTGTTTTATAATACTTTTCATATAATAATTTTTGCAATAATTATTATCCAACTTTTTTTGCAAGTTCAAAAAATGCTGGAACTCTTACTACAATATACTTAAGACTGATAATAACATTTGTGGAATAACCTTGAGATAGTTTTTTTACTTTGGTATATTTATATAAATAAGAAACCCGGCTTCTTAGAGAAACCGGCTTGTTTTGTTTATTGTCTGGCATCAGACAAATCAATTCAATTATTTTGTATTTGCTAAATTTTCCGATGCATCAACAGTAGACTGAACAACATTGAGATCAATATCAAATTTAGCAGCAATAGTATTAATAATATGCTGTGCCACTGGAGTCATCTCACCTTTTACTCTGGCAATTTTATAACATTGAGCCAATAATGGTACAGCAAAATCTCGGTTGAGTTGATTGAGAGGTGTATCCAAAGGCTGAGGTGATTTAAGATTTTCAGATATTACTTTCAAGGAAGTTGAACTGAGGTTCAAAGCTTGCAACTCTGTCGAAATTTCTTCCCATGTTTTTTCTGGATAGTTAGCAAGGATAAAATGAATTAGAAGTTGATCCATTGCGGCTTCTTGAGCCATTGCTTTTTCCAGATAATTTTCGCTTTGTTGTTTTAAAGTATTCAGTGTCTCCTCAGAATCGAGCGACTTTGATTCATCTAGCTTCGCTTCATAAAATCGACAAGCCGCGTACCCCAAGGAATAAATCATTGTAGCATTAGAGCTAGCACCAATCACTGCGCCAGCAAAAGGTATATTTCTTAGTAAACCTAAACCTGCTGCTTTTAAAAGACGACCGCCACCCAACGCCAAACCAAAAATCGCCAATACTTCTCCCTTACGGGCAGGATCTTTTAAATTCAATCCGTAGACAGATGCAATTTGACAAACCATTTCTGACTGTAACTCTGTTGTCGCTGCTAAATCAATTGCCAACAAAGCCGCCGCCACTCCTGGCAAAACACTAGTTGCTAATCCAATACCCCCGGCTTTTGTTGCTTTTTCAAGCATGATCCGGTGGGCAAGTTGCCTAGATGATTCATTCGGGTATTTTTGCTTGAGCTTTTTGACTTCTGCTTCTGCCTTATCTAAATTAACAGTATCAACAGCACCAAAAACCCAATTCAGATTTAAAAACCCAGCCAGCTTTCGGACTAGCCAAATATCGCCAATACGTTCTGCAACTTCTCCTGCTGTGTGAGTTGCTTGTGAAATCAGGTTATGAGTTTGTTTTGCTGCAGCTTCTCCCACATCAACTGCTGTTTCTGCAACGACTTTACCAGCTTCTATAGCAGTGTTACCAGCAGCTGTTCCTACGCCCACAGCCGTTCCAAAAACACAGCCCACTGTTTCAGCAACGGTTTCTAACAAGGATGACTTTTTTTGTTTTGTTTCGGACGCAAGTATATTATTATTTAGTTTTGTATCTTCTGTGTCTTTACTAAGTTTGTCTGTCATTGCTTACCACCTTCTCTAGAAATCTCCCTATTTTATTTTGAAGGAAGGTGTGAGCAGTTAGCATCTTTCTATCAGGATAAGTCGTTAGAGGAAGTTTCAACAGGACTTCTACTCAAACTATAGCTAGCTGTTAGCTTGAACGCCAGTATAAATTTTATGACATTAAATTGAATGATTGAATTATAAGTGCATTCAATGTCTGTATTTGATTGACTCCTAACTTGCCTAAGCGTCGAATAATCAGTTGACGTTGCAAGGTCACAATTCGAGTTACTCTCACAATAGATGCAACTCGTAATCCAGTCCCAGAAAATTCTGCTTCTGAACTATCTAGGGCAAATTCATCTGAACTCAGATTATCAACGTTTGGTGAAGAAATGAAATAGAGCGTAACTTCATTCAAACTAGTGTTTTCCAGAAGAACTACAGCAGGACGTAACTTTGTCTGACTTAAGTGAGTAAATGGGAATAAAACTAGAACAATATCTCCTTTGTCAAGTGCCACTAGACAGGTTCTGCGTCCTCAAGATTGTAGAGTTCTGGTTCATTATGCAAAAAATCAAATGCTTTTCCGTTGTGAGCAAGATGCATCAGTTCATTAGTAGAAGGATAAGAAATCTTTTCAAAAAACTTTTCTTATAACCACAAACGTTCTTCATTTGGTAAAGCGAGAATAACTTGTAGTAAGGATTAAACCAGTTGTATATTCATCGTTACCTCGGGTTATTTTTTATTTTAATTGGTGAGCTAATGATATTCTTTTATGAAATGGATATAGCTAAATTGTCAGAATAAAATCTCAATAATTAAGTAAAATTTATGAAAATGACTACGCGCCCACTTATCCTTTTGGTATACCTGCGGGGCGACGTCTACACGAATAAGTCGCCAAACTCGCAAGGGCGCACTGCCTCACTGCTCATCCTTATCCCCTAGCCTCTTGCTCCTGAGCTGCTTCAACACTACTGTCTAAAAAATCATTTGCCTTCATAATTTCGTAGAGGTTAGTATCTGTTTCTAACAAGCAAGCATGCCCACAATGTGGTAGTACCACCATCTTAGAATTGGGTAAGATACTAACCAAACGTTTTGCTTCAGCTAAGGAAGGTAAAAGTCGATCGCTAGCACCCGCAATCACCAAAACAGGTTGAGTCAGGCGACGTAACTGTTCCTCTTCAACGCAAAAATCTCTCAGTAACGATATTCGCCACAGAACAGTTTCTGGTGGTACGGAACGCATGCTTTTTAGGAGTTCTTGTCTATCACTCCTAGAAATGCGTGCCAAAGCTGCCAAAAAAGGTAATAAACCTAGTGCGCCGATGTTATAAAGGTTGGATGGAACCAAGGAACTCAATTGAGATGCCCAAGTTAACAAAGGCTGAAGCTGGAAGGCGCTTCCCGAGTTGATGAGAATAATGCGCTTAAACAGCTGTGGTGCAATGACCGCTACTTTCTGCGCCAAACAACCACCAAAGGATTCTCCACACAGGTAAACAGGACGCTGGGGGCTTTTTTCTAATTCTGCATGGATCAAGTCCAAGACATTCTTAGCTAACTCATCCCAACTGGTCAGATCTTCCCTTGGTATCGCTAAACAACGGACATCAAAGCCAACTTCTAATCCAGCAGTTTGCGATCGCAAGAGTTGACCTGTTCCATCCATTCCTGGTAAATACACAAACAATGGCAACTCTGGCTGGAGTCGTTTAGGACTGAGGAAACATGGCTTTAGATCAACTTTTGGAATAGTCATTGCTCAACACTTAACATTTCAACACTTCACTAGTCATAAGCTAACTAAACGACTAATAGACCTCTCCAAAAATGATTTTTAGTGCAAGCGCGGGGTATTGGTTTCATAGCCATTTTTGGAGAGGTCTAATGACTAATTTTTTTAATAGCAACCTTCACGCAGTAAGTTTGCAATTTCTGAGTGACAATGATTTGTCAATTCTGTCACCATAGTTCTTGCTTTTTTTCCTTGATATTTTTCTTTTTGTAGAGGCTTAATCCAATATGGATGACCGATGAGCACGGCGACACGTTGATATGTGACTAGTGGATGCCAACCTGACTGATTGAATAAAGGTTCTGAAGGGTCAAACAAACTTAATACCCTCAAAGGTACAGCAGATGTGTTAACTTCTTCAAGGGATGCTATTGCTATTGGCAAAATTGCTAAATCTCGTACCCGTGCTCGCAATGCCAAATGGGCAAAACCTCGTTCAAATTCACCCACCCGATTCGGTTGGGTAAATTCTACCATTGGTTTTGTTCCTTCAGGAAAAACTCCTACTATTTGCTTTGACTGCAATAGCAGTTGTGACTGTTGGAAAAAGCTTTGCTGGCGGTGTTGATTTGCCTCCTCTAGAGGAAAGCAACCTAATTGTCCTGTAACAATCTCCCGCATTATAGGCACTTGCCCCATATAGTGATGGCAAGCAAAGCGAATAGAACTTGATAAAGCCGCCATTAAAATGGGTGCATCCATAAAGCTGCGGTGATTGCTCACTACTAACACACTGGCATCTTGGGGAATGCGATCCTCGTAGTAGCGAAACATTTTGGTTGATAGCGCCGCCAGTAACCAGCGAGAAACCTCAAGGGGGCTATTTACAGTCATCTTGATATAGGATCAGGAAATTTCGCAGCTTATCTTTATTAAGAATTTACATTTTTTAACCGATAACGGCGACTGCCTTAAGGTAGAAATGTTCAGATCAACAAAATCGGTAAAGTTTTTTGTGTAAAAGAGGTTTGTCTTCTAATGTTCTTAATGTAATGACAAGTTTCGTGTGGAATCTTAGTAAGTAACTTCCCAATTATTGGGACAAATAAGCTGAGATTATGACATTCATTAAACAAACTCAAACGACATAAATTTGTTAAAATTAAGAAAAAATTGAAACAAGGAGAGATATGATATAATTGCGTGGTTTTATCCAAAAAAGGTAAGAGAGAAAACGTTTTTAACAACTAGTTTTTTTTTGCATAAATCAAGTGAATAGAACACAAAAGACATTTGCACTCACAACACCACTATATTATGTAAACGACTTACCCCATATTGGCAGTGCTTATACAACAATGGCAGCAGATGTGGAGGCAAGGTTTCAGAGACTTTTGGGACGTAGAGTCCTCCTGATTACAGGTACAGATGAGCACGGGCAAAAAATTCAGCGGACAGCAGAAAGCAAAGGGCGATCGCCTCAAAGCTTTAGTGATGAAATGTCAGCGGGTTTTGTCTCCCTATGGCAGTTACTAAACATTCAATACGATAGATTTATTCGTACGACTGCTCCTCGTCATGAAGTTCTGGTCAAAGAATTTTTTCAGCGAGTGTGGGAAGCTGGAGACATTTACCAGGGACAACAAAAAGGCTGGTACTGCGTTTCGTGTGAAGAATTCAAAGAAGAAAGAGAACTGTTAGAAGGACACCGCTGTCCTCTCCACCCAAATAAAGAAGTTGAGTGGCGAGACGAACAGAACTATTTCTTCCGCTTATCTAAATATCAAGAGAAACTGCAAAAACTTTACCACTCTCAACCGGATTTTATCCAACCAGACAGCCGCCGAAATGAAGTCCTCAACTTTGTGAATCAAGGGTTGCAGGACTTCTCCATTTCACGGGTGAATGTAGATTGGGGTTTTCCTGTACCAGTTGATCCTAACCATACTCTTTATGTTTGGTTCGATGCGCTTTTAGGTTACATTACCGCATTGCTAGAACCGGATGAAGAACCAACTTTAGAAAATGCCTTAGCAAAATGGTGGCCGATCAATTTGCATCTGATTGGTAAGGATATCCTGCGCTTTCATGCAGTGTACTGGCCAGCAATGCTCATGTCCGCTGGCTTATCATTGCCAGAGCGAGTTTTTGGACATGGTTTTTTGACCAAAGATGGTCAGAAAATGGGCAAAAGTCTGGGTAATACCCTCGATCCCATAGGTTTGGTGAAGCGCTATGGTAGTGATGCTGTTCGTTATTACTTCCTTAAGGAAATCGAATTTGGCAAGGATGGCGACTTTAATGAAAGTAGATTCATTAATGTGGTAAATGCAGATTTGGCAAATGATTTAGGTAATTTGCTAAACCGCACTTTAAACATGGTGAAGAAATACTGCGCTAACAATGTGCCGACAACTACAAATGAAAATATACCTATTGAGCATCCTTTGAAAGCGATTGGTTTACGTCTTGGGGAACAAGTGAAACATGCATATGAAGCGTTAGCCTTCAATCATGCTTGCGAAGCTATCCTTTTACTGGTGCAAGCCAGTAATAAGTTTATTGATGAACAAGCTCCTTGGTCATTGTATAAACAAGGACAAATCCAAGCAGTTGAACAAGTTCTGTATGCAGTGCTGGAATCAGTGAGACTAGCAGCTTATCTCCTATCTCCGATCATTCCTGATACAAGTAGTGATATTTACCAGCAACTAGGTTACGGAATTAATTTTAATCAACAAATAGAAACCGCCACCGCTGCTCCTTTTGCGATTCATAGCACATGGGGAGTACTAACAAATCAACAAAAGCTAGGTGAAGCTAGACCAGTCTTTAAACGAATAGAACCTGCTAAAAACAATTAGTTGTTCCAATTTTCATTACTGAATTTTGTCTGATTTTATCAGGACTAAATTTATCACTCCTGAAAGATTATCATAAGCCGTTCTTTGCTGATCTGTAAAAAAAAAGTATCACTTATTACATTTTCATAAAAATGAGGTATGACAACAATGTTGAATAATCTGGAAAATGATTCGATATTTACGCCAGAACAAGTTTTAGAAAATCGGGGTCGTGTCGCCATCTTTATTGACGGGTCAAACTTATTTTATGCAGCACTACAACTAGGAATTGAAATTGATTACACCAAGCTACTATGTCGATTAACAGGAGGCTCTAGATTGTTGCGAGCCTTCTTTTATACTGGAGTAGATCGCACAAATGAAAAACAGCAGGGTTTTCTGTTGTGGATGCGACGCAACGGATACCGGGTTATTGCCAAGGATTTGGTACAGTTGCCAGATGGGTCCAAAAAAGCCAACTTGGATGTAGAAATTGCGGTAGATATGATGGCTTTAGTAGACTCATATGATACAGCAGTGTTAGTCAGTGGTGACGGAGATCTGGCGTATGCAGTGAATTCAGTCAGCTATCGCGGTGTGCGGGTTGAGGTGGTCAGTTTACGCTCCATGACGAGCGACAGTTTGATTAATGTGAGCGATCGCTATATTGATTTAGAAGCAATTAAAGAAGATATTCAGAAAACTCCTCGCCAAAGCTACCCTTATCGAGTACTAGATCGATCACTAGCCCCTATAGGATTTATGGAAGATCCCAGGGAAAGCGACGGGCAGCAGATTGAAATTCAAGAGTCATGAAGCACTAAGCAAGAGGAGAAAGGGAGATAAGGAGGATGAGGCGGACAAATCAATTCAAAATTCCTCTTGGAAAGTTTGCTCCAACACTGTCCTCCGCATCGCGCTGGCTCCTTTTCTCCCTAATCTCCGTAGGGTTAGTTGCTTGTGCTGGGAGCCAAACTCACGTCACGACCAAACCACCTGTTGAGAGTCCATCGCCTGGAGAGAAAGATAGTAACCTAACTTTTTTTGGTGTCACCTTAGAGCAAGCAGATGAAGTTGGCAGACCAATTTGGAGAGTCAGAGCAAAACAGGCAAAATACACCAAAGAAAAACAAATTGGTGCAGCCCAAAGTCCATATGGTGAACTTTACCAAGATGGCAAAGTTGTTTATCAAGTACAAGCTCAAATGGCAGACATTGCGCAAGATGGTAAGCAATTGTTTCTAAAAGGGAAAATTGTCGCGATAGATCCTCGCAATGGTGTTGTTTTAAACGGTAATGAGTTGGAGTGGCGACCAAAAGAAGATTTGCTCATTGTCCGTAACCAGCTTCATGGAACTCATAAACAACTACAAGCCGTAGCGCAGGAGGCGCGAGTGAAAACTCGCGAACAACGCATGGAGTTTTCTGGAGGAGTGGTTGCAAACTGCTTGGAACCGCAATTACAAATGCGAACTGAGCATTTGACTTGGCGAATAAAAGAAGAAACATTAATAGGCGATCGCCCTGTCCAAATGGATCATTATAAAAACAACCAAATTACTGACCGAGGTCAAGGAGACTCTGCTGAAGTTAACTTGAAGACAAAAATTGCTACCGTTAAGAAAAATGCACAGCTAGAGTTACTAGACCCACCAGTGCAAGTCGCTAGTAACTCTATGACTTGGAACCTAAACTCAGAAACAGTAAAAACTAATTCTCCTGTGCGGGTCTTCCATCAAACTGAAAAAGTAACAGTTAGTGCAAATCAAGGCGAAATGAAGATACCGGAAAAAACTGTTTATTTAACAGGAAACGTTTCTGGCGTTGGAGAGCGTGGCCAGTCTCTTAAATCAAAGACCTTAACATGGTATTTTGACAAGAAATTAGTTGAGGCTCAAGGGGATGTCGTTTATCGCCAAGCAGATCCTCCATTAGCTTTTACAGGTCAAAAAGCCTCCGGTGATTTGCAAGCAGAAACGATTGTCATCAACAGCGATGGTTCTGGAAAAAAGGTCGTGACAGAGATCATTCCTCAAGACAGAAAAGTGAAAAATCAATAGTATCGCTCTAATCGCATTCTAAGAACGTGCTTTGTAAGTTCCAAAGGGACACATATAGTTAATAAGCAGGATATTTACCAGGAGGCTCATTTCTTATTTTTGAATTTTGAATTTTGAATTTTGAATTTCTTATTAGCCTCCGTATAACATTTCATTACGACTAGCTGCACCTAATTGAGGTATTGCATTGGTAGCTATGTGAGGAGTGACAGTAGCAGGAACAGCTGGAGCAACTTGTAATTGCTGTACCAAACGTTGTAACAATTGGTCTTGTCCAGTGCGGAAACCTGAGACATTCGTACCACGGTTAAGAATGGCAAACCATACCAAACCGCGATCGCGCGTAGGCACTACTCCGGCTAAAGCACTAACATCCCGTAGAGTGCCAGTTTTCATGAGCGTCGCAGCAGGTAAATGTCTAGAGTGCATCGTTCCCCGATGGTCAAATCCGGAGACTGGAAATAAGTCAGCCAAAGTCAACTGATAAGCGAATGCTTGCTGTTGAATTGCCATAAACATAGCACAAACTGCTCTGGGAGAAATGCGATTTTCAGGTCCTAACCCTGAACCGTTAATTAACTGAATTTCTGACTGCGGTACCCTTGCCAGAGTAGCAGCTGTTGATTGCACAACCTCCGCTCCCCCCACAGCATCTGCCAGCATTTGAGCTATTTCATTATTGCTGAAAACGTTCATTTCCCTAATGATTTGCTTTAAAGGTAGTGAGTGGTGACGCAAGAGCAAAGTCGGTTGAGGATTTGCGATTGGTTCTACTTTCACACCTCCAGCAATCACAATTTGAGGCTTAGGAGTTCCTTTTGGCATCAGCGAGTGTAGAAAAGTAGCCCCACGGGGCCAAGTAGCATAATTCAAAGCTTGCTTAAGCATCTGACCTGCTAGCACTGGATTACGCTGGAAATTCATCGCAAAATTCCCGGTAATCACCAAATTTCCTGTAACACGTTTAATGCCCATCTGGTTGAGACTATTACCAAGCGCTATGGCTTCCTCCCAAACAAACATCGGATCGCCACTACCTGTAATCACCAAGTTGCCCTGTAATACACCATTCTGCAAAGATCCTGTAGTACTAACCAAAGTTTGAAATTGGTGATCTGGACCAAAATTTTTGAAAGCAACGAGTGAGGTAGCAACTTTGGTTAAGGAAGCAGCTGGAAGAGGAGTCGTGCCTTGGTGATTAGCCATAAGCATCGGTCCAGACTGTATCCAAATTCCCTGACTTTCGATTTGATTTGCTGCTATTAATTTCGATGTTTGTAATCCTTTGAGATATTCCAGCACCGTAGCAGCCCCAACTGGATTTGGATCGGCGGCAACAACTAAGCCGGGGCTACCTTGCCAAGTTAAGATATCCAAAGCATTTATGGGCTTGACATTGACTCCAGCCATTTCCAGCCAAACAGAAATTAAACCTGAACCGAACAATTCCAGCATGCTTCATTGCCTCTGTAGAATATGCTATTTTGTTTAGTGTATGATTACGTAAGTGTTCCCACGAGACCCGGCATTGAGTCATGATAACCGCAGTTTTTGCCACGCGGAAGTAGGGCATGCAAACAAGCTTTGCTAGAAAGTATAACCTTGAGTCCAAAACATTTGAAAATAGAAAGTTTTCATTTGCGCTTTTGGTGAATCTAGTTGTTCATACAGGGTACTCTTTTTTGTCTATCCCACATATTTCTGAGGTTTACCCCTAAATCAGGCTAATTTTCTGATTTTAGGTAGCTTTGGTGCTTTTTGTGTTGCCAAAAAGCCAGCTTTTGTGAAAAGGATTAACTAACAGATTAAACTTTATCCTCAATAGTGTGGTTTTGCTTCTCAGTTACAGAGGTAATTCATGTTATGTTGAGCTTGTTAGCACCTCTTGAGAAAGGATCAAGGCTCAAGTATGAAGCTTGAAAGTTTTATAACTTATACTTCATCAGTTTTGCCTTGATCAGAATATCTACTACTTTCACTCTTTGGCATCTGGTAAAATTTGTAAGGTTTCTAGAAGCTCTGAGCAATGGGATCGACTGGCGCACGGATCGCAATTGACGCAATGGGAGGGGATTACGCACCTGATGAAATCGTTGCTGGCGCACTGCGAGCACGAGAAGAATTGGGCGTAGAAGTCTTATTAGTAGGCGATCCCCAAGAAATAGAAAGCAAACTGCCGCCAAAAACTAATCTGCGGCAGGTAGAGATCGTTCCTGCTGAGGAAATGATCACAATGGATGAGGAGCCTTTAAGCGGTATTAGACGCAAACCTAAGGCTTCGATTAACGTAGCTATGGATTTGGTAAAAAATCAGCAGGCTGATGCTGTGGTTTCTGCCGGTCACTCTGGGGCAGCAATGGCAGCAGCTTTGCTCCGCTTGGGACGACTGCGAGGAATTGACCGTCCAGCAATTGGTGCAATGTTTCCAACTATGGTAGCAGGAAAACCAGTGCTCATACTTGATGTCGGCGCAAATGTAGACTGCCGTCCCAAGTTTTTAGAGCAGTTTGCTGTTATGGGGTCGATTTACAGTCAGTATGTCTTAGGTATTCCAGAACCCAAAGTCGGTTTGTTGAATATCGGCGAAGAAGACACCAAAGGCAATGACGCCGCTGTTCGTGCGAACCAACTCCTGCGTGAAAATCCCCAAATCTCATTTATTGGCAATGCGGAAGGACGTGATGTTCTTTCCGGTCACTTTGATGTGATTGTGTGTGATGGATTTGTGGGCAATGTGTTGTTAAAATTTGCCGAAGCAGTTGGGGAAGTCATGCTCCAGATTATCCGAGAAGAATTACCCCAAGGATTACACGGTCAAATTGGGACAGCAATTTTAAAACCTAACCTCAAGCGAATAAAGCAGCGAATGGATCATGCAGAACATGGAGGTGCTTTGCTTTTAGGCGTTGATGGAATTTGCATTATCAGTCACGGTAGCTCCCAAGCACCTTCGATTTTTAATGCAATTCGCATGGCAAAAGAAGCTGTAGATAACCGAGTATTGCACAGAATTCAGTCTCAATATCAAAGCATTCAGCAAGAAAGTGGTTAACACTTCCCTTGTTTTCAGTCAAAGTCAAACTCAAAAGTCCTTTACTAACGACTCAAGACTGTTGACTAAAGACAAATGACTAATCACTAATCACTAAAAGCTGATAGCTTTGGAGATGCCAGAGTGCAAAACTTAGGAATAGCAATCACGGGAAGTGGATCAGCAGTACCAGCAACTTTCCTGGATAACCACGCACTAACAGAAGTGGTTGAAACATCAGACGAATGGATCACCACAAGAACAGGAATTCGTCAACGGCGATTGGCAAAAGCAAGTGAAACGATAACTGAACTTGCGACTGCTGCTAGTGAGCAGGCGATCGCAATGGCTGGAATTTCGCCACAAGACTTGGATTTAATTGTGCTAGCAACCTCTAGTCCTGATGACTTGTTTGGCAGTGCTTGTCACATTCAAGGTCAATTGGGAGCTACCAAAGCGGTAGCTTTTGATATCACCGCAGCTTGCTCTGGTTTTGTGTTTGGGCTAGTGACTGCTGCCCAATACATCAGGACTGGAGTTTATCAAAACGTACTGCTTGTTGGAGCGGATTTTCTCTCTCGTTGGGTAGATTGGCAGGACCGGGGAACTTGTGTATTGTTCGGTGATGGTGCTGGCGCTGTCGTTATACAGGCAAACCAGAAAGATTACTTGCTGGGATTTGAACTCAGAAGCGACGGAACTCAGAATAACTGCCTTAATCTTGCTTATGCAGCAGAGCCAACACAATTGACTCAACAAGTCAATGTTGGAAAAGGCAACTTCCAACCCATCACCATGAATGGCAAAGAAGTATACCGCTTTGCCGTACAAAAAGTGCCAGAAGTTATTGACAAAGCTTTGTTTCGTGCCAACCTTAGTGTTGACCAAATAGATTGGCTATTATTGCACCAAGCAAATCAGCGCATTCTCGACGCTGTTGCTCAACGCCTAAATATTCCAGAACACAAAGTTATTAGTAATCTCGCCAATTATGGCAACACTTCTGCCGCCTCTATCCCCCTTGCTTTAGATGAAGCAGTGCGGCAAGGCAAAATCAAGACGGGTGATATTATTGTCACTTCTGGCTTTGGTGCTGGACTCACCTGGGGTGCAGCCATCTTCCAATGGGGAAGATAGTTTTTTATCCTTTGTCATTGGTTATTTGTTATTTGTTAATAACCAATGACCAATGACCAATGACCAATGAGTAATGACTAATGACTAATGACTAATGACTAAAACTGCATGGGTTTTTCCTGGACAAGGTTCACAGTCCCAGGGAATGGGAATAGACTTATTAGATGTGCCATCCGCACAAGAAAAATTTGCTCAAGCTGAGAACATATTGGGCTGGTCTGTCATCGAAATCTGTCAGAACAATCCCGAAAAGTTGGCGTACACTCTCTACACACAGCCTTGTTTATACGTTGTAGAAAGTATTCTCGCTGATATTATGCGTCAGAAAGAAAAACCGAATTTAGTTGCAGGTCACAGCTTAGGAGAATACGTGGCCCTTTACGTGGCTGGAGTATTCGAGTGGTCTGATGGGTTGCGTTTAGTAAAGCGTCGTGCCGAACTTATGGAGACCACTGCAGGTGGGATGATGGCAGCTTTAATGAACTTTGATCGTGAACAGTTGGACAAAGTCATTGCTTCTACTCCTGAGGTAGTGATAGCAAATGATAATAGTCCTGGTCAAGTGGTCATATCAGGCACACCCGCAGGAGTAGAAGCGGTAATGTCTCAAGTTAAGGCAAAGCGTGCTAAGCCTTTGAATGTTTCTGGGGCATTTCATTCGCCTTTAATGGCACCAGCAGCCGCTGAATTTCAAGATATTTTAGAATCAGTCGAATTTAATCAAGCTTTTGTACCAGTTTTATCAAACGTAGAACCAGTTCCTACTGTTGATGCAAGTGTTTTGAAAAAACGTTTAATACAACAAATGACTGGAGGAGTGCGATGGCGAGAAATTTCATTAGCACTACCAGAAAATGGCATTGAGCGAGTGGTAGAAATTGGTCCTGGTAATGTGCTAACTGGTTTAATTAAACGCACTTGCTCTGACTTAATCTTAGAAAACGTCAGCAACCTAGGTCATTTAGCTCTTTAGTGAGTTATGAGTAGTGAGTCGTTAATTGTGTCACTAACGACTCACTACTCACTTGTCCCACATTCAGATTAGTGATTTCCATAATTTGAAATTTTGAATTTTGAGAGAAGTTTGAGCGGAGGTTTCCTCCGTTCGCGCAGCGTCTCCGGAGGAGACTCAAATCTTTGGTGATTTTGAATTTTGAATTGTTTATCCTCTCCCTTTCGACTATGTCTCGAAACCGTGAACCATATGTAAGTTTGTTACTTTACCACGCATTTAAGTGGTCAGTGGTCAGTCCCATGCTTCAGGTTTATTTCAAGGGACGAATCTATGGTGCTGAAAATGTCCCTAAAACAGGACCACTACTAGTAGTTAGCAATCATGCAAGTAACTACGATCCACCCATTGTTTCTAATTGCGTACGCCGTCCAGTTGCGTTTATGGCAAAGGAAGAACTCTTTAAAATCCCAATTCTCGGTAAAGCAATTGAGTTGTACGGTGCTTATCCTGTGAGTCGAGGTAGTGCCGATCGCACTGCTATCCGTGCAGCTATGAAGTATCTTGATGACGGGTGGGCTGTAGGTCTTTTTCTACAAGGAACACGTACTCCAGACGGACGCATTACAGATCCCAAAAGAGGTGCAGCCCTGATTGCTGCTAAAGCCAAAGTCCCACTTTTGCCCGTATCTTTGTGGGGAACTCAGGCAATTGAGCAAAAAGGTTCAAAAACTCCTGTTTCAGTTCCAGTCACAGTGCGAATTGGCGAACTGATAAATGCTCCCAGTTCTAATGATAAAGAGGAATTGGAAGCGTTAACGCAAAAGTGTGCAGCAGCAATTAACACGCTCCACGAGTTGGGACGATAATTTGGAAGAGTCTGAAAATATGCTTAAAGGAGGTGGCAAAAGCCACTGAATTTATGTCAATTTAAAACCATACAATTTTAATTTGAGATTTTGGATAGTTAATTGACGTTACAAATTATCAATAATAATCTGAAAATTAGTGGATTTTTTGCATCTATCTTTAGGGAAAGAGAGTAAAAAACCTTAATTTAAAAATCTTGAGTTCGACTTGATATTAGTTCCACGCTGCTGAACTTTATTCACCCTCATCAAGCTCTTCCGAAATAATATATGAGCAGTTCTGATGCCAACAATTTTTGGTATCGCCTGAATAATCTGGCGTTAGTCCGTTTTTTGCTTTTAGTTGCTTCTGGATGGGCAATAACACTGCTTCTAGATTATTTTCAATCAGTCATTGTTATTTTTACATTTGCTGCAATCTTAGCTTTTTTACTAAGTTATCCTGTGCAATGGCTGCGACGCTTTTTACCTCACAGTATAGCAGTTGTTGTCATTTTCTTATTGAGTATTATCCTAATTGGTGGTTTGACAATTACTGTAGGCTTAACAATTTTATCTCAAGGACAACAATTAATTGATACAGTCTCTGCATTTTTAAACTCTTTAATACCGTTAGTAGAACGAATAGAAGCTTTTCTTCGTAATCGTAACTTGCCAATAGACTTGAGTGTCATTGAAGAACAATTGCGAAATCAAGCTATATCTCTGCTTGTTAACAGTTTAAATATTTTCCAAAGCATGATTACTAACTTTGTGACTTTTGTCTTTATTGCTGTTATCGCTTTTTTTATGTTACTAGATGGCGAAAAGCTTTGGTCTTTTATTATTAAAACAGTACCCCAAAAACGACGAGATAAATTTACAAATATAATCAGACGTAACTTTTTGGGATTTTTTAGAGGTCAGTTGATATTAACTTTATTTTTGACATCTTCGACTTTTCTTGTTTTCTTAATACTAAAAGTACCTTTTGCATTAATATTATCAGTGATAATTGGAATATTGGACATCATTCCTGGCATAGGAGCTACATTAGGAGTGAGTATCATTACTTTGATTGTTTTATCACAAAGTGTTTGGATGGCACTCAAAGTCTTAGTAGCTTGCATCATACTTCAACAAATACAAGACAATTTAATTACGCCTAGAATTATGCAAGGTGCTCTCAATCTTAATCCTGTTGTTGTCTTTTTTGCTTTACTTGTTGGGGCGAAAGTTGCAGGATTGTTGGGACTTTTTATTTCTATTCCGATTGCTGGAGTTTTAGTTTCTTTATTTGAAATTGATGAGATGAAAGCGGAAGTTGAATCCTTATAAAATATTGTTAAGTAGGTCAACTTAATTAAACGTAAAATGCCATTACGTATGCGCAAGCGCACGCCCACAGGGCTTTAGACGTAAGGCTTGCCCGTTCGGCGTAGCCGTGGCGTTAGCCATAGGGCATACGTAACGGATTGAAGCGTTAGCGCAGCGTGTCCCCTTGGGACTCAGTAATCGCCAAAACTTTATCTTACGTTTTCAATGTTGACCTACTTGTAATAAATCCTAAAGAATGTATTTTTTATTGAAAGTTATAGTTGTTTAAAACAAAATTGAAACAGAGCGAAAAAAAAGATGTGTTATTTACATTGGAATTATTTATTATAGTAGATGAGAACTTATAATTCCTGACGAATGGCTGATACAGATTTAAGAGCAGAATTAACAGAAAATTTGGATGAGGCGGAGTGGGAATGGCTGATTCCTCATGCGCAACGGGATGCTCTAATTCTCGTGGCGGTAGGGCTAGATATACTAGATGTGGGAGTGGCGATCGCTGGCGATAATGTATCGCAAGTCGAAACTTGGGTAGATGAGGCATTGATTACCAAACCCTCGGTTACACAAATAGGAGAATGGAACACTCAGGGTGCAAAGCAGTTTAAGACTTTGATTGTCCAACCTTACGTGCTTATACAAGAAAAAGCTGCTGCCTAAAAAAGATAAAGCGATCGCTAAAGTTCTTCAGTTTCGTCAAGTCGAAATATTTTTTAACTTATAAATGTTTTTTAACTATTGTTTTAATAACTGATTTGATGACTGCTTATTTTGAATTTCATCAGTAGCTGTGTAACCAGTTGTTACCCAAACTATAGCTCGAATTCCATCACGGATAGATTTTCCAATTGGTTCGGCAGAAGTCTCTGAAGGGACTGTGACAGGTTTTAAATCAATTCCTCGACTACCCAAAACAATTTCACCAACGATTTTAGCACGGTGCATATGGTAGTCAGAAGTAACTAAATAAACACTTTTTATGCCTGTTTTTTTCAAATCATCCACCAATGTTGTAAAGTTTTCTACAGTGTTGTTTGCTCTGTAGTCTAGACGCAACCGCCTTGTATCAACTCCAGCTTTAGCAAACACTTGTTTAGTTACCTTTGGAGGACTACCCCCAGAAATCCAAATACTTAAAGTGGGGTGTTTTTGTGCAAAATTTGCTGTAAACTTTTCTCTCTCTAATTTAGATGTGGAACCACCTAAGACTAAAATTGCTTGAGGCTGCATAAATTGGCTTTGAACTTCCTTGTAACCCCACAACATCATCAGTGGT
Source organism: Brasilonema sennae CENA114 (assembly GCF_006968745.1). Taxonomy (NCBI): domain Bacteria; kingdom Bacillati; phylum Cyanobacteriota; class Cyanophyceae; order Nostocales; family Scytonemataceae; genus Brasilonema; species Brasilonema sennae. The sequence goes on along the minus strand of NZ_CP030118.1, from coordinate 6,734,777 downwards.
AGTGCTAGGAGCATAAACCGAGAAGAAATACCTTTAGATTGTTGCTTGTTCAAGGACTTAGCACCTCGGTTGCTGAAACAGAATTTATTGCAAGAATCATAACGTAGATTATCAAAGCGCCAAAAAATCAACTCAAATTTGTGTTTCAATCATATTTCTGTTCCACAAGTTTTGTACACCAAATGTAGTGTAAATATCTTCCTTTTGTATAGTCCATATCAGGATATTTTTTGACAAACCACGACTCGCAATTATCAGTCTTTCATTGAAGTTATAGACCCAGATGTGGTGTTATCTGTGCCTAAAAATAAGAGACATCTCTAGATTCAATGGATGATTATAACCTCCATCTAAGCAAATCCAAAGATTTCCCAAGTAGTTTATCAAATGTATTAGAGGACGGGACTGGCCAGATTCGAACCGGCGACCTAGCGCTTCAGATTTGTGTGAGTTTCCCCACTCTCTGGACTATACCTTCACCGTAGGCTTTAAGCCCTTAGGTGGTAGCTTTCTAGTCTCTACACCTTCCTGAGCCGAACTTTATCAAAAATCACAAGTTTTAGCTCAGGCTTGGCTCGGTATTCCCATGAAGTGTCAGCATTGTGGTCGAAAGACAACCAATTTTACTTTTTCGTTTCTTTTTAGGGTTCACCGAATTTAACTACATTCACTCATAGAGTTTCCTCTATAGTGCCCGATAGTTCAGGAGGCGCTCGCTCTATCCTGCTGAGCTACAGCCCCTAACAGACATCATTCAACATGATACCATTTTTAGCGAGACTGCCAAGAATTATCCCAAGATCGGCCGCCTATTTCTAATCCACACAAGAAACTACGTGCTTTCAGGATAGTTTTTCTTTTTCCAATACCGAATTCTCGCAGCTCTAAATTTAACTCTCCCTTCATAGTGTCACTACAGCAAAATCTCAAACCATTTGCTGTTGGCGCACGTAAAGGAGTTCCAGGTAAATTGGTCGTTCCTGTGATTTCAACTTCATACTGGAAATTCCGTGCTTGCATTTGCCATCTACCCCAAGGCTGAATATCCCACTGTACTTGTGAATTCCAGGGTACGAATTCATAAAACTTGCCTTGATGGTGTATGCCAATCATAGCTACAGATTCCATCCACCATAAAACACCGCGTCGTCCACCGCCAGCAGTCAGAGCAAGGTCGGGTTCATCTTCAAAGCTATTGCAGTTGAGCCAAAACCATTTTTCGGGAAAAGCGCCTCCCCAATTTTTCTCACCGTAAGCTGGGGCGTTGGTAAATTCGTAGCGTTTACCATTCCAGTCAATCCAACCGGAAGCTAAGCCATGCGCCATGAGAATTTGCCATCCGGGTTCAAAAATCTGCAAGAATGACAACCAACCAGCGGTTGATTGTTGAATACTTCCTTTATCACCCCATCCATAAATGGGTTGAATTTCATACTCCCAACGACAATAGTTACCAGTAGCAGGATCGTGAATTGCTCCTTGGTTCAGGGTGGCGGTTGCTTGGTAGCCTTCTTGAATATGGTGTTCAAACTCAGGTGGAAGGAGGTACACAGGTTTTGTATGTAGGAGGTTTGTTTTGCCCCAATGACCTAAGCCCAAAACGTCACGGCTTGCCCAAAATTTGCTCACATCCGGAAACGTACGCCATAAATACTCGTCATTGGGACCTAGGATTTGTGCTGCACCACCAGTGTGGTGTTTACCGCCGATTGGGTCTTCAATAGAATACATAAAGGCAAAAGTTTCACCTTCTGCTGGTAAGGTGACGCGGTAATACCAACCTTCAAAAAAGCGACGAGTAGTACCGTCCCAGTGATAACCGCTGTGGGGTGTTTGGATTAAATGATGAGAATTTGTCGAAATAGTTAACATAGATTTACCATGCTGCCTATTTTCCAGTATGAGCGATCGCCTTAACATAAATGATGCCTACTCTATCCTCGAACTCAAACCCGGTGCATCACCAACACAAGTCAAGCAAGCCTATCGTAAGCTAGTTAAGATTTGGCATCCTGATCGGTTTTCTCACCCGCACCAAAAACAGGAAGCAGAAGAAAAAATTAAACAAATCAACGAAGCTTACGACAAGCTTAAATCTCATCTGCCAAGTTCTGCTGACCCCCCCACTCAGACAACACACACAACACAGACAAACATTTATACAAGTCGCTCCAATGCCGAACTTTTCTACAACTGGGGAGCAGAGAATGCAAAACAAGGAAGATACCAGGAAGCACTTGCGGACTTTACTCATGCAATTCGCCTCAATCCCAACTACATCGATGCTTACAAATACCGTGGGTTTATTTGCTCCCAACTTGGATATGAGTATCGAGCCAGTTCTGATTTAAATAAAGCCGCACAAATCGAAGCGAGGTTGAAAAATAAACAGACTCATTCTGCATCCCCATCATCAAGATCCTCCAAAACCTCTCGAAGAAAATCAAAGCTCAAATCCCTTCTAGAAAGGTTTTTACACTGGATCAAGCGTTTGGCTGGGTTTTAAGAGGTCACCCGGATGCATTTGTGTTTGTCATGTCTTGTTGACATGAGTACTTCTGGGCATCGATTCTTTGAAATTTATTAGAAGAAGATGAGGATAGGGTAGTGAAACCGCGTTACGCGCTCAAGTTATTTTCTGATTTAGGCACCAACCACAGCACTCACCTGAATTATGACCAAACTCCACTGGTTAGAAGTTAGCGAATACGCCTCCGTCTCTTTTTCTGCACTGGGATTAGTCACAGCCGCACTCACGCAACAGATGATTTATGTAGCTGCTCCTTTGACTGTAACAGTATGCTTGAACGTTGCTAATCGAGAAAGGTTAAAGTATTTGATCCAGCAGCATCAACAAACAACAATTGCCAAACAGGATCTACTCATAGATCCACTGCGACAACGACTGACAAACTTTGATACTTTCACTCAAAAACTCAGCGCAACAACTGAACAGCAGCTTGAGGAGTTACGAAAGAACCAGCAGCAAGAGGTCAATGTTTTCACCCAACGTCTTGAAGAATTTGATGCCTCTTTCCAGCAAGTCAGTACAAACATTCAACAACAGATACAGGCATTACTGCAAAATAACCAACAACAAAATACCGATGATCTCAGACAGCGCTTAACTCAACTTGACACCTTAACGCAAGAGTTAAATACAAACACTCACAAACAGATAGACCCTATTTATCAGCGCCTTGCACAACTTGATGCATTGACACAACAGTTAAGTACAACGACACAACAGCAGATACAGACATTACTGCAAAGCCAGCAGGAACAAAATATTGATGTTGTGAGTCAACGACTCACTCAACTCGACACCCTTGTACAACAGTTGAGTACAACGACACAACAGCAAATTAATCCGCTTTCTGTGCGCCTTTCTCAACTGGACTCTTTTGCACAGCAATTAAATCGATACACTCAGCACCAGGTACAAGCATTACAGCAAACCCAGAAGGAACAAAATGTGAATGATCTTAGACAACACCTGATTGAACTTGATACCCTGACACAACATTTCAGTGCAAATACTCAAAAACAGTTTCAAGAAATTCAGTATGCCATCGCCATAATACAAACTGAACTACAGGAATTGTCTTTGGGAAAGCAGCAATATCAAAACCTGGTCGAAAAAAAACAAAAACCAGAAGGTTTCAAGCCACCTCAAGTAACGACTGAATCACCCGCACCACCACCACCCCTCCAGGTAAAGAAGCAACAGACAACAAATTTTTCTCCAAATCTATCTCCAGTGACGGTGACACAAAGCCCGAGTCCTCCGGTCAATCATAAAACACCGGAAGTTTCTACACCTGTTGTCACCATAACAACATCACCCCCAAAACCGGAAGTTTCTACACCTGTTGTCAGCACAACAACATCACCTCCAACACCGGAAGTTTCTACACCTGTTGTCAGCACAACAACATCACCTCCAACACCAGAAATTTCTACACCTGTTGTCAGTGCACCAACATCACCCACAACACCAGAAGTTTCTACACCTGTTGTCAGCACAACAACATCACCTCCAACACCAGAAGGTTTGACAACAGAAAGTCCTGTTTCATATAAAGTGACGTCCGTCGCATTTAGTCCGAATGGACAAACATTAGTTAGTGGTTGTGATGACAAAACTATAAAAATTTGGCATTTTCCTGATAAGGAACCTCGCATGCTTAGGGAAACCGGAGGATTTTCCTGTTCTGGCGCAGTGAATTCTGTAGCATTGAGTCCTGATGGAAAACTTTTGGCAAGTGGAAATGATGACAAAACAATTCAGTTGTGGGATATTTCCACTGGAAAGGAAATCTCCACCTTCAAAGGGCATAAAGATAAGGTTTATACTGTAGCATTTAGCCCAGATGGAAAAACTTTAGCTAGTGGTAGTAAAGATAAGAGTATCAAGCTTTGGTCTATAGATACAAATAAAGAAACATCTACACTCCACGGGCATTGTGACGAGATTTTCTGCATTGCTTTCAGCCCAGATGGAAATATTTTAGCTAGTGGTGGTGGTAAAAAGGATAAAACTATCAAAGTGTGGTATTTGGCTGAAAATAAATTTTTGACTCTTAAAGGTCATTCCGAAGAACTGGGAGGAATTTATTCTGTTGCTTTTAGTCCAGATGGAAATACTCTTGCAAGTGGCGGTACAGACAAGACAATTAAAATTTGGCAACTCTCAAATGGTCTAGAACTCCGCACTCTTGGAGAACATTCTGATGATATTTGTTCTGTAACATTCAGTCCAGATGGTAAGCAGATCGCAAGCAGTAGTAAAGACAAGACGGTAAGGCTTTGGCAAGTGGAGACAGGGAAGGAACTGCGTGCTTTCACTCTTGGTGAAGATCCAATTTATTGTGTTGTCTTTAGTCCAGATGGTAAGACTTTGGCAGCGGGTGGCTATCGTGATAACACTGTCATGCTATTGCCTTGTGATTAAGCGTTGCAAAGCACTTCCAGACTGCAAATGAAATCAGTATCTCAAGAAATGCAAATCAACTTTTCCGCTAAGACAGTAAAAAAAGACTATGTTTATAACAAATTTTATAAAATGTTAAGACGGATGAATCGTTATAAAATTTGGTAAATATATAAACCTTTCTCAGTAGGGGATGCTAACTTAAGAGTAGGCGCATGGAAGTTAGAAATTTATCCAAATCTTCACTTGTTAGAGCCTGTGCCTCCTGCTCTAATATATTCGCGACCATTTCTCAGTTGTTGTGTTTTGTTGTGATGTGTTTTCGCCTAAGGTTTAGTAAAGTCGTTTTGGAGGTTTTTTAACTGACAGCAAAAATGCCTGCTTATCTGGATCGAGAACACACAATGGCAAAGATATTGGTTGTGAACCTTGTCCACCTTAGTTGAGTGACTTTCTTCTAATTTTTTACTCTTCTCAATCATTTACACCTAACAAACCGCCGCAAGCTGCTGATACGCATCCATCGTAGCTTTCGGCGGTTCATACGTTATCAGTTCATTAAAGTTATCACAGTCACTTCTGGTGGGCAAAACAAACGTCCTGGTGGATAAGTGCCTAACCCACGATTAACGTAAAGTTGATTTGTTCCTACTTTGTGAAAACCCTGCGCCCATTCCCAGTGTTTCATCACTGTGGAACAATCTCCTCGCAAAAATGGCACCGCTCGCCGTAGTTTTCTGGGAAGTTTCCGAACAAATGGCTTATAGTAAATCACAGCAGGACCTAGTCCTGGAATTACAATTTGACTGCCGTGGGTATGACCAGACAGCTGCAAATCGACTCGCCATTTTTGTAATTTTTCAGCACTATCTGGATTGTGGGATAGTACAATGCAAGGTTTAGTACTGTCTAGCTGATTCATCACAACTTCAGGCTTAAATTCTCGTGACCAATAATCAGCTAACCCAACCAGAGGTAGTTCTTTGCCAAAAGGATATGCAATTTCATTCCAAAGAACTTTAATATCTATACTTTCAAATGCCGCTGTTACTTCTGCTTTGGAATGAGTGTAATATATATCATGGTTACCAAGTACGGCATACACCCCAGCGCTACTTTGCAGATGTTTGAGTCGTAACACTAACCTGTGAATTGGTGACGGATCGTCAGTGACATAATCACCTGTTAAAACAACTAAATCGGGTTCAGCTTCGTTGCTAACAGCGATCGCTTGTTCCAACATTTTTTCCGATAGCCGTTTCCCGTCATAATGCAGGTCTGACATATGAACCAGCTTCGTACCTTGTAACGATGCTGGCAACCCTGCAATATTAACCGTTAACTTCTCGACGCTTAGAGGTCCAGATAACAACCAGTGCATTGCGCTGACATGGCTCCGCTTACCAGCGCTTACAGCTTAACAAATCATTGCCGAGCGAGTATAGAGTTTGGAACAACTTTTTGAAAAATTTATCAAAGTTCTTGTGGATGTTAAACTAGATTTCGTCTTCACAACAAAGTGAGTCAAAAGTTACGCCAAATTATGGAAAAAGAAACCGGCTAAATGCTGCGTGACTGCAGGGCATAGGTCATCCCCGCAGGGCTTCGGTGCAGGGTAGGACACCAAGGACACCAATAAATAAGACTTTAAAATAGTTCTTGCGTAAATCCTATTATTAACAAAGTTATTTCAGCTACTATCAGCTTACAGTATCGAGAAATCGAATCTATGGAGCCTGCTTATATAAAGAACTATAGCCACTTTGAACAGCACGTAGCGACACTTCTCCATAGGGCGGGTTGGACCGTGATAGGTGCCAAATCAGACCAATCTGGTTATGATTTTGTTGTCAGAAAAGGAAACTTAGTAGGTGCTGTTTGCATCAAGTGGCTGAGAAATAATGTAGCAGCACCGCAGCTTTTAAAATTTGCGAATTTTTTAGATTCTGATGAAGGCGATAAGTTTAATTTTGGCTTATTCATAACAACAAGAGGTTTCAGCGGGCCAGCACTGGCTCTAATCAGATCCTGGGGGAAAGATGCTAAAATCCGCTGTGGAATTGCTCAGGAAAAGAAGCTGGTTGGGATTGATGGTGCTGAATATGAAGATAGAATTTATGACGATTCCACAACCTCAGAAAAGATTTATTTTGGCATTTTTACTTGTAAAGGGGGGGTTGGAAAAACAACTATAGCAGCGCATTTAGCAGGAGCATTTGCACTACAAGGATTCAATGTGGCGCTTGTAGATTTAGATCCAGAACAAAATTTGCAAAAGCTAGTAGGAGATGGGGTTTTTGTTCCTAATTCTAGAGGTAGGGGTACGACGATAGAAGTATTTGATGGCAGGGATTGGCATGAAGATTCCGCCCGTGATTGTAGAATAGTTATTTGCGATTGCTCTCCTGCACTTGAGCGGAACCCCACAAACTTACTCGAAAAATTGCACTATTGCATTATACCAACCACCTTAAATCCACTCGGCTTAAATAAGCATGGTCAAGTGATTCGAGATACTGTAACAGAAATACGTCAGATCAACAAAAAAGCTCACTTATTTGTCTTAGTTAATAATTTCAAAAATCCTGGTGCTCAAAAATTAAGTCTTCTCAGAAAAGTTTATTTCGAGACATATAAAGATATTCTCACAACAGATGATAAGTTTCATTGTATAGACCCAGAAGAAGTTTGTATTCGAGCCAGTGAACAACTTTATTACTGGGGAATACATATTCTAGAAAATCCAGAAAACCCATCTAGCAAATTGGCATTTGACTTGATTGGAGGAAGGTGCTATCCACGTGATGACTTTATCAGCTTGGCAGATTATATAGAGACAAAAGCGGGTGTTGGAATTCTACGAGGTGAGTAAGTAGATTTGAAGAACCCTACCCTGCGAAAGGTGGGCTTAGGCTTTCCTCGTTGCAAGACTAAGGTGTACATAGAAGTCATTGAACTAACCAAAGGAAACCTCACCCTGCCCTATCGGGCATCCCTCTCCTTATAAAGGAGAGGGAAAGGTTTTAGCTACCATAGAAGTCATCTAACTGCCAAAACTCGCTGGAAACCTCACCCTGCCCTATCGGGCATCCCTCTCCTTATAAAGGAGAGGGAAAGGTTTTAGCTACGAAGGGTTAAAGATTCAAGTATTTTATTTAACAAATTCTATATATAGGACTCCTATTTGATTTTTGAAAAAAACTCCGTACACCTTTATTGTTTCTTCCCTGTTCCCTGTTAAGCGTTCCCTGTTCCCTGCCCTAACGAGTTAGTTCAGAAGTCAAACCGGATTCCTATATACTGAAAATACTACTATAACGGTTGTGCAAACCCAACAAACATAAATATCACCCTGTGAGAGCGCAACGATAGTATAGAAATAGGATGCCTTAAATTTTATTTTTATTATGAAAACACTTATATCTTATTACAAAGAAATACAAGAAAAGCTAAAGTCTCAATTAGAACGAACAGAAACAACTGAGCAAGTCGTCAAGATAGTTCAAGACGAGATTAACAAGCTTGCAGACTTGAGTGGTGATTACATTAGAGGATTAACCCCACCACAGGCACGCCTTGCTACAGCCATGTTAAAGGCGCTTAATCAATACACGAGCATTTTGATATTAGTCAAACTGCAAGATTCAATCCTAAACACTCCGGAAAAATCTCACAGTAGTGCTAACTCACAATCCGAAAACCAGCTAGGCTTGACTGAGTTAACCTCTAACACTTTAGCGCCATTTAACACAATGATTCAGATAGAAAAAAATCTGAAATCATTGACATCGCTTGACTATTACAAGCAGGGATTATCACAACAAGTACAACAAAACCGCGAGGTTATGAGTAGCTTACTTGCTGGCGGTATAACGGGAACCTTGGCAGGGGGTTATATATGGGGGTTAATAGGAGCAATTACCGGAGGAGTGATTGGAAAAATAGTTCAGCAAACGCAGTCGTCTGAAAACACAGGTGTTGTCTCGCAGCCAGAACCACCTAAAAACACGTTGAAAACAAGTACTGTAAAAATAGATATTGATAAATTACTTGACCATCTCTATCAAGCTTTTCAATCAATTGATCTAACTGTTGCTGCGTACGCGGGAAGCGAAGAGAAATCACCCAAACCTGGTCTGGAAAATCATCTAGACTTGTTAGAGTACCTACAAGATTTGATGGCAGACGGACTCGATGAACAAACTCAACTGCCAACTACGGTGCGTAGGCGCATTGAACAAGCTGCGACGATTTTGAGACGCTACGGAATTGAGACACGAGTTTATCAATCAATAGAGGAACAGGACTCGGGAATGGAAGCTTGGTCGATGTTTTACTTTGAGCCAAGTCTCGATCCACAAATTACAGATTACATCACCTTGAAACAAGCCTTGGTTAAAGATAACCAAGTACTCTTACCAGGTAGCGTAATTGAGCCTGCATCACCAGTATAGTAAGGTGGGCAATATTCATTATTTTACTCTCGTTCCCATGCTCTGCGTGAGAACGAATCAATAGTATTAATTGTATGGAGCAAACAGAATTACTCATGCGCGATTATCATAATATCAAAATCATTGGATTTGATTTAGGGCATGGAGAAACGGCTCTTAGCTGGGTACGAGCAGATAATGCAGAAACGACTCCTCAAAGTTTACTCATTAATAATAGGAAAAGCCAAATCACTGCCATTGCCCATCATCCAAAAAAAGGAATTGTCATTGGTGAAATGGCATGTCAAATGCCCGATGCCACCATCTTTGAAATCGCCTTTAAATCTAGGCGTTTTAATGAAACGGCATATCAAAAAAACATTAAAGAATTTGTGAATGCTATCTATCAGCATTTGATTGATACCCAACAAATTCAGTCCGGAGATAACAACTACTTTTTCATCGGTTGTCCATCAGGATGGTGGCAAGAAGAAATTGAGACTTACAAACAACTCCTCTCTAAAGATTGCTTGCCAAATGCAACCGTAGTCAAAGAGTCACGCGCTGCTTTGATGCACGCCAAAGAAAGTGGCATATTCACCATAGAAGAATTACAAAAGTCGGTGCTGGTTATCGACATTGGTTCTTCCACCACAGATTACACCCTTGTCAAGGGTATGTCTGACACTCCGATAGATTTTGGACACGACTTGGGTGCATCCTTAATTGAAAAAGAAATTCTTAAGAAAACCCTGGAATGTCAAACACAATATAGGGAGGGACGCGAAGAAATTTTACGACTTGGAGAAATTCTTAAAGATGAAGAAATTTTGCAACTAGAAGAAATTTCACAGCTTGAAAAAATTTTTGAGCAAAACCCAATATACAAAAATCGCTGTGAACTTCGATGCCGTAAAGCAAAAGAAGAGTATTTTAATTATCAAGATTCTTACGAAGAAACTATTGTTAATGTAGGTATTGAAGATATTCAAAGAAAATTTAAGTTTTTGCCTCTTGTCAATGGCAAAATAATCAACACAATTCTCAGTCAACCTTTACGAGAACTTGACAACAAAAGTTGGCGTGATGCTTTCCGTGACCAGTTGCAAGGAGTCAAAGAAAAGTTGCAACACATAGGCATTCAACCAAGTGCCATTCTCCTCACAGGTAGTGCTTCCAAGATGTCGTTTGTTCAGGAAATTTGCCAAGAAGTCTTTGCCGATTTGCCTTGCAAGCGAGATGGAGAACCCGAACTTAGTATTGCCAGAGGACTGGCACGTTGGGGACGTGTGTACATTCGCACAGGGGGATTTCTGGAAGAAATTAATCAATTTCTTGACCGAGAACTGACAGGTATTGTAGGAAATTATATACCCGTGTTCTTGGAAAAATTAGCCGAAGAACTGGCAAATGGTTTGGTAGACGACGTGATAAAACCAAGCGTGCAATCTTGGCGGAACAGAAAGATCATAACGCTCTCATCTCTTGAATCGGAAATAGAGCAGAAAGCCAAAGCTTGGCTAACAGGAAGTGATGCCAATAATAAAGTGACGACCTGTTTAGTTGAGTGGTTGTCAAAAGTTCAAAACGAGGTGAGGGAAAAAACAGATTCAATCTGTAGAAAATATAATTTACCACTGGAAACATTTAGCAGCAAAACAATTGACTTGGGGGATCACACAGACAAAGTTCCTACATCTATATCTTTGGATGATTTAACCGGGCTTTCTATATTTGTTGGGCACCTTGTTGCTTTAATCGTAGGCGTTGTCCTAGCAGGATTATTCCATATTCTACTTTTTACGGGAATCATTGCACCGATTGTTGGAATAATAGCTTACTTTATAGGTGAGTCCTTAGTTAAGGAAACAGATATACCCGGCTGGATACGCAAATTAGTGCCTGATCAGAAAATTGACGAACTAGCGTTTCAGAAGAAACCAGAGTTGCAGCAAAAAATTCAACAGACTTTAATCCAAGATCCAACAATAGGTGTCAAATTGGGTAAATCTATCAGTGAGTGGCTCAAGGAAAGTGTGCAGGAGCAAGCGGATAAGGCTAGGTTGTTGATTGCTTAAGGGAGTACGTCAGTTTTGCAAATATACGCCCACACCCTAGAAGGGCTAGGCTAAACAAACAAAGCCCGCCTATGCGCTTCGCTAACGCGGGCTTGATTTTTGTTTAGGTGTACTTCAGAATTTGGGCTACCTTTAAAATATTGAATAATAGCTCAGTAGATTGCTGATGACTCAGGAAGAATTGCTGCGGGTAATTGAGATGGCGGCGAGTGAGGGAGCGATGGAACTCGATCTCTCTGGCAAGGATTTGACAGTTTTACCGCCTGAGATTGGCAAGTTGACTCATCTCAAAAAACTGATTCTCGGCAAATATGAGTATGATGACGAAAGCGGTATCGTTGATACTATCGGGAATAACCTGAGTGCTTTACCTCCAGAAATCGGACAGCTTGATCATCTTGAAGAACTTCAGGTTGTTGGTAATCGCTTAAGCAGTTTGCCTGCGGAAATTGGAAAAATCACCAACCTGCAAACGCTCCACCTCAGCAGCAATCAACTCAGCGTACTGCCAGCGGAAATTGGAAAAATCACCAACCTGCAAACGCTCCACCTCAGCAGCAATCAACTCAGCGTACTGCCAGCGGAAATTGGAAAACTCACCAACCTGCAAACGCTCGACCTCAGCTTCAATCAACTCAGCACACTGCCAGCGGAAATTGGACAACTCACCAACCTGCAAACGTTCAACCCCAGCAGTAATCAACTCAGCGCACTGCCAGCGGAAATTGGAAAACTCACCAACCTGCAAACGCTCAAACTCAACAACAATCAACTGAGCGCACTGCCAGCGGAAATTGGACAACTCACTAACTTGCAATTGCTCCACCTCATGAGCAATAAACTGAGCGCACTGCCAGCGGAAATTGTCCAACTCACCAACCTGGAATCGCTCTACCTCTGCTGGAATCAACTGAGCGCACTGCCAGCGGAAATTGTCCAACTCACTAACCTGCAATTGCTCGACCTCCGCTTCAATCAACTGAGCGCACTGCCAGCGGAAATTGTCCAACTCACCAACCTGCAATCGCTCTCCTTCAGCGAGAATCGACTCAGCGCACTGCCAGCAGAAATTTTCCAACTCACCAACCTGCAAAGGCTCGACCTCAGCGAGAATCGACTCAGCGCACTGCCAGCGGAAATTATCCAACTCACCAACCTGCAAACGCTCTCCCTCTGCGACAATCGACTCAGCACACTGCCAGCGGAAATTGTCCAACTTACCAACCTGCAATCGCTCTACCTCCACAGCAATCAACTCAGCACACTGCCAGCAAAATTTGGACAACTCACCAACCTGCAAACGCTCGACCTCAGATGGAATCAACTCAGCGCACTGCCAGCGGAAATTGGAAAACTCACCAACCTCCTAACGCTCAAGCTGAGCAGTAATCAACTCAGCGCACTGCCAGCGGAAATTGGAAAACTCACCAACCTGCAAACGCTCGAGCTGAGCAGTAATCAACTCAGCGCACTGCCAGCGGAAATTGGAAAACTCACCAACCTGCAATCGCTCCACCTCGACAGGAATCAATTCAGTACACTGCCAGCGGAATTTGGACAACTCACCAACCTGCAATCGCTCTACCTCAGCAGCAATCAATTCAGTACACTGCCAGCGGAATTTGGACAACTCACCAACCTGCAAACGCTCTACCTCGACAGGAATCAACTCAGCAACAATCAACTCAGCGCACTGGCAGCGGAATTTGGACAACTCACCAACCTGCAAACGCTCTACCTCAGCGACAATCAACTCAGCGCACTGCCACAGGAAATTGTCCAACTCACCAACCTGCAATCGCTCTACCTCTGGAACAATCAACTCAGTACACTGCCAGCGGAAATTGGACAACTCACCAACCTCCAATCGCTCTCCCTGGGCAGGAATCAACTCAGCGCACTGCCAGCGGAATTTGGACAACTCACTAAGCTGCAAATGCTCGATCTCCGCTACAATCAACTCAGCGCACTGCCAGCGGAATTTGGACAACTCACCAACCTGCAAACGCTCTCCCTCAACAGGAATCAACTCAGCGCACTGCCACAGGAATTTCGACAACTGACAAAACTTGAACTATTGGATCTTCGTGGAAATCCAGTCCCCATTCTACCTGAGATTTTGGGATCGAAAGACTTGTCAAAAAATCCAGGTGATGTGAATGAAATTCTCGATTTCTATTTCCGCGTACAAGACCCAAATGAAACCGAACCCCTTTATGAAGCGAAATTCTTGATTGTTGGCGAAGGGGGGGCGGGGAAAACTTCCTTAGCCAAGAAAATTGCAGACGAAACTTACAAACTCCAGTCAGATGAAGAATCCACCCAAGGCATTGATGTCATTCAGTGGAACTTCACACAACCCAATGGACAACTTTTTCGCGTCAATATTTGGGACTTTGGCGGACAGGTAATCTATCATCAAACTCACCAATTTTTCCTGACAAAGCGTTCTCTTTATGTATTAGTTGCCGATACTCGTAAGGAAAACACAGATTTTGACTGGTGGCTCAAGGTTGTTGAACTTTTAAGCGACAATAGCCCAGTTCTGATCATCAAAAATGAAAAACAAGACCGTCAGTGCGAAGTCAATGAGCGCCGATTGCGAGGAGAGTTTACCAACTTAAAAGAAATTCTCGCAACCAACTTAGCCACCAATCGCGGTTTACCGGAAATTAAAAACGCCATTGAGAATTACATCAGCAGGCTTCCCCACGTCGGCACACCTTTGCCAAAACTCTGGGTGAGAGTCCGTTCAGCCTTAGAAAACTATTCCCGCAACTACATCAGCCTTGAAGAATACTGCACCCTTTGCCGAGAGAATAAACTAACTGACGATAAAGATATGTTGCGCCTTATCCACTATCTGCATGACCTAGGTGTTTGCCTTCACTTCCAAGACGACTCTACACTCAAACACTATGTCATTCTCAAACCGGAATGGGGCACCACTGCTGTCTACAAAGTGTTGGACAATGATACCGTCAAGAAAAAGCTCGGATGTTTTACCCAGGACAATCTTGCCGATATTTGGAAAGATGGCGAATATGCGCAGATGCGAGATGAACTGCTGCAGTTGATGATGCGGTTCAAACTGTGCTACCAAATACCAAGTCGTCCTGGCACTTATATTGCACCTCAACTGCTTTCGGTTAACCAACCCGATTACACTTGGGACGACAGCAATAATCTAATTTTGCGCTACGAGTATGATTTCATGCCCAAAGGTATCCTCACCCGCTTCATCGTTGAGACACACTTTTGGATTGAACAACAAAAACTTGTCTGGAGAAGTGGGGTTGTTCTTGATAAAGACCAAACGCGTGCTGAAGTTATTGAAAACTATAATCAAAAGCAAATTAAAATCCGTGTTGCCGGAAACCGCAAGAAAGAACTACTAGCAGTTGTCACCCACGAACTCGAAAAAATTCATAAGTCTTTCGAGCGTTTGCAGTATCAAACTCTTGTTCCCTGCAATTGCTCTAGCTGTCAAGGAAGTCAGACGCCTTATTCCTACCTTTTGGACGTGCTGCACAGGTTCCTAGATGCTCGTCAGAACCAAATCCAATGTCAGAAAAGCTTTCAAATGGTTGATGTCCGAAAATTGATTGACGATGTTATGCAGCAAACCTCGGGAGCAGAGTTGCAACGGGAATTAGAACAGAAGAAAAATGAATCTCAGCAATCATTTATGCCAGAACCCATAATCAGAAATCAAGTCTTCATAAGCTATAGCCATCAAGACCAACAATGGTTTACCATACTCCAGAAACACCTAAAACCCATAATTCGCAACAAAAAGCTAACTGTGTGGGATGATACCAAAATCCAAGCCGGTGCTGAGTGGCGACAAGAAATCGAAGAAGCGATCGCAGCAGCAAAAGTAGCTGTGTTGATGGTTAGTCCTGACTTTTTAGCATCAGATTTCATTGCTGATAATGAGTTACCTCCACTCCTAAATACAGCTCAAGCCAAAGGACTTACGATTATTTGGATACCGTTGCGTTTTAGCAGTTACAAAGAAACAGCAATTGAAAAGTATCAAGCAGCGCACGATCCCAAGAATCCTCTAAGTAGGTTGAGTGAGGCAGAGCAAGATGGAGCTTGGGTGGACATCTGTAGTAAAATCAAAGAAGCAGCATTCAAGATTAATCAAGTGTAACAAAAGTGATATTTACTACAAAAATTTAGTTACTCCTATCACTATTAAATAATTTATCGAATCAGCCCTTCATTTGCTATAAAGATTAGGCAATTTTGTCCAGGTAGATAGAATACATTACGCCATGATTGAAAATCAGAGGTTTGCAAGCTGAGATTGTTGCTCATTAAAAAATTAGAAACCCGGTTTTTTAAAAAACCGGGTTTCTATATTTTTAAGGAAATTTAAATTCCCCCTTTTCGGGGGATTGACAAATTTTATAAAGTCTGGATTAAAGAGGCGTAATACTGGCAATCTTGCCATTTTGGCGTTGAACCCTTTGAAAGTAATCTGATAGCTGTTCGTAGGGGATAACGACTGCTTGGTTGACGCGGCGAACCTTGGGATATCCTGGTTTGGAAATACTTGCCACTTCAACTCGATAGAGTCGTCCTGTGCCAAAAGCTTGTGAGCCTCCAAATGTGCTGCTGGGAGTTTCTCCTCTTAGGGGAGGACGATAGGCAAAGCCATTATTGCTAGGGGCAGGAGCAACTACGGTTGATGCACTATTTTTCGCCAGTTCACTAGCTAGACGAGGAGAATTGCCTGGGATTTGGGAGCGATCGCTCGTCGCATACCCACGATACAGCTGAAAAATCCGGGTAAAGCCCACGGTTTTCTGTCCCGGTTGAGTCGTAAATCCCCGATAGTAGGGTACGATATTTTCCCCAAAGTTAACTTCGTACTCGGTTGAGTCAATATAGGAATCAATGTCAGCGTCGTATCCTTTGGTTTGGTACAAATCCAGGTGATAGGCTATCTCAGATTCATCATAAGGAGCACGACCCAAAAAATGTTTGTAGTTCAATTCCGTGAAACGGCTGTGGAAGCTACTGGAGAAAAACTTAGCTTTATACAGTTGGGATTTTGCCACCTGACGGACAAATTCTCGCACGCTGATCGAGCCATTCAACAGCAGAGATTCTGCGCCAGTCAGGCGTTCGGATTTTAATAAATAATCATTGCCTAAGACTTGACGATAAACAGCCGCGATCACAGCAGAAATATCTGTCTGGCTGGCTTTAGACCATAATTCAATAGGTGCAGCATTACTAAAAGCAGAGGTTCCGAGTCGAGAGGCGGCTGTTGTAATAGCCATCTAAAAGAGTCTCCTTGATTAAAAACTTTTATGAAAGAGTGATGCTAATAATCTTGCGTCCTTGGCGATTGAGTTGTTGCAATCGATCCGACAACTGCTCAAAAGGGACAACCACTTCACTAATACTTTGGCGGATAACTGTAGAGTTAGGAGAAGCCGCCTGCGTGAGGCGAATTCGATAAGTGTTACCACCGCGACGACCTGTTGAAGTGCCAGTTAAGGTGCCAGCAGAAGCTGGGTAGATAGGGGATACCAGGTTTTTTGCTAGATCCCAAGTTAATTGTCCTTTGGGTTTATTTTGAGCGCGATCGCTATTCGCATAGCCTCGATACAACTGGAAAAAATGCGGAAATCCGACTGTTTTTTGTCCTACGACAGTTTGGAAGCCCCGATAGTAAGGCACAATGGAATCCCCAAAGCTTTGTTGATACTCAACAGAATCAATGTAGGAATTAATATCAGCTTCGTAACCTTGAGAATTGTAGAGATCGACGTGGTAGGCAATTTCTGACTCGTCGTAAGGAGCACGACCCAAAAGATGTTTATAATTCAATTCAATGAAGCGAACTTGAGAGTTGGAATAGAAGAACTTTTGTCGATACAGTTTCGATTGAGCGATCGCACGCACAAAATCCCGTAGTGTAATCTGTCCCTGACGCAAGAGTGATTCTGCACTCAAAAGACGCTCACTTTGCATCAGATGTTCATTGCCCAAAACTTGTCTATAGGTCGCCCAAATAACCGCTTGGACATCAGCTTCTGTCCTCACAGGACGCAGTTCAACCTTTTCAGCATCTGCAAATGGACGAATCCCTAATCGGCTTGCTTCTCCTAACGCTGGCATAATTCCACCTCTTAAATCTCGATTACACAACTGCGAATCTGGTTAAAAAGACATTTAAAAAAAGCCTTTGCGTAGTCATTGAAAAGCTAGAAAACTCCAACAGCATAAGTATCTCAGTCAGTTTGAATTGAGAGAACAGATAATGATGCCAGTGTTTGAAGCCTTTCAGGCTGACTACACAAAGGCTCGACGCATTTGCAAACTTGAGGTCAGTTTTGTGGAACTATGAAACGAAGTTTGGTGAAAATAATCTCGTAATAACATTACTTTGCATGGACAATTACCAAATTATTTTCTTGCTGCATCACACAAAACTGAAAGACTTCCGCTAGGTCAAAGAATTGATCACATAATCAATGTAGGAGTTCGCTTCAACAGCGGGGTCACCTGATAAACCATGATTCGCCTTAATGTGTTTGAGGGCTTCGATGTACCAGCTTGGAGATAACTCAAAGGTGCGGTTGATTTCAGCTAAGCCAGCAATCAAATAATCGTCGATTGGACCTGTGCCACCTACAACCAAAGCGTAAGTAATAATCCTGAGATAGTAGCCGACATCGCGTACACATTTTGCCTTGCCAGTAGAACTAGAAGCGTAGTTAGGTCCATCCAACTGGGTGGTATAAGGAAACTTTTGATACACCGCGTTTGCAGCGGCTTCAGCCAGACTTGACGCTTTTTTAGATAACGTCTTTGCCGCTTCTAAGCTGACAGCTGCCTGGCGGTAACGACCGAATGCAACCTGGATTTCAGTGCTACTCAAAAAGCGACCTTGGGAATCCGCAGAAACAATAGCTTCCGTTAAAGGCGTCTTACTCATTGACTTAATATCTCCAAGTTTGTTCTATAAAGGATTGATTTGATGTAGTTGTGATGACTTAGGCAACAGCCGCCGCCGCGCGATCAAAATAGGTTGCAACTTCCGCAATCAGCGCGCTGCAATCACCACGGGTAATATTGTTGGGGTCATTGGCAATGGCGATCGAGGCATCCTTCAGCTTCTGAATACCAACAGCAACAGAAGCCCCAGGGGTGCCTAGTGCCAGATAGGTTTCCCGCAAACCATTGAGGGCACGATCATCCAGGACACTGGCATCTCCCGCAAAAATCGCATAAGTCACATAGCGTAGGATGATTTCCAAATCCCGTACACAAGCAGCAGCACGACGGCTTGTGTAAGCATTTCCACCAGGCGCAATCAGCTGAGGTTGTTCAGCGAACAACTGTCGAACTGCATTGGCAACAATAATAGACGCATTGCTAGAAATTCGGTTGATGACATCAACGCGCTTGTTACCGTCTCTAACTAAACCGAGTAGAGCATCCAGCTGAGAGTCGTTGAGGTATTCTCCTCGTGAGTCAGCTTGAGCAACAACTTTAGAAAAAGCATCCTGCACCATAGTTGAAATCTCCTAAATTTTGATGAGTTGAGAATGAATGATGTGATTTTAAAACAGGAAGTGAAGGATTAAGCTTTGCACTTCTTCTCAGACGGATAATTGCACAAGAACTTGAAGCCAAGATTATAAAAATCTTAACCATTTGCTTTCTTATAGCAAGAACATCCTCTTCCAAAAGACTAAATTATCTTTTAGTATCTGAGAAAAATTCACAATCGTGAGAAAAGCAATGAACCTCAATAAAACAGAAGCTTCACTACTTTCTTTCGCCTATTCACTCGTAATTTCTTTTATACAATAATTGCCATCCACATTTTTGTTACAAAACATTTCGTGTTGTTCAGAAAGGCATAGCATCAATGAGCAAGTCTGTTATTTGCAGTAGTTATTACAAATTACATTCAATTAAATCTAGTATTTAAGTTAAAAATGAAGTCTGTAACCTTTGTCTGGAATAATTTTCGGAAAAAAAATGATTTTAAGCATAAATTATTTATCTTTAGTAATATCTATTTTTTCTCGTATATTTAAGATGTCTTTATGATATTTTTCACAATAAACAGTCATTGATAACTAAGAAAATAGTAATTATTTTTACTAAATTTTTGTAGCTTTAATTACAATAATTAATAAAGTGTAACAAAAGTGATATTGACTACAAAAATTTAGTTACTCCTATCACTATTAAATAATTTATCGAATCAGCCCTTCATTTGCTATAAAGATTAGGCAATTTTGTCCAGGTAGATAGAAGACATTACCCCCAAGGTTCGCAAACGAAAGAGGAAGCTGTTTGATGAATTTAAGAAAGTCGCTTCAAATTGTGTCCAGCCTTCAGGAGTCATGGGTTGTGCTGGATTATTATCTGCAATGCACAGACACTAATCATTTTCAGACTATTTTGCAAAAAATTCGCTATATATTTCCATAAAGAAATGCGCGGGGGACTTGATAAGGACGCTAGTACCGCAAGGCGGAAGTCAAAAGTCAAAAGTATTATGGAATGGGCTTTTTAGCTCTTTCAAATGGTCTGTTTATTTCCGCCACGTTATACAAGAGCAAATTTACTAACTTTTTACATAGATTTTACAAAAAATTCACTTTATTAGCTGGCAATATATGTGTATTCTTTTACTGTTAAGTTTAAAAAAAGAATTAATTTTGATCAAACGTAAATAAACAAAAATATGGTGAGTCAAAATTTTGGATTCAATGGCTTTTCATTTTAATTGAAACAAAGAAAAATTAATTTGGAGGGCTAATTGGCTCCAAGATACGAATTTGAGCGAAAAACAGGGAATTTGCTTATCTATTGTCATTTTTATTTTTGGCTATTTAACCTAATTGTTGCCTTCATTTAGATTGATTTTAGAAATAGATTTTTAGATTTTCATTTATAACGCTTATCAGTGTGCTTTCTGGAGTTTTGGTTGTCAAAATAGCTTTTTACTCTTGAAAAACGACTTTTGCAACCAAATTAGACGTAAACTCTCATAAAAGAAAACCTTTGAGAAAAAGTTTGCGATTTACTAAATCTTTTTGCAGAACGATGCCATTACTCTTCGTAACAGATAGTAGTAGAGTTTATCGTCTGCTTAGTGACACTGCTAGAACTATGTCATAAGTTTATGGACGAGCTAAACCTCTACCTGCAATCGCTTATTCAAGAAGCTTGCAGTCACCCACCAACCAGCCCACAGCGTAGTAAAGCCATCAACTCTTTGCTCCGAGTTCTCCTGAAATCAAGGCGTACTGGGAGTGAAGGGAATGATCTCTACGAAGAAGCTCTATATAAAACCATGTTTAATTTGAGCAAAACACTTTGCGACAAATATGATCCAAGTCGAGGTTCATTTTTGGCTTGGTTTAACACCTGTCTTCGCAATCAGTACAGGGATGAAATTCGCGCGGCTAAACGCGATCGCTCTCACAGACAATCTGTATGGCAAAGTGATGAGGTTGAACTCGACCCCTTAGATCTAGTTCCTTCTGGGATAGATGCTAACTTACTGCTTGATACTTGGGAATCATTTGTCCAATGGATCAAAGACGATCCTGAGAATCTTCTTCAGGCTTGCCACATAGCAACTAACCCAAAAGCAAACTGTCAATTGCTTGCCCATTTGAGACTCGTCGTTGGTAAAGAATGGCAGGAAATTGCTGCGGAAGTTGGCTCGACACGTGGTGTAATCTCTTCTCATTGGTGCAGAAAATGTGAACCCTTACTCCAAGAGTGGTTAGATATAAATCAGAGGCTGTTTGGAGAAGATAATTATGAGCGATAAGCTAAATGTCTTACGAGAACTAGCCATTCCCTTCCCAGTGACTGCATCGTTTCGCCGACAAGCCAGAGCTTATGCGTCGCAGTATTTCACGCAAGATGCCCAAGAAAGAGTCTATTTTAAGACTCTAGCTGTACTCGTTGCTGATGCGTATTTTCGTTTGCTCGGTTTTGAGACTAATATTATTCAACCAGAAAGATGGAATGCAGCGCGTCGTTTATGGAGTGAAGTAAGCGATCTAGAACTTCCTGGATTAGGCAATTTGGAGTGTTGTGTACTTGCTACAGGACAGGATACTGTGATTCTACCACCGGCAAGTTTGAGCAATCACATCGGCTATTTATTTGTAGAAATTGCTAGTTCAGAAAAAGAAGCGACACTATTTGGGTTTTTACCTGCTTTTCATCCAGAAACCACAGATACAGAAGTGGCGATGGCGCAGAGCGCCCGCTTCGCGATTGCTGATTTACAGTCTATGGATGATCTAATCGATTACTTGGCGCAACAAGAAACATCTTCATTTACTGATTCACTGACTGAAATAGTCAAGACAAATGACCTGACGCGAGAATTTGCAGAAAAAAAAATTACTTACTTAAGAAACTGGTTGAATAACATTTATGAGGCGGACTGGGAACCCTCAATGCGCGATCTCAGGAGTGCAACCTGCAAGAAAAAGCTCCAGTTGGCAGGGCAAGTATTTGAAATGCAACTTTCTGTTTCCCAGAACAACGACAAATTGATTTTTGTCAGAGTTAATGTCCAATGTAAAAATGGTTCTCTGCCTAGAGGAATGCAGGTCAGTGTGCCAGACGAATCTGATATTTATACCGAAACAGTCAATGAGGCGGCTGATTTGATTTCTATCCCTCTGGAATTATCTTCAGGTGAGGAGTTCTGGGTAGAGTTGCGGATAGGAGAAATTTTCATGAGAGAATACTTTATCGCCTAAAAAAGAGTTGCAATGGCATTTAAAATCTCCTTTAAAATTGGCGGACGAGTACAACTTAACCATTCTGAAGTTCTGCCTGTCACCCTTGCCATCTACGATCAAGAAGGACAAATTGAAGAACTCGTTTCCTTTCTCTCTCCTTTACCAAAACCTCTCGAAGATAAGTTCAAAGAATGGCAGTATTATATTGGTCTTCAAGGTAATCGTAAGGTAGCAAAAAATCGTGACAAGCTGATTTCAGGAGTAGTCAATCTCACAGAACTAGCAAATTCCTTGAAAACCGAATTAAACAAATGGTTGGGTAGGGATGGCTGGATCGATGAGAATGGACAATCAGATCAGCGTGTCAGTCGGGTTTTAGAAAAATTTAGGAAGAAAATTACACAAAAGGATGAAATCCAAATTATTGTACAGACAGAAGACCGACAACTGCGGGGACTGCCTTGGCAAGAGTGGGATACCTTGGCAGCGTATACTAGCAGAGGTGTAGAAGTGGCAATTAGTGCCACAAATTTTAAGCGGCTGACTCAGAAGCAAACACCACAACTGAAAGCAACTGCACGCATACTTGTAGTGTTTGGTGACGAAAAGCTTGGTTTTGCAGAAGAAGAGGATTTTATCAAAAGCCTGAGACAGCATGGTGGAGAACCTCATATCCTCAGACAACCTACGCGCCAAGAGTTAGAACAAAAGTTAAAAGACTCTCAAGGCTGGCAGATTTTCTTTTTTGCCGGACATAGTGAAAGCGATCGCGACGGACGAATTGGGCGCATTCAAATTAACTCAGCCGATGGCGCACAAGGAATTATCGAAATCACTGAACTAACAGACTTGCTCCAAGATGCGATCCAGAAAAAATTGCAACTGGCAATCTTTAATTCTTGTGATGGTTTAGGACTGGCAAACCAATTAACCGAGCTATCTCTACCCTACTGTATTGTGATGCGCGAAATGGTTGAGTCCTCTGTCGCTAGAGAATTATTGAGGCATTTTCTGGAAGCTTTTGTCAAAGATCGCTCTTTATTTGCATCGATGAATGCAGCACGACAGCAGTTACAAAAGAAATTTGAACCGGGCAAAAGTTGGCTTCCTGTAATTGTTGCTAATCCTCTGGCGAAAGAACTGACATGGAACCGTTTGTTTTCCGAGAGGAGGTTATCTTGGCGCTGGGAGATGGTATTGGGCATGATTGCGATCGCTGTGCTAGTTTGCCTACCCATAGGGATATTCAGCGAGTTTCAGGGTTGGGAAACCTTGACACTTTACGCAGGACTCTACCCTCACCTGGTAGTCTATCCTTCCCTATTTCTCTGGATGCCTCTGTTTGCGGCTTACAGAGCACATTGCATGATTCGCGTCAAGACACGCCCGTTTGTATTTTTGACACTCTTAACTATTTTTCTCGTATCGGGGGGGCTGTTCTTTGAGCTTACTGGCGATCGCATCATGTTAATGGAGTTCAAATCCGATGCGACGACGACAATTTATGCACAGCAACTTCCCCAACTCTACTTAAAGTGGCAAACTTCAGCAGCAGATATTCAGAACATTCCCCAAGAAATTTTTAATACCCGTCAGATTTTCGATGTTGACGGGAATTTGACACTGAAAAAATCAGAGTTAGAGCCAGTCATTAAACGTCTTCATACATTCGATAACATCGCAGGATTTCAAGGACTTTTGCGGATTGCTACCGCTTATGATGTTTGGCGACAAAATACTCAACCCTTTTCAATTAGTCGATGGTTTTACGCCTTCACCTTTATTGCCATTATTTCTTGTGGTGTCCAGATTTTGGCGCTTGTGGCGACGATTTGGTTTGTACCAGATTCCATATTTAATAAGAATAAATACTTGACATATGTCATCATCTGTGAACTAGGTATTCTGTTGTGGGTGCCCTTTCAAAGCTACAGCATAGAGCATACCAAAAGCCTGTTATTTTCACCTGAGTTGAAAGGTACTTTAGCTGGACTCAATGTTCTTCTTTATGCAATTATTGCCATCATATTTTCAGCAACTGTTAGCAGCATCTACAGAAGTGCCACCAAAAAATATCAGCCTATTTTATTGTCATTCTTGTTAGGTAGTTTCATTTTGACGCTTCTAGGTAGCTGGTTTGGAGTTTATCTCATTGATCACCTATTTGGAATGAATAGTACCAATCCGCTGACTCCTTGGTTTGCAAGTAGCCTTTTCTTTGCTGTTTTATTTTTCTTCCTGTTCGTGCGGTTGATTGATCATGGCGTTGGAGACGAGTGAATATGGAAGGTAAATTAGTCAGCAAAGAACAGCAGAAAGTAATGCTGATTGTAGGCTTGGCATACATTTTGCCGATTATACTGATTGATTTGGGATTAGTTCCTTTTCGGGCGCGATTTTATGTCCTCATCTTGGCTGCTATAGCTATTTTTGCGATCGCGCAACTGTACCGATTCTCTGCTTTAGAACTGGGATTTACGAAACGACACCTGGGAAGTTCTCTCAAAGCGATCGCCCTACCAACATTGGCTTCTGCTTTGCTCATGTTCATTTACTATATTATGCAAGGGCCACGCATCGACAACTCTGCATACAAATGGACTTTCTATCTTTTCTTTGTTGGTGTATCTTCTCCTGTACAAGAGTTTTTATATCGCGGCTTTTTATTCGGGATTTTTTCTAGAGCAAAGTTGGCGATTTGGGTACAGATTCTGCTCTCGACATTACTCTACAGTTTTGTTCATCTCATCTATCGAGATGTACCTACGCTGCTGTCCACATTTATCCTTGGTCTGTTCTGGGGCTGTCACTACGCAAAGTATCGCAATTTATATAGTATTATCGTCAGTCACTCAGTACTGGGTGCGATCGCTATCCTGGTTGGATTGGTGTAATTCTTGCCGATAGCAGCCCTCTCATCTCCTTAATGCAGTGCTACAGGATGTTCAAGAAATAGACTAATTACAGTTCAGATAATTTACAGTTAGTCTGGTAAAATAAAGCTCATGCAAAATTGGTTGAGTGTTTTGCAGTACAGGGTGACTATAGTACGTATCTAGATTAAGCCAGTAGTGCGTTAAGCGAAGCTCTGCCGTTTGCGCAGCGCCCCTTTTAGGGGCTAGGCAATCGCCGAAGGCGAGGCGAAAGCCCATCGCTATTTTAGTGAGTCTGGTATCAGGCTCAAGCAAAATTTTTTAAGTGTTGTGCAGCACGGGGTGACTATCGTCGTACGTATCTAGATTGAAGCTGTAGTGCGTTAAGCGAAGCTCTGCCGAAGGCGGGACGAAAGCCCATCGTCATTTTAGTGAGTCTGGTATCAGGCTCAAGCAAAGTTTTTTGAGTATTGTGCAGCACGGGGTGACTATCGTACGTATCTAGATTGAAGCTGTAGTGCGATCCTCCTTGGCGTTGGCGTTCGCGGAGCGTCTCGAAGAGAAGCCATTGCTATTTTAGTTGTTCTGGTATAAAGCTCAAGCAGAATTTTTTGAGTATTGTGCAGCACGGGGTGACTATCGTACGTATCTATATTGCGAGGGATACGAAATTGCAAAGGTAAGTCAGAATGCCTGCTGCTGTAAGCTTCCATTCTGGAATTCTATCTACAAACATCGATTATCTCAGTTACCAAAAGCTACCACTATAAAGAATACAGTCCTATGAAATTCATTGTTGGATTATCAAGTCTTGCTTTATTTTCACTCTCTAGCATTTCTCCGTGTTTAGCCGCAAGTCAATCGATCAATCCCTCAACAGATCAATCCCTATCGAGTCAATCTTTACCCAATGTAGCAAAAACAATCCAGGTGGCTCAGACCTTCCGCTCTATCACCCAAGAAATCAATACAGTAGACCGCGAGATACGCAACACACAAAGAGCTAGGCAAAGACAGGAACGTTTAAATTTTTATAGACAACGAAAACAAGAACGTGCAGCAGCAGCAGCAGCTAGACGTGAGCAAGAACGAAGATACTTTGAAAGTCTTACTCCAGAACAACAAAAGCAATATATTGCTCAAAAACGCGCTAGACAGGAACAACAAGCGAAACAGATGTTACTAATGCTTGGAGTATTGGGGGCAGCAATGGGGGGAAACTCAGGAGCGTCATCACAACAAACACAAGAATATTACTATATACAAAACCCCTCAACACCAAGCTATAACTCCGCTCCCCCATCTACTGCACCAATTGGGCCCATATACGGATCTGGTCCTGGAGGATCATTCTATGGCAATTAGACCAGAACAATAATTAGAACGGCGCTATGGGAGTGAGACTAATAACTTTTCCATCTCACTCTTTCCCTATACCTGATATTTCTCCAGCGCAACATGAGTATCTTTAAACAAAAAAGGATTATGAACTTAAATAGAATCGGCTTAGTTTTAGCTCCGATTTTAGTGACCTCTGCCACTTTTTTTCCTTCTCAGGTAAGAGCAAAATCGCGAATTACTTCAGTCGGTGATGCTGCTCTTAATGCGGCTGATCATTGTCAGAAGAATGCTCCAGCATTTGTGCGCAATAATCCCACATATATTAAGATTGTGGGTATTCGCTGCTCAGAAATTGTTCACAAAGTTGTTGCAGCTCTTAGGGCAGCTAAATATAGTCCGACAGGTTTAAATTTACAATCAGATAGAGATCTGACGGTTTTCATCAACAGAACTTCTCCTATTCTTGTAAGGGATGCTTCTGTTACTCAAAGTATTAGAAGTGCGCGAGTGGTATTTAGCGATGATGTGATAGAGACAATTCTCTTGGGATCAATTGGTGCGTATGCGTATCTGGATTTTGGCATTGACATTACTCACAATTCGCGTAATCGAACAATTGGAGGATGGCAAGCAGCAATTGGCGGTAACTCAAGAGCGTCATCAAGATCCAACTCCTCACCAGTGGCTTTACCTTCTCCTAATTCGCCTCCTCCTTATTTACCTTCTCCGAATTTGTCTCCTATGAATGCACAAAAAAAGATTTCGGAGCCGCGAGTTTTAGCCCAAATTTCCAATAGCGTTTGCAAAAAGTACGTTACAGTTAAACCAAAAAATGATAATTGTAACCGATTAACAGTTAACGGAATGTTGACTTTAAACGGCTCTAAACTTGATACCACTGGAGTGGATTTCGAAAATGACTCACAACGTGAAGCTTATATCGACAGAGGGGTAAGTGTGTTGCTGGAAGACACATCCTTTATGAATCTTCTGATATCTCCTTCGAGTCATTTGACTAGAGAGGAACAAGTAAATATTTTACGTAACGTCACTGTTATTTATGGAATGCTAAAAAAAGCAGGATACTAAAAATATCATAATCTAGTTCTTAGTAAGGAATTTCTTTCTGCTTTTAGGACTAAAGTTTTTACTACTAATCTTTAACTATTTACCCTGAGGATAATCTTTTCTATAATTTTTTAAATTTTTCAATGCTGAAATTTATGTCTGAGCTACCAAAGAAGCTAACAAATCTTTCCTTTGTAGGTGGTGCGATGCTCCAGCAGGGAGCCAAGCCCTTGCGGGCGATCGCACTGTTACTTCTTTCAACCACCCCTTCCTATGCTACAAGCCTCAATAGTATTTTCTTCATTACCAAGAGCGACAACGGTAACCAGGTGCATTATGGTGTGCAGACTAATGCAGACTGCTCTCTGAAAACTTCTAAACCTGTGTACCCCTATTGGAAGCTCGAAAGTGGTCGGTTAGAGCGTTTGCTTGCTATGGAAGTTCCAGCTTTTGGTATTGCTAGCCAATCAGTCTCAGGTAACGAAATAGTCATGGAAGTGAACGGCTTCAAAGCACGAGGAATTTCCAAACCCATTACAATTCGGTCTACCCGATTAAAAAGTCAAGAGTGTCAAATATCGGCTTTTACAAAAATCAACGGCGAAGCTACTCAGCTACTCCAAGTCCATATTGATTTGACTAGACAGGGTTTATTTGGGCTTGGTGGTACCGTTCACAGCATCACATTTTACGGTGCTGGTCAAAAGCAGGAAGAGATTGTCTGTAGATCTAATTGCAGTTTCTAAGGAGTCGGGTTGAGCAATGCGAAACCCAATCTACACTTAATGCACTATTTTATTAGAGAAGATGGTGATTTGAAGATTTATGATAATATTTTTTATCTTAACAAAAGAATCAATACGAATTATCATATCCTTGCCAAAGAGCGACTTGTTGCCTCAGTTCCAACATATCTAAATGATTGCTGGCAAACGCTTTTCGTAAAAGTGGATAAGGAATAAACTCATCATACTTTTGAATTTGTGGAGCATCCATTTCACTCACTAAATCCTGATTATTTATTCTTTGCTCACATAAGGAAACAATTTCAGAATAAAGAGATTCGATTTTTTTATGAGCTAATTTAAGTGTCAAAAAATAAGGATTGTCGCCACTTATACTGCTAATTTCCAACGACTCGCGGCAAAAACAGTTCAGCAATTTTTCCAAAGTACGGTAAGCGACAGTACCCATCCAAGGAAAAATACAACACTTTCCCTTTTCTAACTGCAAAATATTGTGTTTATCTAGTCCCGCATCTCTTGCTAATTCACGAGCTGAATGCAAACGTTTCAAAGCATTCTCTTGTAAGTAGCTGTACTCGATATCCTCAAACAACACTTGTCGCATTCGTTGCAAAATTCTTGTATGAATCGTACCACTACCACCCCGCCAAAAAATACTAGCTTTACCATCTACCTGCTTAACTAAAATAATCTTTCTTTTAAAATCAACATCTGTAACTTCCCAAGTTTTCCCTGCCAAAGCAAATAGATGTCCAACCGGAGACGGCATTGTGATACTACCAATTTCTGTTGTTCCTTGCTTAACCACATATTCTTGATTATCAGGAAAAACAGCGTAAAACTGAAACTTTCCTACCACCTTCTCCCCAGCTAAACCAACGATGAGTTTACCTTGTTCAGTTAAGTGAAGATGGTCAATATCAATGAGATAGCGCAATAATAACTTAAAATCTTCTTGAGAAATAGCAGCAAAACTTGGTAGACTTAAAACCTCTTTAGCAAGAGCAGCAGGAGAAACTTCTCCCATTGCTACTAAAACACTCATTGTCTGATGGTATAACAAACTCAACGGATATCTAAGAGGCTTAATTGGTTCAATCCACCGTTCCTCTAAATAAAGTTGAATAATTGCAATACATTGCAAAATTTGCCAAGGAACTTGTTCCGGTAAAGATGCTTCTGCATGTACTTTCTCCTCAGCACAAACAAACCGCATATCAGCAGCTTCACCTCTTCTTCCAGTACGTCCCAACCGCTGTAAAAAACTAGCAACAGAAAGAGGCGATTCCAACTGAATAACTCTCTCCAAATAACCAATATCAATACCCAACTCTAAAGTCAACGTCGCAGCAGTCACCGCAGGATAATTTGGTTCACGCATAGCAGCTTCAGCCGCTTGACGCAAACTCGCAGAAATACTACCATGATGCACATGATAAATATCTGGATACCCATCTTCAGCAGCAATTTGACGCAAAGATGAA
The DNA here is from genome assembly GCF_006968745.1 of Brasilonema sennae CENA114. Classification (NCBI taxonomy): domain Bacteria; kingdom Bacillati; phylum Cyanobacteriota; class Cyanophyceae; order Nostocales; family Scytonemataceae; genus Brasilonema; species Brasilonema sennae. The sequence goes on along the minus strand of NZ_CP030118.1, from coordinate 6,705,064 downwards.
ATCACAGATTCCGTTTGAGATTTGTTATTAGCAAAAATCAGACACTTCCGAGACTTACTCAAATTAAAAAGATATCTATCATATACACTTACGTCTTCTTCTCTCTTCTCTTTTCTTCTCTCTGCGTCCTTGGCGACTTGGCGGTTCGTTTCAGACAGAACAAAATGCTCAACAGCAAGTTTAATTTGACGCTTTCCTCCCTCAATCTTCGGAGTAACCACCAACTTATCAGTCCCAGAACATAACCACTCCTCAGCCATCGAGTAATCACCCAAAGTCGCCGACAAACCAATTCTTCGAGGTTCTCTTTGCGTCAATCTTGCCAACCGTGCCAATTGACAAAGAATCTGACAACCGCGTTCTGAACCCATAAATGCATGAATTTCATCAATGATCACAAACCGCAAATCACCAAACAAACGCGTCAACTCATGATATTTATTAATTAATAAACTTTCTAAAGATTCTGGCGTAATTTGCAGAATACCTTTAGGATTCTTAAGAAGTTTAGTTTTATGACTTTGACTAACATCACCATGCCAATACCAAACGGGGATATCCGCCTCTTTCAACAAATCATTTAAACGTTCAAATTGATCATTAATTAAAGCCTTAATAGGACCAATATACAGTGCACCAATTGTAGCAGAAGGGTTTTCATATAATAAAGTCAAAACAGGTAAAAATGCCGCTTCTGTTTTCCCCGAAGCAGTACCAGCAGCAACGAGCAAATGAGCATCAGTGTTAAAGATAACTTTACAAGCTTCAATTTGAACTGGTCTTAATTCAGTCCAGTTATGACTGTAAATATATTCTTGGATAAAAGGGGCGAGTCGGGAAAATATAGCATCGCTCATTTTGTACTTACACCTTAACAGGATTGCTATACTCAGATCTTGTACCTCAGGCTGAGTACGCCCAGAACTTAAGTTCTGGGCTAATAAACCAAGTCCGTTAAAACGGACTGAGTAAGTTTTTCAGTCCGTTTTAACGGACTTGGACTTTGAGCCAAGAAATTTATTTCTTGGCGGACGAAAAGTATGGTACAAGATATGAGTATACGCATCCTGTCACTCTACTTTATATCTTGTGTTTTACAGTTACTTTTACAAACTAAATTCTGCTGCATTATCATCCAAATCTGCATCTTTACCCTTAACAGTCGGTTTAAAGTTAGCACCATGAATGAGTTGAGCAAAAGAAAGATTTGAATTTTGATAAAGAAGATTCAATACACTCAGGAAATCCCGTACAATTTCCCCTGGTGTCAGCAAAGCTTCTGCACCCAAACGCTTAACAATTTCTTGTACAAAATCCTTCAAATCACTATTTTTGAAATTCTTCTCATAACCAAAGTTGATAGCATGGATTTCTGTTAATCTTTGCAAAAGCGTCAGGATTTCTGCTTCTGTTAGCGGGTTAAGCCGCATGACTGGTCCCATATATTCCTGGACACCGGCTTGAGTGACAAAACGGCTTTCTTTTGTCCGTCTTCGCCAAGCAGCATCTGCAAAAAGACCTCGATTTGGGTCTTCTAAAAATCTTGTCGTACCACCAATAAAAATGCCAAGATGTTCTGCTTTACACTGCATAATATCATTAAACATCCCTAGCAATCTGTTATAGTTTTTTTCCCGTGTTACTGTCGGAGATATCTGGTATAAAAGTGCAGCTTCATCCAGCAGAATTAAAAGGCCTTTATAGCCAATCTCCGCAACAAATTTAGCAATGAGTTTAATGTAATCATACCAACTTTCATCGTCAATAATAACACGTACTCCCAAGGCGGCTTTTGCTTCAGTTTTGGTGGAAAATTCTCCCCGCAACCATCGCAGTGCTGCATTTTTCAAATCATCATCATCCAAGCGATAGCCGCGCCAGTAAGCAACAATAACACTACCAAAATCAAATCCGTGAACTAAGTCTTCTATATATTGAACGACTTCCCTGATTTTTGCTTCAACTTGGTCATCAAAACCTTCATCATTGGGACGCATCCCAGTTTCTTTGGCAACTTCTTGTTGAATTTTATTAATCCATCCTTCTAAAATGGAAACCAATGCACCACCATCAGGACGAGTTTTTGTTGTAAGATGCCTCATTAGTTCTCGATACGTTGCCAACCCTTCGTTGTTGCTTCCTGCTAATCGGCGTTCCCAGCATAAGTCAGCATCAGCTACGACAAAACCTTGCTCCATACCACGGTTGCGAAGCAATTGTAGCATGAAGCTTTTGCCGGAACCGTAATTACCAATGACGAAGCGAAATGCTGCTACCCCTTCTGCTATGTCATCAAGATTTTGTGATAGGGTTTTAAATTCTTGTTCCCGCCCTACTGCTATGTGTTCTAATCCGACTCTAGGTACGACTCCCGCACCTAGAGAATTTATCAACGCAGTGGATACTTTTTTTGAGATTTTGAGCTTTGTCATGTAAATTAATGCACCTCACTTTTCTTGTTCCTAGGAAGCAGGTGGAAAAGCATTGAGTGGGCGTCTCCTCTGTTGCAATTTACCAAATATGTAACCTAGGTGAAAGTCTTTATAGCTGAAATATGGAAGAATATTGTACTGAATTTTAGTTGAGTGAGGTTTCTTCAGTCATTTTATATTCATACATGGCAAGTATGTTTTTGACGTTTGTTTTATATTCCTCATAAATTTCTGGCGTTTCTGAACTCGAATCTATTATCAATTCACCAATAGTATCATTAGCAAGTTCATTTATTGAATCAATTAGTAGATTTGGCATTGTAATATTTTCTTCAGCTATCTTTTTAATGACAGGATAAGGGTTGTCTTGCTCTAGGATAGCTTTTAATACCCGAATTTCATAACCCTGTAGCTGTTCGCTAAATTTCCTCCATTCTTCGGGAACATTTTCTGATACAGTGGTAGTATTTTTTGGCTCTAAGGATTCTAGTAATTCAGAAAAAGGAAATAAATCTTCGTCCTCTTCCTGTTCGTTTTCATTAAATTTTTCTTGAGTTGTCAGGGTTTCAATTTGGTGGAGAAGTTCCCAAACTTGGCTTTGCAATTGGTCACGTTCTTCCTGCAACAATGTAACTTGCCCGAGTAAGTGTTGTAGTTGAGTTTGTTGTTCTGTTAATTCGGTTTGCAAAGCATTCAGGCTTACTTCTATATGTTCTTTCTCAGTTTTTCTCTCTAACATGAGTTGCTTTTGCTGGTTTTCTTGGATTTCAACCTCTTGTATTTGGACTCGCAACTCGTATAATTTTTCTTCTAGTTGAGGCTTAAGCCGATTCAGCAGAATTAAGCTGTTTTCTGATTCTTGCTTTTGCTGCTGAAGTTCGCTGATTTGAGCTTGCAGTTGAATAATTTCAGAACGTGAAATATTAGAGTTTAATTCTAAACGCCGTTTTTCAGCGGTTAATGTCGAAAAGGTATTATTAAGTTCTACTTTTGATTCCTCAATTGCGCTAAGTTCATTTTGTAAATAGTTTATTTTTGCTTGTAACTGTTTTTTTTCTATTATATAAACGCCTATATCTCTATTAAGAGTATCTCTCTGGTTACGTCGTTCTATAACTTGATTTTGTAAATTGCTTGACTCTGCATGCAGTAAAGCGTTATGCGCTTCAAGTTGGTTAACTTCTGTGACAATGCGAGACTTTAGTCCCTCAAGATCTCTAATTCGCCTCTGTAGAGAATCTAAAATCAGCATTTCATAATTTCTTTTGCGCTTGTCTACAAATAAAGCTGATAGATACGTAGCAGGTACAGTCACTAGACCTGTGAGAAAGGCTTTATTAAAATCCCAGCTAAGGACGAGACTCAGACCAAAACTAACGCCAAAGGCAACTATACCTATAATAAGTCGATTACTCACGATCGCTGATTGCATATTGCTTGTTTTTAACATAGCCAAATCATTCTAAATATTTTTTCAGTTAAGGAGTCTCACATTGTCGCCTTTCAAGCTATAGGTGTTATTATTTTTAACATTAGAGTCGAGAAAACGGAAAAATTAAAAACGAAATGTCTTTCTTTTATGATTCTGTGTTTGCTGCATGATGGGTTGAACTAGACACAGTCAAATCTGCTTTTAAGAAATCAACAAATTGTCTTGCTGTTCTTCCAGAACGACCATTATGCCGAGTTGCCCATTGTAAAGCTTGATGTTCCAAATCTTCTTGACTCATATCAATTTCAGCTTGTGCCGCAAGATGCCGGATAATTTGTAAGTAAGTTTTCTGATCAGCACCTTCAAAGGTCAAGGTTAAACCAAAGCGATCGCTAAAAGATAGCTTCTCTTGCATGGTATCCCATGCATGAACTTCGTCGTTGTCTCTGGGAGATGGTCTATCTGCAAAAAACTCTCGAATTAAGTGGCGGCGGTTAGATGTTGCATAGACTACAATGTTTTGAGAACGTGCGGTTAAATTGCCTTCCAAAACCACTTTGAGTGCTTTGAAAGCATCATCGTCTTCTTCAAAAGACAGGTCATCAACAAAGATGATAAACTTTTGTGGCACACTTCGTAACTGTTCCACAATTTTTGGTAAGTCTTTCAAGTCAGATTTGGCTACTTCCAGTAAGCGTAAATTGGAATTGCCATACTCATTCAGTAAAGCTTTCACCAAAGAAGATTTTCCCGAACCGCGACTACCGTAAAGCAAGACGTGCAGCGCCACCTGTCCAGATAATAAAAACTCTGTGTTTTTCAACAATGCTTCTTTTTGCGACTCGTAACCCACAAGTTGATTTAACTCAATTGGATCACAATAGCGTATTGGGATAAACTCCCCACCTTGCCAACGCGCAGCTTTATACTCTGCAAATAAACCTGTACCAAACTGGCGATAATACGCTGCCAATTCTTTCACAGCATCAGCCCAATTTTCCAGCTGTTGTAACTTCTCTATAAGTGGAAATTCGTGAACTCTTGCGACTCGATTTTGCTCTACATACCATACGACTGGTGAAACGCTTAAATGAGCTACTTCTTGCACCCACTGACTCAAAATAGCGCTGCCACACTCATCAAGACTTTGCAACGCTCGTAAATCATGCTCAGCTGCTGCGACTAAAGCTGGAGGGAGATTTTCAAATTCTTGTTGTTGAGCAAGTTGAGTAAAAGGATTATCTGCTCTGAGAATTTGAGTAATCAGATATTCCTCCCAGTTTTGATGTTTAGCAGCCAAGCACCTGAAGTAATTGCCGTATGCTTGGAGACAACCTTGTCCATCGGCATCAGTGTAGCGTATTGCTTGCAATAGGTCAAGATATGCCCTCCCGACTTCACTTTGGAGGACCGATTGGTAGAGTAAGAGGGATGCAGCTTCGCGCTGGAGGAATTGAACTTTTGTGTTCGCTTGATTATCCATTTATCAAAAGAGTGATATAGCTTAATAGCTATGGTAAATTGTCTGCTGATGGTTGCAGCAAAATCAAAATCTACATAGGTTTTTAATAATGACTTTAGGTATTGTTACAGCTCTTGCCTACGGCGTTGTGGCTCTGGTTGGTGGCATCATCGGCTACCGTAAAGCGAATAGCAAAGTTTCTCTTATCAGTGGTGGTATCAGTGGCTTACTACTGATTATTGCTGCTTTTGTCCAGTTCCAAGGACAAACTTGGGGTTTGACGTTAGCAGCTGCGATCACCGCTGTTTTAGTCATAACTTTTGGAATTAGACTAGTGAAAACACGCAAGTTTATGCCTGCGGGAGTCATGGCTATTTTGGGTTTGGTAGCATTAGCGATGATGGTCAATCAGATGGTAGCGTAAGCGTCTAAGTTATAACCAGTATTGGTTTTTGACGTTGTGCACTATATTTCTAGATCAAAAAAGAGCGATATCGCTATTCAGGCAGGGGAGCATTTTTAGGATGCTCTCCTGCATAGTAAACAACTACTTTCTGCTGTTGAGCGTCAGGGACATAAAATCCCCTATCTCCCTTGGTGACTTCGTATTCCCATGCACCCTTATAGCGTTTGCCTTTCAATGGAAAAACGCGCCCAGGTTTCCTAGTCATAGGGGCGGTAGATAAATCCTCATAACAACGAGTAGCATTTTCCGGCGCACGCGACAGTAATAATTCCCAGTCTCGATTCACCCGTCGATTCTTTGCCACCACTAGCCAGTGTGGCACTGTTGCTATTTCAGCGGCTTTAGACGGCTCTGCATGTGGGTTTTCTTCAATTTCTTTAGCAGATGTAGATGTAGATATATCTGTTTGCGGTTTGGAGAGTGGTTCTTCTGGCGGCACTACATTAGAAGAAAAAGTAGTAAATGTCACACATAGTTGGGTCATCTGGCTCACTACCCAATCACGCTAGTAGTCGGTGGAGTCAATGACACCTCGTCGTCATCGTCACTGAAAGCTTTCTCCAGTTCTGGACTACTAATTGCAATAGCACTTTCGTGCCACTCATGTATCACGATATCGAGCGAGTTCCAATTACCAGTATCAGAACCTACACTACATGCATTAATTATCTCTGCGACCAGTTCATTTAACTCTTCGGCCTCAAACGCTTTCATCCATCTATATTCGTGGTCGGAAGCAATCTCTTTTCCCTGGCTCAATTGATAAGCAATATTAAGAATCTTAACTACAGTTTTGGTCATAGCGGCTGCTTTAATATACCCCGCCATTTCATCTCGCCGCAGCAGTGCAAAGGCATGCTCGTTGCGAGTGATAGTCACTGGATGCTTTAAAGCTATATCCAAAACGCGACCAGGCTGGCGATTCAACTCAGTCGCACTAATCAACTCATCACTGTAAATACCATCTTTACCGCTGATAACCATAGAATAAGGACTTGCTTTGCAAACTCGGAGCTATACGTAATATTATACGTACTAAGTTTTATAAATCAGCCCAAGTGCTTGGCTTTCTTCCGAAAGAAAATTTTCGGAAACTTAGGTTGACCAAGCTGTTTGCGCCATTCTTCCATGTCGGTGTAGAACACAGGAGTCAAGTAGAGAGTCAAAATCTGAGAGAACACCAATCCGCCAACAATTGCAATCTCCGGGACGTTGGCAAGTTTGCTTTCTGGTGGATGATGAATGCAAGTGGTTGCTGTTTTTGTGATAAGAGTGATGAGCGTTCTTTGTTTTTTAACCGAAAGTCTCAGTTGTATATATTGGGAGTTTCGTGAGGGGTTGAGGACGGGGAAGGTGGCTATTACGCCTTTGGGTGAAAAGGAAGATTATATTTGTCTGGACTTGTGTGCGACTCGTCATAGCATCAATACGAAAGACCAGATTTGTTGTGAGGGGAAGAAGAAGACGAAGGCGCGGTTGAAGCGGAGTCCGGATGCGGAGGCGGTTGTGATTGCTTTGGAGAATTTGATGCAGTTAAGTGCTGTGTGTTCTCATGTTGTTGGTGCGGATGGGTTGGAGTCGCAAGGTGTTGGTGAGGTGGCTTTGTTGCATCAGCTGTTTGATGGGGGTTGAGGTTGAGAAGCGGGTGAAATATTCTTGTGCTAAATAATTACTATATATTGAGTAGAAGATAGTATTGACAAATTCACGTATCAAGTTATTCATAGTTGCTTTATAAACACGTTCTAAAGTGCTAGTTTTTATGAAGATTTTGTGTGGTGCTAGCCACACAAATTTCTCCAGCAAAAATTTAAGGTAATAATGTATGTACCTTATAGAAATCTAAGATTTTCTAGTTCTCAGAGTTTACAGAAAACAATTCAATAAAACAATTCAATCTAGAAAGAAGAAATCTATAAGCATAAAAACTCAAGTGTATTGACAGTAAAGAAATGTTGCGAGTAAACGTGAAAGTTCTGCAACTTTTCTGATTTAGGTTTTACTTGAGTTCAGCTTATTAACTGAGTTCTACTTGTGAATGAGTAGGACTATCTTTTGAACACTGGTATGTGCATTTTAAATGTAGGTGTGTCCCATGGTGTACTCTATTGTGTTTTGTCAAACGACTTGGTTGAAAATTATCAATATTAAAGTTATAAGTCTGGCTTTAAACGTAGTTCAAAGGGTTAATAGATAACTCTTCCTAAAAATTTGTACATTCTATCTATAAGTAGTACCAACGTACGAACTAAGTGTTTTCTAGTTTAAGACCTAAAAGCCGTAGATGATTATGGAGAGTGTGGCAATGGTTAAAGGATAGAAGATAGAAGTGCCTTTTATCTTACTTAGCTTTGTTGAGTTATAGACAGCTAGAATTAGGCGCTTTTCCAGAAATGATTTTGGAATTTTGCCCAAAAATCTCTTTTTTGAAGTTGCGTTGTAGACAGAAAAGGTCACAAAAAATTAATCCTTGTTTTTGATTCCAAATTACTTAACTTTCGGTGATACGAGCTTTTCTGTTGAGCCTGATAGTTGTAGTAAGTGGATTAAATTTTCAAAAATTTTCAATCTTTATTTCATTTGGCTACCCGATGATTGGAAGGAGCAAGCGACAATGTTACAGAAGACAAATATTGAAATAACATCTCGCAGTTGTTCAATTCGTGGTGGGATAGCAGAGCCTTTTAAGATGGCTTATACCGCAGCCACCGTATTGGTAACGATTGCAAGTACCATATCCTGGTTCACTAGAGAAGCTGTTGCGAGTGACTTCATAGGAACTATGCAACAGACTCAGCAAACTCTCTGTACTGCTGCATCTGTTAACAAAGTTGCTAACTCTTTGACTGAGAGTGTTTTAGGTGTAATTGAAGGCACACCTCCTAAAGCCACTACCGCTGCTCCGTTTATTACTTGGATAAAAGAGGCAGGTGGTGAGTTTTTGATCGATTGGGCGTTGGCTAAGGCTCTGAAAAAATATCCTGATATAAGCGGTGTACCTAGACCACAAGGACCTTTTCGGTTGCTATCAAAAGCAGAGTATGCTAAAGCTAGAAGCTTAGCAAACACAACTAATCGAAATATACGTAAAGACATACGCAGAATTAACCCGTCGTCACTTGATAAAAAAGTAATGGGGACGAAGATGGAAATTCATGAGATTCACCCAATTAAGTTTGGTGGAAGTCCTACTGATCTGAATAATAAAATAATAATACCAGAGAAAGTGCATACTGAATTAACTAATTGGTGGAATGAGGTTCAAAATTTGGTAGAAAAATCTTGTATTTAAAAAGGGATTGTGTTTTTGCTGTTATAAGCGATTTTCTGATACATTTTGTTGGCGTTGCTGAATTTTGTCATGAATTATAAATGTAACTTTTTTGTAACATGTAAAAAAACTGTAGAGACGTTACATATAAAGTCTCTACACATAGATTCATATTTTGGTTCAGCAACGCCAATGTGTTTATACCACAGGGTTTGAGCTATATCTGTGGTCTGCTACAAATTTACGTGTTACGTTTACTCTTGCAAGATTGATTGCAACCTTGTTCAGTACATTATTTTCTCCGGGCACATTTCTCAATCGCGTACTTGCTATAATCTTTTGCTCGGTTTTCAGCATTAACTCGACCTTCCTAAGAAGAAGAAGGGGGATACATAGCAAAGTATAAGTCAATTACAGCGGTTAAATTGGTTTTTCATTAACTCAAGCAGACAATAAAACCCTTTGTTTATTCAGGAGAAAATCATTACATTTCGTCATTCTGAGCCTCCTAATTTTAGAAACTTATAGCTTCAAAATCTCTGATAAATTTTGTAGGGCGCTCACGCTAGTGTAAACGTCAATGTAAAGTTTTTTCATTATTTACGTAAATTCTGCGTCCAACCTCAGATTAATCTATAAATGTTCAAATTAGGAGCTTAACTTTCAGGTAGTTGCAATCAAATTGATCCTGCATACTCAAGTCGTCATGGCTGTATTAAGTAATACTTTGCGTCAATAAATAAGCTACAAGAATAGAGTAGGTAATTTATGCCTCGGATTCGCTTTGTTATCTTTGCCATCATCAGCTTCATTGTTGCCCTAGTAGCTTCTTTCTTCACTCCAAGCACGTTGTTATCCGCTCGTGTGGTGGCGACAACTCCGTCCGCTATACAAATTGAAGCTGGTTATGATGACACACACAAGGCACTTGACTTTCTGTCTCAAAAACTTTCAAAGCCATCCATCCTAGACAGCACTCTTTCTGTTTCCAATTCAACCTACTTAACTCAAAATCCCAATGAATCTAATTTTGATCCGTGTAAATCTGAATCATACAAACGATTATTGCAATTGAGCAGACCTAATGGTCTTCCTCGCGAAGTACAAACTGCTCTTACAGGTGCAAAAGCTGAGCTACAGCCAATCGCCGACGGTTCAGGGGAATATATTTATGACGAGTATAAAATCACATTCAATAGGATGCCCCAAGGAGTGACGCCGGAAAGTTTTCTTGGCGAAATGCTAAGAGATCTTAATGGAACAGTCAGTAACCCACGCTTCGACGAGATTAATGAGTTTAAACGCCGACGCAGTGAGGCTCCCAAGCTTGGAGATATCATAGATATCGACATTTATGGACCAGATAACGGCAGCGTCGTACTAAGCGACCGTAGTGACTCAAATTTCGTGTTTAGCACTATTAAAACACCTAAAACTGGTTCCCATCCAGAATATGGTTCGCGCGAGTTTGGATTTGAACGAAATCCTGATGAAAGTGTCACTTTTTACACTAGAGGAGCATCAAGACCACAAGATCGGCTGAGTCGCAAGGTAGGAGATCCCTTGCAAGAAGATAGCTGGACGAGTTTGATGTCCGGAATTAGTACTGCTATCTATAAAAGAGGTGGTAAAACCCGTAGAGAATCATTTAGAAAATTTATAAAAACCCAGCAAAACCCACCTAATTGTGACAAGACACCAAATCAATCAAATAGACCCAATGGACAATTGAAACAAGGGAAGAGTTATGGTGATCCTCACTTGATAACCTTTGATGGATTAAGCTACAGCTTTCAGACAGTTGGAGAATTCATCGTTGTTAAATCTAACGATGGTAAATTTGAAGTTCAAGTACGTCATGCGCCTGTCAATTCATCACTCTCACTGAATAGTGCTGTAGCCATGAAAGTGGGTAGTGACCGTGTGGCATTTTATTCAAAAGAGTTTCCTGACTCTAATACCAGCACTCCTCTAAGAATTAATGGCAAACCAACTGTCATTCAAGGTGATTCTCTATCACTACCAGGTGGTAACACTATAGCTAAAAGTGGTGATACCTATGTAGTCAATTTCTCTACAGGTGAGAAAGTTGTAGTAGACACAGCCCAAGTTGGAGGTAATTTCTATTTCAACGTCTCACCTTTCGTGTTGGATTCACAACCTGAGCGCTATAGTGGTTTACTCGGTAATGTCAATGGTAATCCCAAGGATGACCAAAAAATTCGTGGTGGGGGTGTTTTATCTTCAAAATCAACTTATGGGGATGTAAAGCAGGTGTTAAACCTAGTCGGAGTTGGGCAACTTCCTGTTTCCTTAAATGCAGCCGAAAAACTTTATTTTGACCAACTTTACAAGGATTTTGCCAATAGTTGGCGCATTAGTCAAAAAGAGTCACTGTTTGATTATTTGCCTAATAAGACCACAGAGAATTATACAGATCGCAAATTCCCAGACAAATATCTCAAACTAGAAATGTTGTCTTCAGAACAGGTAAAAAAAGCGCGTTCTGCATGTGAAGCGGCGAAGGTTACTCAAGATATGATGGAGGGGTGTATTTTTGATGTTGGATTCACAGGATTTTCTGAGTTTGCTCGCGCTACAGCGGAAATCAATAGCTACGTAGAAACCCTTAACACACTTTTCCCTGGTTTAAACATTCCTACATCCCAACGAGTCATTGATAACACAATAGAGCGGGTTAAACCTAAAGTTTGCGCACCTATTGTAGGTTGCTTATAAAGACCTTTCGGAGCGATCTTCCTAGTGTATCTTCTGCTCAGATGCTATGCGTATATCTACGGCACACTCTGCGTTTACGCGTAGTGTGTGCATAATTACGCTCAGCAATTCTAAATCTACAGTGATTGGTGAGTCCCTGAGTCCTTACGGACACGTGTTCGTCGCATTGCCAATCGCATCATATTTCCATCTTTCGCTTTTGTACACTCTGCCGTCAATAGTATTTTGATTCATCCGTCTTGCTTTGGTCAACTCAATGTTGCTTCCCAGATGTTTTACCCGTTGCATCACCAACCGTATTCCTTTATGAGCAAAGCCTGGGCTGAAATTTTAGCCCAAGTGCTTAACTTTCTTGCGAGAAAAAAATCTCGGAAACTTAGGTTGACCAAGCTTTTTCCGCCATTCTTCCATGTAAGTGTAGAACACTGGAGTCAAGTAAAGCGTCAAAATCTGAGAGAACACTAATCCCCCGACGATCGCAATCCCCAAAGGACGACGCGCTTCAGAACCGGAACCCGTCCCCAACGCAATTGGTATTGTCCCCATCAAAGCTGCCATTGTTGTCATCATAATCGGACGGAAGCGAACCAAGCAGGCTTCGTAGATGGCATCAAAGGAATTTTTCCCTTCTCGTCGCTGGGCTTCAATCGCGAAGTCTACCAACATAATGCCGTTTTTCTTAACGATACCTACTAGCAAAATGATTCCGATAAAGGAGTAGAGATTTAACTCGACATCGAAAATCAACAGTGTTAACAAAGCACCACAGCCAGCCGAAGGCAAACCAGAAAGAATGGTTATGGGGTGAATGAAATCCTCATAGAGGATACCCAGAATCAGATAAATCACCACAATCGACACAAGCAACAGCCAGCCTAAATCATTGAAAGACTGTTGAAAGACTTGTGCCGAACCCTGAAAGTTGGTAGTAATGCTTTGAGGCAGAATCTGACTAGCGAGTTGCTTGATGGTATCTGTCGCTTGACTCAGAGACATTCCTGGTGTTACATCGAAAGAGATAGTAGCAGAAGGGAGTTGAGCAACGTGTTTGACGGTGAGGGGACTGACTCCTTGGGTGATGCGGGCGATCGCCGTTAAAGGAACCAGTTGTCCATTACTCGATTGGACATAAAGTAGCGATAGAGAGTTCGGATCGTGCTGATACTGCGGCTCTAGTTCCAGAATCACATAAAACTGATCGTCTGGGGTATAGATTTTTGAAATTTGGCTAGAACCATAAGCAGCGCCGAGTGTTTGTTCGACTTGTTCTGCCGTAATACCAAGCGTTGCTGCTTTTTTGTGGTCAATCTCGACTTGTAACTGCGGAGTACTTAGTTCTAAATCACTGTCAACATCGCGGAATCCTGGTAGTGCTTTAATTTTATCTTTCAGTATAGGAACGTATTGGCGAAGTTGTTGCAGGTCAAGACTTTGCAATGTAAACTGGTATGATGAATTAGTTTGTTGACCACCAATAGGAATAGCTGGTGGAGAGCGTAAAAACACTTGGATGCCCGGTATACGCGTTAACTTAGGGCGCATTTCTTGAATGATTTGGTCGGAATTGAGACGGCGTTGGGAACGCGGCTTCAACAGAATCGTAATTCGACCGGAGTTGACAGCAGCATTGGGTCCACTCGCACCCACAATAGAGTCAACTGCTTCTACATTGGGGTCTCGACGAATGATGTCAACGACTTTCTGCTGGTGAGTTAGCATAGCATCAAAGGATATGTCTTGTGCTGCTCGCGTGTTTCCCATGATTTGCCCAGTATCCTCTGTGGGGATGAATCCCTTAGGAACAAGGACAAATAAGTAGACTGTCAACGCTAAGAGAATAACTGAACCGATGAGTGTTGTCAGGCGGTATCTAAAAAATGGCTTGAGACTCCACTCATACCCCCGCAACAGTAAATCAAAGACACGCTCCGAAGCACGATACAGACGGCTTTGATGCTGATGACTTGGTGGACGGATGAATCGACTGCACAGCATTGGGGTGAGGCTGAGGGAAACGAATCCCGACACCAAAATCGCAACGGCAATTGTGACGGCAAATTCATGAAACAACCGACCAATTAATCCACCCATGAATATCAGGGGGATGAACACCGCCACCAGCGATAACGTCATCGACACAATTGTGAAGCTGATTTCTCGCGAGCCATTGAACGCCGCTTCCAGTGGAGATTCACCCATTTCGCGGTGACGAACGATGTTTTCCAACACAACGACTGCATCATCAACAACAAAGCCGACTGAGAGCGTTAATGCCATCAGTGAGATATTATCCAGAGAATAGCCCGACAGATACATTACGGCAAATGTGCCGATGAGTGCCACAGGGAGTGCGAGACTGGGAATGAGTGTGGCAGAGAGATCACGTAAAAATAGGAAGATGACTACGACAACCAAACAAACTGATAGAAATAAGGTGAATTTTACGTCATCAACGGAAGCGCGGATTGATTCAGAGCGATCGTACATGATGCCCATCTCAAGTGATTTGGGAACCTGTTCGCGCAGAGTGGGTAGGAGTTCCTTGATGGTATCGACAATTTCCACTGTGTTGGCATCTGGTTGAGGCTGTACAGCTAGAACAATCGAATGAATGCCGTTGTAGAGATTCAAAACTTTATCATTTTGTACGCTGTCAATCACCTGCCCCACGTCTTGGAGTCTTACAGGTGCGCCGTTTTTATAGCTGATAATGAGTGAACGATAGGCAGCTGCATTCGTGAGTTGACCGTTTGCTTGGATTGTGTAAGTTTTGTTACGGTCAGAAAGACTGCCAGTTGGTAGGTTTACATTTGATTGGGCGATCGCATTCCTAACCTGATTTAGCCCAATTCCCCGCGTTGTCAATTTTTGTGGATCAACTTGGACGCGAACAGCATATTGCTGCTGACCGTATACTTGTACTTGAGCAACGCCATCAATCATAGAGATTGGCTGACCGACTGTAATCTCTGCGTATTCGTCCACTGTGGAGATAGGGAGTGTTTCGGAATACATGTAGAGGTAGAGAATAGGTGCAACCGACGGGTTGACTTTGCGGTAGGTAGGTGGTTTGGGCATACCTGGTGGCAATTGTCCTGCTGCTGCTGAGATTGCTGCTTGGACATCTTTGGCAACATCATTCACGCTGCGGCTGAAGTCGAATTGCAGGGAGATGTTGGTACTGCCTGTTGAACTGGTGGAGTTGAAGGAATTGAGTCCGGCTATGCTGGAAAATTGTCTTTCTAGGGGTGAAGCAACGGAAGATGCCATTGTTTCGGGTGTCGCACCGGGTAAACTGGCGGAGACGGAAATGAAGGGATATTCTACATGAGGCAAGGCGCTAATTGGTAAGAGTGCATAACTCATGAGACCGAAGATGACGATACCTATCATGACTAGGGTTGTCATGACGGGACGGCGGATAAAGAGTTCTGAAAGGTTCATGAGTTTTGATCTCGCAGATTTTTTCTTTTAAAGTTTGGCGTGGATGATGTTGCCAAATATGAAGTTAAAATATAAAATTTAGGACTTACAAAAAATGATGAAAAACGAACCGCCAAGGCGCCAAGGACGCCAAGAAAAGAAAGAGAAGAGGAGGAAGGTGTTTACATCCTATTCAGGAAGGCTGTTTAACTTTTGGTCAATCTCATTAACAAAATTTTCTATTCTACAGATAACCTCATAAACAAATTTCTCGTTGATAACAATATGTTCCCCTTTTTTGGTTTTTCCATTTCGATGCACTAAATCATGTCTATTTACTATGTCTTTCTGAACTTTGGAAAAGTCTGGGAATGATATATCAAGTATGGCTTTGTACAGACTGCTAATTTTAGGCAGATTATGATAAATTAAATTCAACATTGCTTTTTTGGCGATTTCTTCCGCATTTTGAGCATAATTAAACAGTTCATTCAGGCTAATTTTTTGTTCCTTAAAATCCTTGAATGAATAAAAGAAAGATTTAATATACTTATCATTCGATAAGACTGTATTGATCAATGCATCAGATAAGTAAGTTTCAAGGCAAGTTATCGCAGCAATATAAATCTGCTTTTTAAGAGTTATTCGTAATTTTTCCTCAGCTATGTTAAGGCTGTTTAAAACTTTTAGATTAGAATTTTCTTCAGAAAAGGTTTTATAAAACTCAGTGTTTGATAATATTGCATCTAATTGATTTTCATCTATATCACCATCTATATCACCAGAGTCATCCGGGTCTAGCCATATCAACACGTCTCCTTCATAACTCATTAGTCGCTCACTGATTAGATCGTTAACGTCATATCCTATCTTGTAATATTCATAGAGGTTAGGGTGGTGAGCTTTTGCTGATTCTTCGTCAAGTAACCAGTAGTCAATATGCCCACCTGAAGCCACAGATAACTCTTCTAGCCATTCCTCCCAAGTCATTTCTTGCTCGCTCATTTTAAGCTTTACTATAGTTAAAGTGTTGCTTGACTTACATCATTACACATCGCTTTTAACCTGAAAGTGTGGAGTTATTTCTTATAAAGGTCTGTTTCATTCTTACCGACTTCCTGTAAACGAAGAAACCCGACGAAACTTCACCTGTCTAAGTTTTTTCCGCCAAGCTTCCATGTATGTAAAAAAGACTGGTGTTAAATACAGCGTCAATATCTGAGAAAACACTAATCCACCAACAACGGCAATTCCCAGAGGACGCCGAGATTCAGAACCTGCACCATAACCTAGGGCGATTGGTAATGTTCCCATTAAAGCTGCCATTGTCGTCATCATGATCGGACGGAACCGAATCAAACAAGCTTCATAGATGGCATCAAACGGACTTTTGCCTTCGTTTCGCTGCGCTTCTATGGCGAAGTCCACCATCATAATCCCGTTTTTCTTAACGATACCTACCAAGAGGATGATGCCGATGAATGAATAAACGTTCAACTCGACGTGAAAAATTAATAATGTTAATAACGCACCAAATCCAGCGGAAGGCAAACCAGAAAGAATTGTTAAAGGATGTATAAAATCTTCGTAGAGGATACCGAGAATTAGATAAATGACCAAAATAGCGACGGCTAGCAACAATCCTAAACTCGGCAGTGAAGATTGGAATACCTCACTTGCTCCCTGGAAGCTTGTTGTGATGCTAGCGGGAATCACTTTATGCACGAGTTCTTCTATGGTTTGAGTGGCTCCTCCCAGGGATGCTTCTGGTGCTAAGTTAAAGGAAATCGTCGCAGCATTCATCCGACCAAAGTGATTGACCATTAGTGGTCCAACACCTTGGGATATTGTGGCAAATGTACTCAGAGGAACTGCTTGACTACTGGTAGAATTTGTGTTGTTGCTAGTAGCGGTGTTCGTAGTGGTGCTAGTACTGGTGTTCGTAGTAGAGTTTGTGCTAGTACTGGTGTTAACGTAGAGCTTCATTAAAGCGTTTGGATCTTGTTGGTACTCCGGTTCTAGTTCTAATATGACTTCGTACTGGTCACTAGCGGCGTAAATGGTTGACACTTGATAAGCGCCATAGGCGTTTTTTAAAGTGTTTTCGATTTGTTCGGCGGTAATGCCAAGAGCTGACGCTTTATCACGGTCGATATTAATTTTAATTTGGGGCGCAATTTGCAAGTCGCTGTTGACATCCAGGAGTTCTGGGAGATTTTGCATCTGGGCGACTAGTTGCGGAACGTATTTTTCTAAGGATTGGACCTCAGTACTCTGGAGCGCAAGCTGATATAGTCCTGTTGTCTGTTGTGTTCCGATGGGAATGGCAGGGGGATTTTGTAAGAAGACTTTAATCCCTGGGACACTTGCTAGCTGGCTTCGCAGTTCTTGGACGATTTGATCTGCGCTTTTGTGGCGATGCGATCGCTCCTTCAGGCGAATCAACAAGTTCCCAGAGTTCCCTGGAACTGCTCCCCCGCTACCGCTCGCACTGGAACCAGGACCAATGTTAGAATTAACCGCATCGACATTCGGGTTTTGCCGAATCAGATTCACCACTTCTTGCTGGTGACGGACTAAGTTATCAAAAGAAGCATCCTGTGCTGCCTGTGTTGTTGCGATAATTTGTCCTGTATCTTCACTAGGAATAAATCCTTTCGGAACAGCAATAAACAGATAAATAGTGACAAGAAAAAGCACACCAGACAAAATCATTGTGGTCAGGTGAAACTTTAAAGCTATTTTTAAGGTCCAATCGTAAACAGCTAAGAAGCGGTCAAACACATACTCTGAAGCACGATACAGACGGCTTTGATTTTCGTGATTGGGTGCGCCTACAAAGCGACTACATAGCATCGGAGTCAGGGAGAGGGAAACAAACCCAGACACCAAAATTGCGACGGCGATCGTTACCGCGAATTCGTGGAACAGTCGTCCCAACACTCCACCCATGAACAGCATTGGAATAAAAACCGCCACCAGTGAAATTGTCATCGACAAGATGGTAAAACTGATTTCTCTAGAACCGTTTAAGGCAGCTTCTAGACGAGATTCACCCATTTCCATGTGGCGAACGATGTTTTCCAACATGACGATCGCATCATCAACAACAAAACCCACCGAAAGCGTCAACGCCATCATTGATAAGTTATCCAGCGAGTAACCCAACATGTACATCGCTGCAAAAGTCGCAATCAGCGATACAGGTAATGCCAAACTGGGAATCACCGTCGCTGAGAGATTCCGCAGAAATAGGAATATTACCAAAATCACCAGACCAATTGTCAAAACCAGAGTAAATCTGACATCATCTACTGACTCTCGAATTGACTGGGATGCATCATAGAAAATCCCTATTTCAACTGATTTCGGAATTTGCTCACTCAACTTTGGCAACGATTCCTTGATTGTGTCTACAACTTGTACCGTATTTGTACCTGGTTGCCGTTGAATGGTCAAAATGATAGCGCGGGTATTATTATACCAGCTTGCCACCTTGTCATTTTGGACACTGTCAATAATTCGACCGAGTTGTTCAAGGTAAATTGGCGCACCATTGCGGTAGGCGACAATCAGAGAGCGATAAGCAGCCGCATCTTGTAGTTGACCGTTTGCTTGGACTGTAAAATTTTTGTTCTTGCCCGAAATACTACCTGTCGGTAAATTTACGTTTCCTTGTTGTATTACAGTTTCTACTTGATCAAGTCCAATCTGCTGACTTGCTAATTTCTCAGGATCAAGTTGAATACGAGCTGCATACTTTTGGGAACCGTAAACCTGTACCTGAGCCACCCCGTTGATTGTAGAGAGCTTTTGTGCTAAATACGTTTGAGCATAGTTATCTACCTTAGAAAGCGGCAAAGTTGGTGAGGTTATATATAAGTAAAGAATCGGCTGATCAGCGGGGTTGACCTTGCTGTAAGATGGGGGGTTAGGTAAATCGTTAGGAATTTGTCCAGACGCTGCTGATATCGCCGCTTGCACATCCTGAGCCGCATCGTCGATGTTTCGACTGAGGTTGAACTGGAGCGTAATTTGGGTGCTACCTAACGTGCTGGTTGAGTTGAGAGAATCAAGTCCAGCAATACTAGAAAACTGCTTTTCTAAAGGACGGGCAACAGAAGATGCCATTGTTTCCGGGCTAGCTCCTGGTCGCGCCGCTGACACCTGAATGGTAGGATAATCAACGCTGGGTAAGTCGCTGATTGGCAGCAAGCGATAACTCATCAAACCGAAGATGAGAATAGCCGCCATAACCAAAGTCGTCATGATGGGGCGACGGATGAATAGTTGCGAGAGGTTCATGAAGCGCCTCCTGCTTGTTTGGAGGCGGATTTGACTCGTACCTTACTACCAGAAATAAGATTCGCCTGACCGTCAGTTACAACTGTTTGACCTGGTTGCAGCCCTTTCTCGATAACGTTTAGACCGTTCATCATACTGCTAACAGTCACGGGGACATTTTCTACCGTATTATCAGGCTTGACAACGAAGACAAACTGACCATTGGGTCCATTCTGAACTGCTTGCGAAGGAACAACGATCGCATTCGGTTGTGTCCTCAGCGTTAGTGTTGTGTTCACATATTGACCAGGCCATAGTTGCCCTTGAGCATTATCAAACTGGCCTATAAGTTTAATGGTTCCAGTGCTGTTATCGACTGTATTATTGATAAATGCCAAAAGACCCCGTATCTGACGATTGGTGTTGGGGATAGTAACATCCACTGCCAGCTTGTTATTGCTCGCGTACTTTTGAATTTCCGGTAGTTGCGTTTCTGGAACTGAAAAAGAAACCTGAATTGGGCGAATCTGGGAGATTGTCAAAAGGGGACTCGTACTATTGGCTGCAACTACATTGCCTTGAGTTACCAAAATATCTCCAGCTTGACCGGAGATTGGGGCGTATATTTTGGCGTAAGAAAGTTGCACTTGGGTGTTTTTTAATGCTCCTTGATCGGAAGCGACAACTGCCTGTGCATTCTGGATTGCTGCTTGATCGCCCTTGACGACTTCTTGAGCATTCTTGATTGCGACTTGATCGCTTTTGACGACTTCTTGAGCGTTCTTGATTGCGACTTGATCGCTCTTGACGACTTCTTGAGCGTTGGCGATCGCCTCTCTATCTGCCCGAAGCGTTGCCACATTAACCTGACTACTAGTAGAGTATTGCTGAGCTTGATCCTGACTAACAGCACCCTGCTTGTACAAGTTCGTGTAACGATTACTTTGTGCTTGTGCGTATTGTGCTTGCGCTTGATCCTTTGCCAAAGTCGCCTCAGCTTGTCGCACCAGTGCTTGGTCTTTGGCTGACGTCACTCTTGCTTGCTGTACCAGCCCTTGATCTTTGGCTAACGTAGCTCTGGCTTGCTCTACCAGCCCTTGATCTTTGGCTAAGTTTGCTCTGGCTTGCTGTACCAGTGCCAAGTCCTTGGCGACAGTTCCTTGAGCTTGTTGGATGGCTGCCCTTTGTGTTTGATCATCCAGTGTGAACAGGAGTTGCCCTTTTTTCACCTCCTGACCTTTTTTGAAAAACACTCCGGTAATTTTTCCACCAATCTGGGGTGTCACCGATACGGTAGACTCCGCTTGAACATTACCAATTGCCTGCAATTGCACCGGAACTGTTTTTTGGCCGACTTTGGCGACGGTTACAGGAGTGATCATAGATCGTCCTTTACGTCCAGACCTTTGGGACTTTTCAGATGTTTCAGTTTTATTGGGCTTGGCAAAAAACGTACGGTAACCAAGAAAGCCCAGGGTAGCGAGCAACACCAAACCGATGAGGAAAACTAAACCAGTCCGCTTCTTAGATGGAGGATCTTGCTTGAATTCTAAGTGATGTTCTACTGAGTGACTTTCCGCTGAGTGATTTTGGGCTAAACTCTCCTTGGGAATGTTATCGAGCACCAGAGCCTCCAATTGGTTTAAGTTTATGGTTGATGGCGAAATCTCCGCATTCACTATGTCAATTTTAGAAATTGACATGAATGTTTACATGAAGCAGGATTCCTAAGCTGATCAGTCATAAATTACTAAAACTGATATGACTTTTTTCCTAGTCCAGAAAGAGAATTAGTAGAAAAAACTCTATCGATACTGGTAACAATTTTGTAAGAGTTGAAGAGAATAGACTTCTTGCAAAAGTATGATTAATGGATATTTAGAACCAAGGATAGATACAGATAAATAACTAGCAATTTTGTAGGGTGGGCACTGCCTAGGGTTCGCTCAAAACCTTATTTTTAGGTTATTGGCAGTGCCCACCCTACGGTTACTACGGTTACTGTGGTTTTATGTTCACTCCTGTTGACTTTTGCAAAAAGTTTAAGGTTTCCAACGTTCTTTGTTGGCGCAGTACTTTTCTTAAAATCAGGATAATACCAGTAGTGCTCTTTGTTTGGTTGTTGGTTTTAGACAGTCCTATGGTTCGCCCAAGCTACCAATCGTTTCGTCTGTTGCTTTATCTGGAATGGCTGTTGTTAGGCACATCAGTGTTTATGGAAGTGATGTTTCCGTTCCAGTTGTCTTGGCAGTTGCTGCTGCGAGTTCTGATCATCGCTGCTTTCGGTTTGATGGGCTTAAAACTGCCAACTAAGAAATTGGGAGTAAAATTGGTTTACACTGCTTTAGAATTCGGCTTAATTGTGTTAGCTGCAACTAAAGAAGGCTTATCAACTCGCTCTGTTTTCCTATTGTGTCTAGTGCTGGTGATGCGGAGTTGTTTGGTGTTTAGGCAAAAGGGACAGTTGGTTGTGTTGATTTTAGCTTTCCTGTGCAATGCAACACTGCTTCTTTCAAAACCCATCATTCCTGAGAAATATAAAGTCGCTGTATGGGATTGGCGATTGAGTTCTGTGTTGTTGTATAGCTTGACGCTGGTATTTGCTTTATTATTGATTAATGCCTTGCTGGCAGAGCGACAAAGTCGAGAGCAATTGGAAATCGTCCACAAGGAATTAGAAACGACGCATGAGCAATTGCGACAGTATGCGTTGCGAATTGAAGATCAGGCAACTTTGCAAGAACGTAACCGCATTGCTCGCGAAATTCACGATGGACTTGGACACACCCTAGCTGCTCAAACCATTCAGATGAATAATGCGCTGCTGTTCTGGCAATCCAATAATGCAAAGGCATTAACGTTTCTCAAACAAGCGAAGCAACTAGGGGCTGACGCGTTGGTGGAAATCCGGCGCTCAGTTTCAGTGTTGCGCTCAAACCCGCTACAAGGACTATTACTTGAATCAGCAATTGAAAAACTGCTGAAGGATTTTCAGCACTCCACAGGAATTGAACTGTCTAGCAAAATTTCTTTACCATTATCCTTACCAACAGAAACAAATACAACGGTTTACCGCATTGTGCAAGAATCGCTCACAAATATTTACAAGCATGCACAGGCAACGGCTGTGAATATTCAGTTACAGCATCAAGCTGGGATACTTGATCTTTCCATTGAGGACAATGGTAAAGGGTTTAACCCAACTCAAAATACAACTGGGTTTGGACTACAGGGGATGCGAGAACGAGCAGTGGCGTTAGGCGCTGAGTTTCTTCTCCAGAGCCAACCAGGAAAAGGTTGCCGTGTCTGTGTTTCTATTCCATTATCAAACGTCTTGCTATGATTCGGATCTTGTTAGTCGATGATCAACTTCTCATCCGTCAGGGACTTAAAAGTCTCTTAGAGTGTAATAGTGATATGCAAGTTGTCGGTGAGGCGGAAAATGGACAACGAGCGCTGGAACAAATCTCTATTCTAAAACCGGATATTGTACTAATGGATATCCGGATGCCCGTGATGGATGGAGTTGCGGCGACTGGGGCGATCGCTCAACAATATCCCAACACAAAAGTACTAGTATTAACAACTTTCGATGATGATGGGTACGTCTCGCAAGCGATGCGGGTAGGCGCTAAGGGCTACTTGCTCAAGGACACTGAACCAGATGAACTCGCATTAGCTATTCGTGCAGTCTGCAAAGGACATACTCAACTTGGTCCTGGATTGTTTGAAAAAGCACTCATGTCGGTTCCAGAATCAGCCCCGTCGGTTACACAACCGCCAGAATTGGCGCAACTTACACGCCGAGAGTTGGATGTGTTGCGTTTAATGGCTTCTGGATCGAATAACCGTGAAATTGCGCAGTCGCTTTTCCTCTCAGAGAACACTGTCAAGAACTATGTGACTAATATTCTGAGTCGGTTAAATTTGCGCGATCGCACTCAAGCAGCACTGCTCGCCCATTCTCTGTTTAAGGAGTGATCATGAACTGCGTACACCAAGACAGATGAAAATTTCTCGTTTCTTCTCTGTTTTGAGTTCTGTATTGTGTGTTCTGAGTTCTGTGTTCTATTTTCAAGTCAGCTAGTACTGGCGATAATAATAGCGCGAATTATTCTACAACGTCGTTTAAAAGAATTGACTGAGCATTGAGCAAAATTTAAAGCAATAGTCATAATAGTACTGCCATTTTGGCAGGTTTATTTTTGATAAATCGGATATTAGTAGATTGTGCTAATCGTTATTGATATTTGCACGAGTCATAAATATCTACTGAAGACCACTGAAGTAAAGCTAATACTGAAATAGTGGTTTCAGGAACAATTTTACGCTTTAGGAAATAAGACATGGTACTTTCACTGTCTTCTCATAATGTTATTCATTATCTGCATCAAGCAGGTCTGTGTAGCTCAGAAGAAGGTACAAATTCCTATTCTGAACTCCCGCAAACGAGTCAAAAAAATTTAAATTTACTAGTTACTCTGCCTGGAAATCAGAAG
The DNA here is from genome assembly GCF_006968745.1 of Brasilonema sennae CENA114. Lineage (NCBI taxonomy): Bacteria > Bacillati > Cyanobacteriota > Cyanophyceae > Nostocales > Scytonemataceae > Brasilonema > Brasilonema sennae. The sequence goes on along the minus strand of NZ_CP030118.1, from coordinate 6,681,056 downwards.
CTACTGGTTAAGCAAGAACGATGTGTTGATAATAACGAAAATCCACATGAGTTTTGGAATGAGTGGTTGTTTCATCAACTACTTCAGCAGTTTCCAGTGTTAGGAAATATTTCTGCTGCGGCATCTTTGGTAGTGCATTTTGAGCAAGAAGAATCTATTCTTGTTCGTCACTACCTCAAGGAGTATTTTGAACTCGCAAGTTTTTATCAAAAAAATTTGCATTTTCCAAAAGCGATCGCAAGCGCTATTGGTACTAGTTTAGGATCACTACATCGTGCCACTTTCAACCGCCCGGAGTATCGTGATTTTATGGCAACTGCTCCTGAAGGACAGTTTCGCTATCAATTTTATAATCCAGCGCAAGGGATAGGGTCAATTGAACCGGAAATTTTTGGCAATGTTCCTACAGAGGCGCTGGAATTCTACACTCTTTATCAACGTTATGAGAGTCTAGAAGCAGCAATTGCAGAATTGGCGTATGAATGGAATCCTTGCTGCTTAACTCATAATGATCTGAAATTGGAAAATGTTTTAGTGCATTCAAGATGGGAGAAGTTAGACAACTGTCTTATACGACTCATTGATTGGGAAGCTTGTTCCTGGGGAGATCCAGCTTTTGATTTGGGAACTTTAGTGGCAAGCTACTTAACGCTTTGGTTAGAAAGCCTAGTCGTAGATCCTACTCTTGAGTTAGAAGAGTCATTACTTCTGGCAGCGATTCCATTGGAAGTTATCCAACCTTCACTACTAACTCTTATTATAGCTTATCTTGATACTTTTCCAGTGATTCTTGAGTATCGTTGTGAATTTGTTCAACGAGTTATCCAATTTGCGGGTTTAGTTCTACTTCATCGAATCAAGGAAAAAATAAACTTTCACAAATACTTTGATAACTCCAGTCTTTGTATGTTCAAATTTGCTCAAAGCTTACTCAGTAGACCACAAGAGTCTGTATTGACTGTTTTTGGGATCACAGAGTCAGAAATCCTAAAGCTGTTTGCAAAATTTGTTCAACTTCATTATCCAAAAAAACAGAAGAATTTGCTTCGTCTTTATTATAACAAAACTCGTCTGCGCGGTTGTTAAAACAGTGAACAGCGAAATCAGTGAACAGTGAACAGTAAACAGAAGAAACATATCCGTATTTCCTGTTGTAACTGATAACTGGTAACTGGTAACTGGTAACTGATAACTGATAACTGGTAACTGATAACTGATAACTGGTAACTGATAATGCTAGAGTCTTCTACCAAACCACTGCTAAATTGTCTATTGGATATTGCTACCAATATCGAAATTCAATCCAACTTTTGCATTCGCCATCCAAAATATCAACCCTTTGCCCTACCATCTAAAATAGCAGAGCGATTTCGACAAAATTCGCCAGCATTACAACACAAGTATCTTGCTCTACTATTGCGGAATTTTGTTCACGGTATTTATTACAATGGTTCTCTGCAAACCACGTTGTCACTCAGTAGTGATGTCGCTCATGATTTGCCACATAAAAACTTAGAAAGCCATTCTATCTTAGAGATGGATTGGCAATTTTACGAGTTACTACATACCAGTAATCATGGAATAGGCTACTTTGATCCTGATTGGCAATTGTTGCGACGGGAACCAGATGGTAGTATTGCAGTGAGCAAAGGTGGTTTGACGTTGTATGTTGAGTACAATCACAATCTAGAACCATCAACGCCAACTGCCAAGGTAGGAGATTTGATAAATATATGGATGCCTAAAAATCGACTACAAAACGGCTTTTACATAGCGCTTAGCAATGTCGGACAGGATTTGCAGACTAACCCGGATACTGATTTGGGGGCAGGGCGAATTTACTTTAATGTTACTCCAATGGGTGCCTTAGCCCTTATGGATAGCCTGACACAACAATTGAACGCTGCTGCAATTCCTTTTTGTTTTCAGGTGTTACACAATCGGGCTGCTTATGGGCGCTATGATTCAGGAGTGCTATCCTTTGAACGTGAAGACTATCCAGCAGTGCGAAAAGTCCTAAGAAGTGTCTATGCAGAACATCAATCTCATTTCCACACAGAAATCCCCTTGTTTACCAAGTTTTTAGCACCTGGGTTGAGTTTAGCTGAAGAACTTAGTCAAAAATTTGCTGCACAGGAAAGTTTTGGGATGAACCGCTGTCAAATCGTAGCGAATGCTTTGTTGGAAGTTTGGCAACAAGATAACGATTCAACTGATCAGCGGATGAAGGCAATTGACTCACATTTTACTCGGCTTGGTATTGATTTACAGCGTCCTTACCTCAATCCTTGCTCTGAGGATATTTATTACCCCTTGAACTGATATAGCAGGGAACAGGGAACACAACGACCACGCTCAGTGCATCGCAGGAAACAGGGAACAGGAAAAGGGGAATAGGCTTCATAATCTCGTGGTGTCCGTATTTTCTCGTTAGTTTATGTCCTAATCTACCTGGCAAATGCTATAAAACAGATGATTGCGGTGTAAAATTGTTTACTGTAGCAGGCTATTTGTTTGCTATATTTTTTTGAACTTTGGTTTGAACTTTGGCTTGAATTATGGCCTTTATATATAACCGCACCATTCGCTTTCAAGACACTGATGCTGCTGGGGTAGTTTACTTTGCTAATCTCTTGAGTATTTGTCATGAGGCTTATGAAGAGTCTCTAGTTATCTCTGGCATTAATCTCAAAGATTTTTTCACGAATCCTTCTGTAGCTTTTCCAATTGTTCATGCTAATGTGGACTTTTTTCGTCCACTATATTGTGGAGACAATTTGGTTATTAGGTTAATGCCTCAACAGCTTAGTGTTGACAAATTTGAAGTGGCTTCTGAGGTGATAGTTGGTGAGGTGATCGCTGGTAAGGCAGTGACTAGGCACGTTTGTATTGAGACAAGTAGCAGAACGAAAACAGAGTTACCAGAAAATATGAAGGAATGGTTGGAGATGAACAAGAGAGGCGCAGAGAGCGCAGAGAGAAGAAAGTCAAGAGAGGTTATTTAAAAAGTCAACACTCAAAAGTTAAAAGAGATTTTGATTTTCCAATTTTTCTGGTAGCATCCCAAATGTTGTACAATGACTAGCGACCTTTCCGGCTCGCACTACTTTCACACGCATTGGGATGCTGCAATTTATCTGTTTAATCAGCGAGGCTAGTTTGAAGAAATTTTGTGGCTATTTGCTGTAGCTCTTGGCGATTGATTTTACCTTGGGAGTTACGAGGTAAGGTTTGTACAGGAATCCAATTTTTAGGAATTTTAAATTTACTGAGTTTATCTTTGAGCAAATTTCTGATTTCTATATCAGAGGTATTTGAGTCTTTGGGAATGTAAATTGCTGTGACTGCTTGTCCCCAGAGTTTATCTGGTATGCCTATGACACAAATATCTACTACCATTTCTGTAGCTCTAATGGTAGATTCAACTTCTATTGGATAGACATTTTCACCGCCTGTAATAATTTTGTCGCTGTTACGTCCGACGATATGTAAATAACCTTTGTTATCTAAGAAACCCAAATCATCCACTTGTAAATAAGCCTGATTCTCCCAAGTGTTAGGATAGTATCCTAGGGCGAGAGCTTGAGAATAGATTGTGATGTTTCCGATTTGATTTGAATTCAATTCCTCGCCTTGCTGATTGCGAATTTTAATAGAGGCATGGGGGAGAATTTGAGTACAGTTCTCTTTACCATTAAGAAATTCATCTGGTTTGAGGGTGGCAATTTGGGAGGCAGTTTCCGTCATACCATAGGTGGGAGATAAGCGAATGTTGTAATATCTTGCTTTTTCAAAAAGTTCATTCCATGCTGCTCCACCTCCCAATAGTACAGTTTGAAATTGAGATAACCACTGAGTTAATTCTGGTTTTTGTAGCAGACGCTGTAACTGTGTTGGTACTAAAGAAATAAAAAAAATGGATGATTCTATACTGTTTACTTGAGGGTATTCGACTTCTTTAAATGACCGAATAACGAGTTTTCCACCAGTCGTAAGGGAGCGCATAAATTGCATTAACCCGCTGACGTGATAGAGCGGTAAGACACAAAAAGAATTAACCTGATTAATCAAAAAATGTTCTGTAAATCCTCGTACGGATGCGATTAAAGTCTGCCAGGTGTGAATGGCAAACTTAATCTTTCCTGATGATCCACCTGTGGGAATCATGATCAGTCCTGAATCAGGAGATGGAATGATAGGATTTTTTAATTTGGAATAGTCTTGTCCCCAATTCCTAGTCCCTAATCCCCAAATTAAATCTGGGTTTACTAAATCAAAAACTTGTTGCCATTCTTGTTTTGTCCAGTCGGGGTTACAAAGAAAAACTGGACAACGAGCGGCACTTGCCGCGAGAAAACCTGCTAAAAACCGCACTGGATCACGTTCAGCTAAAAGAATTTTGATTGGTGTGCCTCGATAGTATGAAAACTGGGTTAATTCTAAATAAAGTTGTTGGGTTAATTGAGCAAATAAATGGCTATCATCACAAATGAGCCAGTCATTGGAGAGAGGCTGACGAGATGCATCTTGCACAAAATTTTCTAAAGTTTTTTCCATAATTCTTCCGGCGTTGTCTCTTGTTGACTAAACCAATGGTTGACACCAAAACCGACTGCTTTATTCTGCTGAGATAATTCGGCTGCGATCTGGAGTGCGGCTTGTCTACCAATTGCAGTTTCAAACACGGATGAAAACACAGCATCGATTTTATGCTGTTGACAAAACTGACGCAGACGGGAAGGCGAACCGACTATCCCAGGCTTAATCACAAAAATTTCTCGCCAACCTTGTTGGAAGCATGTGGTGAGTTGGTTGAGTGTGGCGACAGATTCATCTAAGGCGATCGCCGTCTGGTAACAATGACTCAACTCCAACATCGCCGCAAATTGATCCACAGATAAAGGCTGCTCAATAAATTCAATTCTTTGGAAAATTTCTTCATTTGCCTTGATATTATCGCAATTTCCGAGCCATAACTGAGCTTGTTCATAGCTAAGTCCGCCGTTGGCATCTAATCGTAGTTTTGCAGAAGCTGGTAAAGTTTGACAGAGTAATTTAAAAATTTCTAGTTCCTGACCAATGGCATAGACACCAATTTTCCATTTAAAAGTACGATATCCCTCCTTCCACAGCTTTTGCCAAGCCTCTAGCGCCGCTTCCCCAGCTGGTAGTAAAGCGCTATAGCTTAATGTCTCAATTTTTCTGTGATCTTGTACCAGCCCCAACAACCGCCTGGGGTTTAAAACCTCAGGCTCATAATCCAAGTCATCTAAAGACGACTGGAAAAAGTTTGTTGTCCATTTTAATGGACTTGGGCTATTAGTCCGCAAATTAATTTCCGGGCGGGCGAGGGTGTTAATCGTTTCCCAAGCAGACTCAAATCCAAATTGACACGCGCTTAACTCATCAGAGATAGAGAAAATCGTCTCTTGTGTGATTTCCTCTGGAAGCTGACGGCAAAATTCTAAAGCAAGTTCATGAGTTTCTGAACCAAACCAACTGATGGGTGCAATTTCCCCCCAGCCGATTTTTCCTGTTTGATCGGTGAGACGAAGAATAATTCCTTCGCGGATATCCCAACTACCATGACTTGTCATGAGCGGAGTTGCAAATTTTTGCTGATAAGGACGAAACTCAAATCGATACGCCATTAGAAGCTAGTGCAGGTAAAAAGGTAACTGTTTTGTGTTACTTGTAAAAATACGACCACGAAATATCATTCTTTTGGAAGTTAACTTAAAAAAAATTTACTCTTTCTAGATCCATGACAGTTTCTTCATGTAATGCTGACTTTTTTGTTTATAATAAGGAACTATACCGTTTTCTTTTAGCTGTTCAACAAAACTGTATTAAGAATAATTACACGCAAATTGCAAGTTTGGCGCTAGATATTGACTGGGTTGACCCTTTGGTTGTACTTGATAAATTAGCACAGCCAAATCAAGTTAGTTTTTATTGGGAAAAGAAAGGACAAAAGGAAGCTCTGGCTGCTGTTGATGCTGTCGCGAAAATAGAACTTGCAGGGAAAGACCGTTTTGCAAAATCGGAAGAGTTCATCAAAGAATGTGTTCAAAATATAACTAGCTTTTCTAGAACGAATCAAGCTTTTTTGGGAACTCGATTTTTATGTAGTTTTAGTTTTTTTGATCAAAATACCCAACCAGATTATCCATTTTCTGCTGCTACCGTTTTTCTTCCACGTTGGCAAGTAGCTGTGAAAAATGAGCGCTGCGTGTTGGTTTTTAATACAATTATCAATACTGACACAAATATTCCAAGAATATTGCAAAGTTTATCGCAAAAACTAGAAATTATCAATTCTTTAGAATCCAACTCGCAAACTCTTGATTACTCTTTGCCGAAATTTAGTAATCAATCTATTGCAAATCCTCAAAATTTCAAGTCTTCAGTTTTGTCAGCTTTGGAAAAAATCGAGTCTAAGGATTTAACTAAAGTTGTCTTGGCGGATATCCTAGATGTTAGATCAAATGGTCATTTGAACGTCATAAAATCTCTAAATAATCTGAGACAGTTGCATCCTAACTGTTATGTCTTTTCTCATAGTAATGGCAAAGGACAGAATTTTATCGGGGCAAGTCCGGAACGTTTAATTAACATCCAGGAACAACACCTAATGACTGATGCTTTGGCTGGATCTGCGCCACGGGGTAAAACACCTGGTGAAGATGCTGCTCATGCGAGTCGTTTGCTTAATAGTTATAAAGAAAGACACGAACATTCGTTAGTGATTGATTTTATCACTCAACGTCTTTCTCGACTGGGTTTGCTACCTCAAGTTTTAGCACCCCGCTTGCGACAATTATCTAATATTCAGCACTTGTGGACACCTATCAGCGCGTTAGTTCCAGCTGATGTTCATCCTTTAAAGATAGTTGCTCAATTGCATCCTACACCAGCAGTTGGAGGTACTTCCCAAGAAGTTGCTTATCGTGAAATCCGTCGTTTTGAGCGCTTTGAAAGAGGTTTGTATGCTGCGCCGCTTGGATGGGTAGACTTGGAGGGAAACTGTGAGTTTATTGTTGGAATTCGTTCAGCACTTATAGATGGCGATCGCGCCAGACTCTACGCCGGTGTTGGTATCGTTGCTGGTTCCGATCCCGACAGAGAACTTGCAGAAGTTCAACTCAAACTACAAGCTTTGCTAAAAGCATTAGTTTAAGATTTGGTGCAATGCTTGTAACAATTGTTTTACATTGTAAGGCTTAGACAAAAATATTTCAACATCAAGGTTCTCTATCAATTTATTATTGTCTGTAAGTCCACTTGCAGCCATAATTTTGATGCATGGATTTATTCTTAGTAAAGCACGAATGGTGGTTAAACCATCCATATCTGGCATCATCATATCTACAAATACGACTTTAATGTTTTCTGGATTTTGAGCATATAATGCAAGTGCTTCAATGCCATCACAAGCGGTTAAAATTTTATAGTTGTAGTTCTCCAGCGTGATTTTGGTAATCTCTCGAATTTCAGCTTCATCATCAACTACCAAAATCAATTCTCCATTTCCCATAGGCAATTCAAAAGACTCTTCTGAGAACGTTTGGTTTTCTAAAACTGCTTTTAAGAAGACTTTAAATTGTGTTCCTTTACCAATTTTGCTAGAAACACTGATAAAACCGTTATGGCTTTTTATAATACCAAGTACTGTTGAAAGACCTAATCCTGAACCTTTTCCAACCTCTTTAGTTGTAAAGAAAGGCTCAAAAATTCTATCCAAGACTTCTGGAAGCATACCCATTCCAGTATCCTTAACGGTAATGACAATGTGAGGTCCAACAGTTGCATCAAGATTCATGCGGGCATAGTTTTCGTCAACAAAGAAATTTTCGCCATAAATACTCAAAACTCCACCTTTTGGCATCGCATCGCGAGCGTTAATAACTAGATTCATCAGTACCTGATGCAGTTGTGTTGCATCTCCAGAAATAGTCCAAAGATTTGGTGCGATATCAGTACAAAATTCTATAGATTTAGGAAATGTCTGCTTAGCAAACTGCTCAATTTCCGATATCAAATGCTTGATTTGTAAAATTGTGCGCTTACCTTCGACACCGCGTGCAAACGATAGCACTTGCTTAACCATAGCTGCACCACGTTGAGCGTTCGTTTCTAATGTCTGGAGGAGCTGCTGGTTCCGCTCATCGGAAATTCTCATGCGCAAAAGCTGAGCGGACATCAGCATGGGAGCTAGTGTATTATTAAGATCGTGAGCAATACCGCTCGCAAGCGTACCGAGACTTTCCAGTCGTTGAGCACGAAGAAACTGTGTCTGAAGTCTTTTCTTTTCTGTAATGTCAGTTTTTACGCTCAAAATTGATTTTGGGTTTCCGTGTTCATCACGCACGAGTGTCCAGCGAGTTTCAACAATGAGTTCCTTGCCATCTTTTCGGATCTGGCTCAATTCACCATACCACTCGCCTGTCAAGTTAACTTGAGACAAAGCCTCTTTTAGTTGGGACGAAATTTTTTTATACAAAATATCATTAGCATTTTTACCCAAAACATCTTTTGCTTTCCAACCGTAAAGTCGTTCAGCACTTTTGTTCCAAAAGACTATTTTGTTTTCTAAATTTCTGACTATAATGGCATCTGTCGCAACATCAAGCCAAGCCGCTTGTTCGCGGATTTTGTGTTCCGCTTCTTTACGCTGAGTGATGTCTATTCCTACACCAACCATACGTACTGGTTTCCCAGTTTGATCATAGTAGACTTGCCCTTTATCTCCTATCCAACGCAACGCACGATCAAGTGATACGAATCGAAATTCAACTTCATGCTCTTTCTTATTTTCAATAGCATCTGTTATGGCAGCAACGACGCGATCGCGATCTTCAAAATAAACAGCATCGAGAAAAGCTTCAAATGTATGCTCATTTAAACCTAACGAAAGACCACACAGGGGTAGCATTGAGTTATCATACACAATATTATTGGTCAAAATGTTCCAGTCCCAAATCACCATGTGAGCTGCGTCTAGAGTTAACCTCAATCGTGCTTCGCTGTCTTGCAATGCTTCAAGCATCTGCTTTTGCTCTGTGATATCGATGCTGGAACCAATGTAACCAGCAAAACTACCGTCTGAATGAAACCTTGGGGTACCTGTATTTAAGAACCAACGATACTCACCATCAAAACGCCTGAAGCGATGTTCCATAGTGAAGCTTCGGCGAGCATCAAATGCGGTTGTGTAAATCTCTAAGCAAAGTTGTAAATCGTCGGGATGGAGAAGTTCTGCCCAACCGTAACCTAGTTCTTGTTCCAGTGTGCGTCCAGTAAATTCCAACCAAACCCTATTAAAATAATTACAAAGCTTGTCAGTGCCAACCATCCATATCATCACAGGGGCTATGTCTGCCATCGTGCGAAATCGTTCTTCGCTTTCTTGAAGCGCTATAATCGCCTTTTTAGGTTCGCTCAGTTCGGTTTGTAGCTGTAATAAGAGGGTGGATTGGTGAATGGCGATCGCCAATTGATCAGCCACAGCACAAGTTAATTCCACTTCTTCCTGCTGCCAAGATAAAGAGTGATTATTTCTGATTAGGCTAACACTACCCCAAATAGTAGAGCCAAAGTGCACCGGTACCAGCAACCATGCTCCCCGATAAGTTTCGGCCAAGCTGCGGTTGACTTGATCTGAACAAGTACTGGCATCCTCAATTATAACAACTTCTAATCGCTTGAGTTGGGCGGCAACTTCATTATCAGCATCGGGAATTTCCACCCCCAAAGCACTTGGTAAATCTGGAGTTCGACGATAATCACCAACATTCAGCCATAGTTGCTGTTCAGGTATGTATTGCACAATTTCAACTCGATCAGCGCTCACAAGCTGAGTAATCTCATAAGCCGCTGTGGAAAAAATTCTTTCTAACTCCAGAGAATTACGAATACTTTGAATCACTCGATTCAGAGCTTGCTCTTTTTGAACTTGGCGTCGAGAACATTCGCGTTGTTGTTGCAGCTCTTCTTGAGCCTGCTGTTGTTGAACTGCTACTTGTTCTAATTGAGAAAGCTTTTGGCGCAGTGCACTTAACTCTTCAATCAACTCCTCTATTGTCTTTTCCTCGTCTTTCATTGGCTTGAGTACAACAAGCTTTGCTTAAACCAGTGGATAATAATATTTTGTAATATATTTTATGGTTTGTCAGTTTTTATCAAAAAGAACTCAGAACTCAGAACTCAGGAATCAGAATAACAAAGAAAGACAAGCGCATAAATTGTAGAGTTCACCGAACGGAAGTCTTTGGGTTTAAAACCCCACCGTCTATACGGGAGCCAGTACTGCGGGCTGTGCACTGAGCGTGGTCGAAGTGAGGGCTTTAATGAGCTTTGTCGAAGGGTAACCCTGGTGCAGGATAAGAGCGTTGTATTCAATTGGTTGGGTGCTGCACCGATCCAATCATATTGCTGGGTTCTGCGTTCTGACCTATGTGTTCTTCTTCAACGCTGACAAGTTTTTAATCAAACAGAATTCAGGAGTCAGGAGCCAGAATTTTATTTTATAAAAAGTAATTCTTATGCTCAACTTGGCAAAAATGATTCTGTCTGACAAATCAAAGTATTTTCACTCTCATCCATCAAATCTTCTATATTTTTAATTAACGTCTGACAAATATCATCTAAGGGCAAATCATATAAATCGAACCCGAAAGGATCTTCTAATTGATTACCTATCTCTTCGATTCCAAGTAAAGTAAAACTTATTAACGCTACACTCGGCACAGTCCACCACTCTAAAGTACTAACTAAATGCAAAGGTAATACAAGAAAGTACATCAATAATAATCGCTTCAAATAAATAGCATAAATTAAGGGCATTGGTGTTTTTAAAATACGCTCACTCCCTATTAATGACTCTACCATGTTGTTCAATAAACTATTCATAAACACCAATTCTTCCATGCTCAAGCAATCGTTAATTTGTTGCTGTTTGAGATATTCTCCAATCCAAACAGCAATCTTCAAGGGAGGATTTTGCACATCCTTTAATTGTAAATCTTGCGATTCTGTCAGAAAAAGTTTCAGTTCCTTTCTTTCTGGTAACTGGCGTAAATGCAATTTAGTCGCAATTGCAAAAGCACTTAATAACCGTAGACAGGCAACTTTTTTCTCTTTGTCTATAAGTTCCTTTTCTAAAATTGATAGCTGAATATTCCTGGCTAAATTTAGAGAATTAACGACTATCCCACCCCAAGTTTTTCGACCTTCCCAATAACGTTCGTAGGCAGTGTTAGTACGAAAAACTAGCAATAACCCTAACACAAGATTAAAAGCGACATTGGTTGTAATATCTCCAACTTGCTCTGGTAGAGAAAACGCGTAAGAGTGGATTATGGATATAACCACTCCAAATCCACTAAATAAAAGAATGCGAGGTAATATAACAGGAAAGACTGAGCCTCGCACTCGTAAAGCAATTTGAAACCAATGTAATTTTTCCCAAACCATGTGTATTCGCTAGTCAGTTTCACACAAAACACTCAGAGAACAGTGCATTTTAGTGTCTACAGAGCATTTCTTCATACCAAATCTTTAAAAGTAAAGGGCTTGGCATTTGCACCTGTGTAAGTAGCCACAATATGACCATTGCCAATCATCTGATATTTGTATGTTACCAAACCTTCTAAACCAACAGGACCACGAGGAGGCATTTGTTGAGTACTAATCCCGACTTCTGCACCGAAACCATAGCGGAAGCCATCAGCAAATCGGGTAGAACAGTTGTGGTAAACTCCGGCTGCATTCACCAGTGCCAAGAAAGTTTGGGCAGCCTCTGCATCTTCAGTCACAATAGCATCAGTGTGCTTGGAACCATAGTTGTTAATGTGGGCGATCGCATCCTCCAACGAATCCACAACTTGAATCGACAAAATCAAATCAGAGTATTCTGTCTCCCAGTCTTCTTCTGTTGCGGTTGCAATCTTTGGCACAATTTCGCGAGTACGTTCATCCCCTCTCAATTCCACATTGAGTTTTCCCAAAACCTCAGCAATTTTTGGTAAAAACTTTGCAGCAATACTCGCATGAACTAGCAAAGTTTCAATCGCATTACAAGCTGCAGGATAGTTTGTTTTGGCATCAACTGTAATTGCGATCGCTTTTTCTAAATCTGCAGCTTTATCTATATATAGATGACAAATTCCGTCAGCATGACCTAATACAGGTATACGAGTATTTTCCTGCACAAATCTCACAAAAGAATTAGAACCTCTAGGAATAATTAAATCCACATATTTATCTAATTTTAGAAGTTCCAAAATTTCTTCTCTTGTTGTTAACAACTGCACGGCATCTGGATGAACAGCAGTTTGAGAAAGTCCTTGTTTAATCGCCTTGACAATTGCTTCACAAGAACGAGTCGCTTCTTTCCCACCTTTAAGAATCACACCATTTCCCGACTTGATAGCAAGAGTCACGATTTGAATTGCTGCTTCCGGACGTGCTTCAAAAATGACACCCAACACACCCAAAGGACAAGTGACTCGCTTCAAGATTAAGCCTTGATCCAGTTCACGGTGAATCTGCACTTCCCCAACTGGATCATTGAGTTTGCCAACATCTCTTACACCAGCGATCGCATCTCTTAACTTATACTCATCTAACTGCAAACGCTTATAAAGAGGCTTAGCAATTCCATCTGTAGTCGCTCTTTCACAATCAGCAACATTTGCTTGTAAAATTTCATCTTTGGCAGATTCTAAAGCTTGAGCGATCGCCTCAATAGCTTGATTTCTCGCCTCAGTTGAGAGAACAGCTAGCTTGAGTGCAGCAAGTCTTGTTTTTTTAGCCGCTGCAATGATATTTGATGAATTCTCAACAGAAATAGTCATACTAAAAAACAACGTTGAAATTATCTGTATTTCTCTATATTTATCTGCGGTTCCAAATACGCTGAAACCAGATTTTTACTCTTCCTGCGCAAGTTGGACTTTCGCCTTTTGCCACAACGTTTCTAATTCCTCTAAACTATAATCAGTAAGAGGACGCTCAGCAAACACCTCCATTTTTTGCAAACGCTGAATAAACCGCTGATTTGTTCCCTGCAAAGCAGCTTCCGGATCAAGATTACACCAACGAGCAACCTGCAGAAGAGAAAACATCAAATCACCCAACTCAGCTTGTTGTCGTTCTGGTGTTTCCTCAGCTAACGCCTGCTTAAATTCCGTCAATTCCTCATTAAACTTGTCCCACACCCCATCAATATTTTCCCATTCAAATCCAACAGCAGCCGCCTTTTGCGAAATCTTCATCGTCGCCATCAACGGCGGAAGCTTTTTTGTATAACGACTGAGTTTATAACTCAGTTTTTGAGTATCAGCAAAAGCTTCTCCTTTCTCCGCAGCTTTAATTTCTTCCCAATTTCGCCGCACATCATCAACACTTTCCACCGACACATCACCAAAAACATGAGGATGACGGCGAATCAACTTTTGTGAAATCCCTTCGGCGACTTCCTTCAAAGAAAATTGTTCATATTCGCTGGCGATTTGTGCTTGCAGCACAACTTGTAAGAGTAAATCACCTAATTCTTCCGCGATCGCATCTTGATCCCCACTCTTAATCGCATCTACAACTTCGTAAGCTTCTTCTATCACGTATGGTGTCAGCGTTTGAGGAGTTTGCTCCAAATCCCACGGACAACCCCCATCAGGAGAACGTAACTTTGCCACCACATCAATTAATTTTTGCAACGCCACCAAAGTCTCAGCGTTCGTCTCGGTTTGATTAGTTTCCATAATTAATAAAAGCTCTGCGTCCTCTGCGTCCTCTGCGGTTGTAAATCTTATTCTTTTTTATACTTTTCGCCCACGTTGATTTAACCCCTCCCCTTAATCCCCTCCCCTTACCAAGGGGAGGGGAGGTTTTGGCGTCAGACAAAACCGGGGTGGGGTAAAGTGAAAATTGTGGGCAAGCATAAAAACATGATGTAACGTAATGACAAGGTTTTCAGCTTAAGTTGACACGTAGGCTCCGACATTTACCGTTCCACAATTTATTTATGACTTTGTGCGGCGGCTATTTTTTGGTTTGACTTTACTCCTATTACCACGACTCGTCACTTTACGTTTCTTCATTTTCGCACGCGGCAGCAATCCGCGAACTCCCTGCTTTTGAAAACGCTTATAAGCTGAACCTCCCCAGTCACTAAGATAATGGCTCATCGCACCAACTTCCAGCCCGACAAATAAAGCAAGAAATTCCATACTGTAGTGAGCGAGCGTGAATTTTACAGTTTCCCCTGTCATCTGCCAATTGAACTGCATATTCCACAGCTTTTCGACAATCAACAAAGTGAAAATTGCCACTATTGCTCCCAAACAGCCCAGATAAACGACACGCAGCGTTGTACCGATAATTGGTCCGTGAGATAACAAAGAACGATGGCGTAAACTTTTTTGATAAGGTAACCAAATAAAGCGTAAAAAACCCCAGCGTTGGAACTGGCGAGAGTAAATATCCAAGTCAGGACCGAACATCAGCCCTCCGAACAGAAACCCGCCAGTAACCAACAAAGTCAAGTTACCGCTGTTGGTTAGCCAAAAAGCAACACCAGTCACAAACGGCAAAGCCCAGAGAGTAATGCGATCATGAGTCCGACCAGAGGGCATAAACAATTCAAAGTTCAAAATTCAAAAATCAAAAAGATCCAAGCCATTGCTAACCAGTATCTTGCTGTCCGAGTCGCAATTCAATCCAACAGATGCAGAATAAGGTAAAAATTTTTTTAGAAGACTATCGCTTTTTCAAAATGTGTGTGTTAATATAGTTTTTGTGTGCAACAGCGGGCAGTTAGCTCAGTTGGTAGAGCGCCTGCCTTACAAGCAGGATGTCACTGGTTCGAGTCCAGTACCGCCCATTTTTAAAAGTTAAGTAAGGTCAGTAGATTTCTGTGCTGTCTAATTTGTAGTTACCAATTGCTCATTTGGGGCGATGCCTGCGGCTGGGTACCCAATGTATTCATCAACAATTAAAGAATAATCTTCAAAGCTTCAGCAGCTACATTTTCTTGTTGAAAATGTATTCATCAACACTTAAAGAATAATCTTCAAAGCTTCAGCAGCTACATTTTCTTGTTGAATGTAGATGTAGGGTGATGATACCTGGTTGTTGGGAACGCATCACCTGTTATGAAAATTTATACTTCAGAAGAAGAATATATAAATTTATTAGAGCAAGTGCTGGAAGTAACAGCAGATAGTAGAGGTAACCCGCAGGTAGTTTACCCCTTGCTGGAAAATAATAGAGACAAACTCGACGATGTGTTAGAAAAAACATTGCGTCGTTGGGCGACGAATAGACTGAGGGAAGCCCAAGCAGATGTGGCGAAATCCATCGCTGGAGATATAGTAAATTTTAGCAATCTAATTCAGCAATTCCCTTTGGGTGACAAAGCCAGCAACATGGAAATTGCCATCACTGGCTATGAAGTCGCGCTGACAGTCCACACCCAGCAAGCTTTCCCCGAAGATTGGGCAACGACGCAAAATAATCTTGGTCTTGCTTACAGTAACAGAATAAGAGGGGAGCGGGCACAGAATTTAGAGCAGGCGATCGCAGCTTACCAAGATGCTCTGTCAGTTTATACTTTTGAGGCTTTTCCCTATGAATGGGCAAGGACGCAAAATAATCTCGCTAATGCTTATAGTCAAAGAATAAGAGGGGAGCAGGCACAGAATTTAGAGCAGGCGATCACAGCTTACCAACAATCTCTAAATGTTTATACTTTTGACGCTTTTCCCTATGAATGGGCAACGACGCAAAATAATCTCGCTATTGCTTACAGTTACACAATTATAGGTGAGGGGGCACAGAATTTAGAACAGGCGATCACAGCTTACCAAGATGCTCTAAAAGTTTATACTTTTGACGCTTTTCCCCAAAACCATGCAGGATCTTTGTTCGGACTGGGAATTGCTTACCAAAACACAAACGATTTTACCTTAGCTTACAATACCTTTAAATCTGCCATTGCCACAGTAGAATCTTTACGGGAGGAAATCGTTTCTTCTGAGGAAAGTAAACGCAAGCAAGCAGAAGAATGGAACAAACTTTATAGCCGCATGGTAGAAGTTTGCTTGGAATTAGATAAGATTACCGAAGCAATTGAATATGTTGAGCGTAGCAAAACCCGCTATTTAGTTGAACAGATTCTCATCCGTGACCGGAAAACAATCTTTCCCGCAGATGTTGTTACTCAACTAGAAAGATACAGGGATGAAATAGCTACAGGACAAGATCAAATCCAAAATGGCAAAGCTGAAAATCCAAAAGTCCTAGCACAACGTCTCCAACAGTTGCGACAGCAGCGTAATGAATTGCAAAACCGCTACTTACCCGTTGGTTATGGTTTCAAATTTGACTCATTCCAGGCTCGTTTCGATGAGTGTACAGCCATGATCGAGTGGTTTATTCTCGATGAAAAAATTCTAGCGTTTATTATCAAACCTACAGGAGAGGTGACTGTTTGGCAATCCCAACCAGAAGACCTGCAAGCCTTGATTGATTGGGTAAATCAATATTTGCAGAACTACGGGCAAAAAGACCAGTGGCAGAATAGCTTAGGGGAAGAACTCAAAAAATTAGCTTCCATTCTGCACATTGATGGAATATTAACCCAGATACCAAACCACTGCGATAAACTCATCCTAATTCCCCATAGATTCTTGCATTTATTCCCCCTTCATGCACTCCCTGTAAATCAACATTCTGAAAATTCACGTTGTCTTGTGGATTTATTTCCTCGTGGTGTAAGTTATGCACCTAGTTGTCAAATACTGCAACAGGTACAAAAGCGCGATCGCCCCAATTTTCAATCCCTGTTTGCGATTCAAAACCCAACGGAAGACCTGAATTACACCGATTTAGAAGTACAAGTTATTCAAAGCTACTTTAATACTTCCAACGTTCTGAAAAAAACAGCAGCGACACTCACAGCAATTAATAATTCTGACTTAAATACTTACCACTGCGCCCACTTTAGCTGTCACGGGTATTTTAACTTAACAAATCCCGGTAAATCAGCCCTAATTTTGGCAAATGCATCCGTCGCTGACGCACTTCCCAAACTGAATGCAGAAAGTTATCTGAGTTTAGGATTGGGTAAAACTTATGATTTAGAGGAATGCCTTACCTTAGATAAAATCTTCGGTCTCAAATTAGAAAAATGTCGCCTCGTCACCCTTTCCGCGTGCGAAACTGGATTGATTGATTTTAACAATATCAGTGACGAGTACATTGGTTTACCTAGCGGTTTTCTGTTAGCAGGTAGTCCTAGTGTTGTCAGTTCTCTGTGGAAAGTGAATGACCTTTCTACCAGCTTTTTAATGATTAAATTCTATGAAAACTTATTCAAACTTGATAACCTGGAAGCAGGAAATGTTGCCATAGCCCTTAAGCAAGCTCAAACATGGCTGCGAAATCTGACTATTGAGGAATTAAAGAGATTTAAAGAGGAACACAAACCTGAAATTAAAAAAGTCCTTGCTCAACTAAGAAAAGGACAACGAAAAATAGTTAAGGAATCTTGGAAACGAATCAAGGAACGTCAACCCCTACCTTTTGCAAATCCCTACTACTGGGCTGGTTTTACAGCTTCTGGACGTTAAGCACCAGATCCCGGTACATTACAAAACCTTTTCGCACCCAGTTTAAACACGCATATACTAAGTGCAGTCGCAGTACCGAGAGGAATGCCTGCACTAGCTGCCAATGGTTCTATTACTGGAGCAATTAATCCAGATTCCAAAAATTGTCTGACTTCCTCTTGACAGATGAATTGGCGGCATTTTTCCAGCAAATCATTTAACGATCTATCTGCTTCCTGTGCAGTTTCCCGCATAACCAGCAGTGGAACGGCATCGTCTAAATAGCCTTCACACTCTTCTATGGTATCCAAAGCTACTAAAGCCTGGGGATTATCCGCCAATTGGCTGCGAAACTGACTAATTTCTTCTGGTGTAACGGTAATCATTTAATAGTTTTAACCAGTAAATAAATATCCGAACTCTTCAGCAATTATAGATCTAATGCTTAATCTAGAAATGTGGCGATGGCGATGCGGAAGCCGCCACCTCCGGTGATCGCACTCATACCAAATCCGGATCTAATACCCCCTTTATTATTTAGTCCGCGTAGGCGGTGAGACAGCGCTGCAGGAGGGTTTCCCTCCGTAGGCGACTGCGAACCCGAAGGGACTTTGTTTGTGTAGCCGCGATTTCTAATCGCTTGGGTTAAAAGGGGGTTATAAAAGCCGATTTAGTATCACACGACATCAACAGTAGGAATAAGTAGTCGAACAGAATTAATTACACAATGTCATTGCGAGTGGAACGAAGTGGAGCGAAGCAATCACAAAGTCTCTGCGATTGCTTCACTTCGTTCGCAATGACAACTAACCAGGCGGACATGATATTAACCTTCCTCCAACAACCGTTGCAACGCCACCCTCATTTCTTCAGGAGTTGTCGTTGTGGTGCCAAACCGTCGCACCACAATACTAGCTGCCAAATTACCTAAAACTGCAGCTTCCCAAGCCGACGCCCCAACGGTTAAACCTAAAGTTAACGCCGCCACTACAGTATCTCCAGCACCAGTGACATCAAACACCTTCGTCCGATTAAAAGCTGGAATGTGAAATGCGCTACCCTCGCGGTTAAACATACTCATCCCTTGCTCACCACGGGTAATCAGTATATGTTGCGCCTGCGTCAACGCCAGCAAATCTTGTCCTGCTTGAGTCAAAGTTGGTTCATCAGTAATTGCATAACCAACAGCAAATTCTGCCTCCGGCAAATTTGGAGTAAACAATGTACCTCTACGATACCGTTCCAGATGTTTTTGAGCATCCACAATAGTTCGAGAAGCAGACAGCGCTGCTGAAATCACAGGCTGAGTTAGAGTTCCATCCCCGTAGTCAGAACAGACAACAGCATCTACGGAATTAATTTGTTCTTTAATATATTGAGATATCTGAACTTGTAAATCTAAGTCTGGCAAATCATCCGACTTTCGGTCTAAGCGAACAATCTGCTGTGTCACCGATTGACGAGAATGACCAGAAATCCGCGTTTTGGTTACTGTTGGGCGACTGGAGTCAACAAAAACGCCATCAGTATTGATTCCCGCAGCTTCCAGAAGACTACGTAGCGCCTTTCCTTGTTCATCTTTGCCCAATAGCCCTACTGCCAAAACTTTTGCTCCCAGTTGGGCAAAATTATAAATCGCATTTGCCCCACCTCCTGGCACTTGCTTGGTGGTTTCATGGCGCAGGATCAACACTGGTGCTTCCCGAGAAATTCTTTCCACTTGACCTGTGAGAAACTCGTCTAAAGTCAAATCTCCGATAACCAGCACCCGTGCAGAAGCGAATTTTTCCAATAAAAAGAACAAGCGGTCAGCCGAAGCACGCAGTAAGATGGCAAAATCAGGGTCTAAAGACATAAAGCACAAGAATATTCAACACACAAGCCAATGATTCTACAACTCAAACCGGGAAATGGCGAGATGAGAAGTGATATCATGTCTGGCTATACTCTTGACGACCACGGGTGCGATTAACGTTCCCGCAAAATATGAAACAAGCACATTTTTCTGAGATTTCTCAAATAAAAACAGAAAAATCACAAATATTTTTTGTGGCTACTAGACAAAAAGGAGTAGTAATTAGATCTATGTTTCAATATAAGGGATATACAGGTGAACTTGAAATTGATATAGAAAGTGGAATGCTTTCTGGACGAGTGATTGATATTAAAGACGTTGTGTCTTTTAAAGGAAAAACTGTGGAAGAAACTCGTCAAGCATTTGAGGAATCTGTAGATGATTACTTAGAATTTTGCGCGGAATTAGGAGAAGAACCAGATAAGCCTTTCTCAGGTAAACTTCCTTTTCGCACATCTCCTGAGCATCACAGAAAAATTTTTATAGCTTCTAGAAAGGTTGGAAAGAGTATTAATGCATGGATGGATGAAACATTAGTCAAAGCGGCCGAAGAAATCATTCACGCTTGAGATAAAAGGTGAAAACAGTGTAGGAGTGTGGGAAAAGAGTGATTTCGCATTAACTTTTCCCTCCCTTTCTCCCTTTTTCCCTCCCTTTCTCCCTTTTTCCCTCCTCCCTTCTCCCAACTCCGGTGTCCCCTGCTCCCTTCCCCCTGCTCCCTGCTCTCTACTCCCGCCACTGCACTTGAACAAAATACGCCTGTCGTCCCCAAAGGTCACGCGTACGTGTGATATTTTCAATTTTGAGGTTAAAGGGAATGGAAGTTGTCAGGTAACGCTGTGCTAAAGCACCAATGTCAGGAGCGAGTTCAGCCGCTGTTGTCGTCGCGACTCCCAAACCTATCAGTTGCTCAATTAGTCCTCGCGGTAGCAGCAGATGCATCCCCACTGCTAGTCCTGCTGTCAACAGCATTTCTACTGATACATTTGTTCCACAACGGGGATGTACAGCCAAGTCCCATTCTCCGTTGGTGAGGCGATGTAGGGCGAGTGTGACTGCACGTCGCAAATCGCTGATATTAACTTCACCATAAAGATAGAATCCCCGCTCCGTGGACAAACCACCCAAGAGTTCGTTGTCAACTTGGAAATTGCTTGGTCTTGGTCTTCCTTTGGAAGCTTGGACATTTTTTGATGCACTCAGAAGCCAAACTGTAGCATGTTCTAGAGCATGAACCTGACGCAGCATTAAAATTTCTTTTAATCCAGGCAAAAACGACAGCTGTCTGAGTAAATCAGCATCTTGTGTGGGCTGAGGTACTGTAAAATCAGAATTGAAAAAGTTATAGAAAGACAAGCTACCAATAGCCGAAGCGGAAGTATTCATTGCTACACTGCTTCCTAAGCTAATAAACCAACAGAGATTTCTTTTTAATGTAGCGTTTTAGCCTGGAGATAGTTGCTAAATTTTGTTTACTATTTGGTTTTCTTTGATTGACTAAAGGCAAAATCTTAATAAGGACACATAGCAACGGCAAGGTTCTTCCACTTAAAAGCCAAGAAAGCTTGGTTTCTCTGCTCTGGTGGACAAACTTAAAAAAGAGCAAAGTTGCGCTTTCTGCCGCGCTTTTCGTGTCCTAATGTGTACAGTTGGAATAATCTGAGGAAATACAACCTCTACCCAAGACAACATAGTCGAGTACTCTGTGGTGCTTGATTTTGAGAGGTTTACACTTATACGTTAAGTTGTGAGGAGAACAATAAGTAACCAGTCAAAATGAGCTTGGCAGTATACTAGCAGTTTATCTATTCTTTTTGCTCAGGCCGAGGTAAAGTACAGCAATTAACATCATTCAGGCAGACTTTGCCCCATTGCAAAGCCCAGCGGACAAGAGCCACTCGGTTGTCGGTACCTGTTTTGGTGAGAATATTGCTGATATGATTGTCAACTGTACGCTTGCTTATTTCTAATTTACCTGCAATCTCTTGGTTAGTTAAGCCAGCGGCCACTAAATCGATAATTTGCAGTTCTCTGTCTGACAGACTAACGGGGGTCTGAGACTCGCCACCAGCCATAGAGTTACTTTCTCCTCCTTGGTATATGTACTCAATCGCTCTATCCCATTCTAGAAGATTCTTTTGTAGGTAGATGTTTCAAGTGTAGGCATAAATACTATTTTTCTTTGAGAGTTGGGTTTACAGTATCGGAGCAGAAGATAGAAAAAGATCAAGGTTGAAAATCCGAAATTATCAGGACGCTATCCCTGCTCCCCCCACACCATTACACTTCACCTCATCCCAAATCAGTTATTTATAAGTAATATTTATAAAATTTCAATTTAAAATAATAGAAATAATACTGATGGCAAATAAGCAGTGTTCACCATCGTTAATAGCTAAATTGATTCATAGAAATTGCTATTTCATTGTATGAACGATTGCCGACATAGTGACACAAATCATTGTAGATTTTATACTGGCAAATCCTAATCCAAAATCTGAAATTCAATGAGTAATCCCCGTGTTTTGTGCCTGGGTGAAGTTTTATTCGATTGTTTAGCTGATCAACTGGGGCGAAAGCTAGAAGAAGTTGAGTCATGGACTGCCTACCCTGGAGGAGCACCAGCTAACGTCGCCTGTGCTTTAGTGAAGTTGGGGACACCAGTGGCATTTATTGGTTGTGTTGGTGAGGACGCACCAGGTAATGAATTGGTAGAATTGTTAGAAGAAGTAGGTGTAGCTACAACTGGAGTACAGCGTCATTCTACAGCACCAACGCGGCAAGTAAATGTTGTGCGTTCTCTTGAGGGCGATCGCACTTTTGCTGGATTTAAAGATTATGAAACTACAGAATTTGCTGATACGCGCCTCAAAGCCGATCAAATACCGAAGGAGTTATTTCAAGGAGCAGATTTTCTGATTTTAGGTACTCTGGGACTAGCATATCCTGAAAGTGCGCAAGCAATTCACCGCGCACTTCAAATGGCAGAGCAATATGATGTCAAAATTTTGCTCGATGTCAACTGGCGTCCGGTATTTTGGACAAATCCTGACATTGCTCCACAAAAAATTCAAGAATTATTTAAGTATATAGACTTTATCAAACTTTCAAAAGAAGAAGCAGAATGGCTATTTGATACCGCCGATCCAGGGGTAATCACTTACCGACTTGGCACCGTTGACGGTGTGCTGGTAACTGATGGAGAACATGGCTGCGCCTACTGCCTTGGGGAAAACGAAGGTAAATTACCTGCTTTTTCTCCCTCCGTCGTTGATACAACAGGTGCAGGGGATAGCTTTGTTGCTGGTTTCATGCACCAGCTGCTGAGTCATGGTATTCAAAGCTTAAACGATTCAGAAACCGCCAGAAAAATCGTGAAATATGCAAGTGCAACGGGGGCATTAACGACGATGAAAGCGGGGGCGATCGCCTCTCAACCCACAGCAGATGAAGTGGAAGCTTTTCTGGCTTCGCATCAAGTTTAGGGGATACAGCAATCCTAGATAAGTCGTGAACAAAAAAAACGTAGACGCGGAGCGGTGAGACAGCGCTGCAGGAGGGTTTCCAACGCCAGATACCTGGCTGTCGGGAAACCCTCCCGCAGTACTGGCTCCTCCGTAGGCGACTGCGTAAGCGCAAGCGCACGAATCGAGCGTTCGCGCAGCGTCTCCGTAGGAGATACGCGTAAGCGTGTCCCTTTGGGACTTACAAAGTAGCGTCTCCGCAGGAGATACCCGAAGGGCTTCGGTGCAGGGTACCGCAAAGGCGCATAGACACGTAAGCGCAAGCGCACGCCCAGAGGGCGAACGCGCAGCGTGTCCCCTTGGGACTCAGTGGCTTCCCGCTGTCTTTGGACGCAAAGAAAAGAAACAGAAGAAGAGGATGATGTTCATATCCTATTTAGGAAGGCTGTAGCACAGGTAGCTGCGATCCTAGGACAGCAATAAGGCGGGAAGAATCTTCTCTGCCTTTTGCGTTCACAGTCTGCTCGTACTATTCGTTGGATTTGCGAGGAATCCTCAAAGGTAGCGTGTCTTCTGGACTCAAAATCTCAATTTTTCGTTGAGGCTGAAATCCTAAGCGTCAAGAACGCACGCTACGCTAAAAACATGACAAAAACTATACTTTGAAAACATCCTCTTAAAAGAACTACTTTATGACTATAAAAATCCAGACCGAAAAAGACTTTCTTACGCCAAGCACTAGTATCAAGACTAATAAAGAAACAGAAAACGAAAAAGTTCTATGTCCTCATTGTCGGCGCACCGCTACGAACGGTATTAAATGTAAAGGGATGTGTGTGGCTGACAATGACTATTAACGCAATGATTGACAAAAAGCACTTTTTCTGAAAATTTCAATGTCCACAAAGTCAACCGTTACGAACTTTTCTTCAATTTTTTTCTAGAAATGACCTCTAAAGAATGAATTTTTCAGAAGAGTCTCAAGCTAAGCTGAGGGTGACATAATGCAATCAAAAAATTAGGCTGGAAACTGTCTGGCGAAGCACCCAATTGGGGGATTCAGGCTAAAAAACTGTTTTTAATAAATAGTGACAGATTAGCCGAAATCGAACAGCAATCAGCCACTAGGAGGAGGGTTTTATGATCGTTGTCCATCATCTCAACAACTCGCGATCGCAGCGCGTACTATGGCTGCTCGAAGAATTAGGTATCGAATACGAAATCAAGTACTATGAACGCGATGCTCAGACGATGCTGGCACCAGCATCGCTGTACCAAATCCATCCCCTCGGCAAGTCACCCGTGATCACAGATGCAGATCTGACGATCGCTGAGTCGGGTGCCATTATCGAATACATAGTGGATCGCTACGGCAATGGTCGGTTAATCCCAGCATTGGGTACGCCGGAGCGTCTGCGCTACACGTATTGGCTGCATTACGGCGAAGGTTCTGCAATGCCACCGCTGGTGATGAAGGTAGTTTTCAAACATTTTGGGAAAGGGGACAGCGGCGCTCAAGATGCGTTCATCGCCCCCCAGATCAAGCTTCATTATGACTACGTAGAAGGCGAGCTTCGTAAGAGTACATGGTTTGTAGGCGAAGAATTCACTGCCGCCGATATCCAAATGAGTTTTCCGCTGGAAATGCTCGTCCAGCTTCCCGAACAGGTCGAGAACCGACCAAAGATCAAGGAATTTGTCGAACGCATCCATGCGCGACCTGCTTATAAACGCGCCCTTGAACGTGGAGGTGCATACGACTTAACCAAATTCTAATAGTTGATTAGCGATGCAGTGACTCTAACCGAAACAATTTTAGATTGGGGAGCCAATACTGTTCGCGCAGCGTGGCACTTTGTGCCATAGGAGGGTTTCCCGACAGAGGTACTTGGCGTTGACTTTCGGTACAAGCCCCGTCCTTGACGGACGGAATTAATCCAAAATCGTAAATCTAAAAATTTAGAGATGAGTTCTGTTTCGCTCCAAGCAGAGCACTTTTAGGGTGGAGTTAATCCAAAATCTAAAATCCTAAATCCAAAATTGATTGACGCATTTGCAGGTGCTTTTTCATCAATTCAAAGTAGGGTAGAAACATAGCCCGTTACTACCTTACTTTCAACTGTAGCTACTAGTAGTTATAACCTAGTAGCACAGATGGCAGCACCAATGAGTCCTACTTGTTGATTTAGGACAACATAAACGGGTATATCTTCAAGCAGAGGACGCATCCTACCTTTTTGAGTGAAATTGCGGATGAACCTGTCTTGTTGGATTAAAGGCAGTATTTTCGGAGCAATTCCACCAGCAACGTACAAACCACCATAAGGTAGAAGTTTAAGTGCAATATTACCTGCTTCTGCAGCGTAGGCTTCTACAAATAACTGCATGGTTTGTTCACAAAGGCGATCGCTTTTCTCTAATGCAGCGTTACCAATGACAGCACCCGGATCAACGCTTTTTTCTTGCCCTCCCACTTCTTGTTCGCACTTTCTTATGATTTGGGCAATTTCTGGTGATTCAGTAGCAATTTTGCGATCTCGTAGAAATTGGTAAATTGCTAGAATTCCCATCCCAGAAACGACTCGTTCTACAGAAACCCGTTGGATATCATGCTTCGAGAGCAGGTATTTCAAAAGTTGAAACTCTAATTCGGTACGGGGGGCAAAGTCAACGTGTCCACCTTCAGAAGCAAAAACTTGATAGTTCTGTCCCTGCTTAATCAAAAATCCTTGTCCCAAACCAGTACCAGCACCAATAATAGCAATAGGGGCTTCGGGGTTGGGTTTGCCAGCCTGTAAAGTTAGCAGATCTTGGTTGTCTAAACCTAAAACACCATAGCCAACAGCTGCAAAGTCGTTGATGAGAGAAACATGGGATATACCGAGTTCTTGTTGTAAACGTTCGCTATCAAGGAACCAAACTAAATTAGTCAACTTAGCGGTATTTTGCACCACCGGTCCTGCAATGGCAAAACACGCTTTTTCTGGAGTTTGTGTGTTAGCCTTAAGCAAGAACTTTTGTACCATCGGCACCAAATCGGGAAAGTCTCCACTGGGGTACCGTTCCTCACAGATAGTGTGTAATGAAGCTTTTTGTGATGCTTCAACCAATCGTAAGATGGTTTTCGTGCCGCCGATGTCTCCTGCCAATAGTAATGTCATGTGAGTTGTTCTTAGTTAAAGCGAATGACTTCTTCTACCTGAGTTAAATGCGAGGTATCTCCCTTTAGTTCTAGCAACCACTCTGGGTGTTGACGCACAACTTTTACTAAAGAACATAGAGAAGCCTTCACTTCCGTTCTGGCAATTTCACCTACTAAACCTATTGCCGCCCCCAATACGGACGCACCATGTCCCACTAAAAGAATATTTTCTGGAGAGAATTCTGTCGTTAGGCATCTAGCAGTTTGTCCCGAACGTTCCTGCATTTTTTCGTAAGTTTCTGGGTAATTTACTGCAATGCGCGGAGTGTAGCTGATGTCTATTCTGGGGAATAATTCTGCTAATGCTCGGGTTAAGAGTCGCAGTGGTTCTTCTTTCATCCAGACGGGATTCAGCCATTCGCTTAAGCCTGTTTCTAGTTTTATCGGCAAATCAAGAACTTCTGCCACGGCGTTTGCTGTTTGTACTGTCCGCAGGAAGGGGGAAGCAAAAATATGAGTAATATGTTCTCGCTTGAGCCGATTGGCTAATTGCTGCGCTTGCACCATACCATCTTCAGAAAGTGGTGGATCGTAGCGTCGTTCTGCTGTGAGAAACCAATCAGGGTTAACAAAGTCGAGACGGTTGGCGTGTCTTGCGATCCAAACAATTTGACTCATGGTATGATTAAACATTTTTTTAAAGCAAAGCCTATGCTCTACGCATGCAGCCCGTTAGCATGGGCTATCAGTTAAAATAATATGACATAATGTGTAACTATTTGTAATAGAATAATTTATAGGGCTTTTCCGCAAAGCATGAGGTACACGGGTAGGGGCACGGGTAGCCTCATTGGTGTCAACTTAACGTTCAACCCTCTATTCCACGTTGGTTTGACCTCACTCCCCTTCGGGTATCTCCTGCAAAGACGCTACACGAACACCAGTCGCCGTGAGAGCGGAAACCCTCACAACGACCGCGCTCAGTGCACAGCCTGCAGCGCTGGATTCACCGTTAAGCGTAGCTTAACGTCCCCTTACTCCAACCAAAGTTGATTTTTAGCTTGTTCCGCTTCATTTTCCATGAGCCTTGGATGGACAACCCTATACAATGTCTACTCGTAAAACCCAAAATCTGGGTGTATTTTTGCGGTGAATCCAGGGCCGTGCGGTGAATCCAGCGCTGCAGGAGGGTTTCCCGACAGAGGCGACTGGTTCTCCCGTTGGGGGGTTCCCCCCCGTTGAGGCGACTGGTTCTCCCGTTGGGCCCTACCCAAGAATTTGGGTAAAACTAGTTGACTGGAGGCCGCAAAAATACAAGGGTTGTCCATCCTTGTCGTTAGCGTAGCGAGCCGTAGGCTGGGTTTGCCCAACCCCGATGACTGAATCGGTGTTCTAGTTTCCTCGTGCTGGACTTTATAAGATATAGGCACAGTTCCAGCACTACGGCTTGTGATTACTCTCTCCTTTGTTGTGCGGGTTGCTGCTCGTGAAACCCTTTAAACTATAAGTTCTTTCTTTTGACAGATTTTCAAAATTTGCTTGCGCTCTGTCTTGACTCTCCAGTCTGCTGGAGACTGCAAACTAAAAATAGTTCATCGCAAAAGGATTAGAATCATGAACTTACAACTCAACGTTCCCAACATGGCATGTTCAGCTTGTGGTGAAACCATCACAAAAGCTCTCAAAGCAGTTGATCCAACCGCAACAGTGCAAGCTGATCCCAAAACTAAGTTGGTCAGCATTGAGACTCAAGCTTCACAAACGGTTGTGAAACAAGCAATTACCGACGCGGGTTACTCCGTTACTTAGTTGCCGAATTCCGAAGACCGAATACTAGTGCGTGTCAAGGAGTCACTCAATGGAAAACACAAATCTGAAACTGCGGGGCATGAGTTGTGCCTCTTGCGCTAAAATCATTGAAGATGCGATTAGCTCCGTCAGGGGTGTGAATGAGTGTAGCGTAAACTTTGGGGCAGAGCAAGCTACTGTCACTTATGACCCCAAAAAAACTAACCCAGAAGCAATTTGCCAGGCAGTGAATGCGGTGGGATACTCTGCTCAACCTATGCAAGACGATGATTTATTTGCCGCAGACGATGATGCAGAGCAGAAGGTACGCCAAGCCGAAAATCGAGCGTTAGTCAGAAAAGTTTGGGTTGGCGGCATTGTCAGCGCTATTCTGGTCATTGGTTCGCTACCGATGATGACGGGATTATCCATTCCCTTTATTCCCATGTGGATGCATAATCCTTGGTTACAGCTTGTGCTGGCGACTCCAGTCTTGTTCTGGTGTGGTTCATCCTTCTTTATCAATGCCTGGAAAGCCCTGAAACGTCACGCAGCAACAATGGATACCTTGGTGGCGATTGGTACTCTTGCCGCTTATCTTTATTCCCTCTTCCCCACCTTCTTGCCTGGGTTTTTCACTCAACAAAGATTACCAGCTGATGTGTACTACGAAGCAGCTGTAGTTATCATCACTCTGATTTTGCTGGGACGACTGCTTGAAAATCGTGCCAAAGGACAAACTTCTGAAGCAATTCGTAAGTTGATGGGCTTGCAAGCAAAGACTGCTCGTGTGATTCGTGATGGCAAAGAGGTTGACATTCCCATTGCCCAAGTGATTAAAGGTGATGTGATTCTCGTACGTCCGGGTGAAAAGATTCCAGTGGATGGCGAGATTATTGATGGTTCCTCAACTATTGATGAGGCAATGGTGACAGGTGAAAGTCTTCCTGTGAAGAAGCAACCAGGTGATGAAGTTATCGGAGCCACGATTAACAAAACTGGCAGCTTCAAATTCCGAGCGACCCGAGTGGGTAAAGATACATTCTTGGCGCAGATTGTCAAGCTAGTCCAACAAGCCCAAGGTTCAAAAGCACCGATTCAGCGATTAGCTGACCAAGTGACTGGATGGTTTGTACCAGCTGTGATTGCCATTGCGATCGCCACTTTCATTATCTGGTACAACATCATGGGCAATGTGACGATGGCACTGATTACCACTGTAGGTGTGTTAATTATTGCTTGCCCATGCGCTCTTGGCTTGGCAACGCCGACTTCTATCATGGTGGGAACAGGTAAGGGTGCAGAAAATGGTATCCTCATCAAAGGGGCAGAAAGTCTGGAACTCGCGCACAAGCTTCAGACTGTCGTTCTCGACAAAACAGGTACAATTACGCAGGGTAAGCCCACTGTCACCGATTTTGTAAGCGTCAAGGGTACAGCCAATGGCAACGAGCTAAATCTTCTGCGCCTTGCAGCATCTGTTGAACGCAATTCAGAACATCCTCTTGCGGAGGCAGTTGTAAATTATGCGAAATCTCAAGGTGTGGAATTGACCGATGCACAGGAGTTTGAAGCCATTGCGGGTAGTGGTGTGCAAGGATATGTATCAAATCAATGGATACAAATTGGCACCCACCGTTGGATGAACGAGTTAGGCATCGATACAAGTGCATTGCAGGAACATTGGGATCGTTTGGAGTATCTTGGTAAAACGGTTATCTGGATTGCGGTAAATAGCAAAATCCAAGGGATTATGGGCATTGCCGATGCGGTGAAATCATCTTCTGTAAACGCAATTCGCACATTGCAGAAAATGGGATTGGAAGTCGTAATGTTGACCGGAGACAATCACCGTACAGCCGAAGTGATTGCCCGTGAAGTGGGTATCAAGCGAGTCTTAGCTGAAGTTCGCCCGGAACAGAAAGCCGAGACTGTTGAGAAACTTCAGTCGGAAGGTAAGATTGTAGCAATGGTGGGGGATGGTATCAATGATGCACCGGCGCTGGCTCAAGCCGATGTCGGGATGGCAATTGGAACAGGAACAGATGTGGCGATCGCAGCGAGTGACATCACCCTGATCTCTGGCGATTTACAAGGTATTGTCACCGCCATTCAACTCTCTCGTGCCACGATTGGCAACATTCGTCAGAATCTCTTCTTTGCCTTTATCTATAACGTTGCTGGTATTCCAATTGCAGCAGGAATTCTTTTCCCCTTCTTCGGTTGGCTGCTTAGTCCCATCATTGCAGGTGCAGCAATGGCGTTTAGTTCTGTCTCTGTAGTCACGAATGCGCTGCGTTTGCGTAATTTCCAACCTAAAACAATTGGTTGAATAAATCACAAGGAGTATGAACGATGCTTAAAAATGTAACATTTTTCGCAACCTTGGCAGGATTTGGATTTTTACTCGGAGCTATTTCCGGCGCATTAGCATAGCTTGCAATGTAGTTACATTCGCGCTACGGAGATGTTTAAATCATGAACAAAATAGCAATAGCAATCATTGGCAGTGTTGTGAGTTTGGGATTGGTGTTTGGAATTGCTTCTAACAAAGCAGTTGCACAAATGTCCCACGAACAAATGCAACCATCTCAAACAAAGCAAACAAGTCAGTTCCGTCGCATCGAACAACCCCTATGGGCAAAAGGTATCGTTACTGCTGGCGGATTAGGATTGATCGCACTGGAGTTATGGTGGTTTCTGTTGAGTAAACCAAAGTCGCAAAAAGCACAATCAAAGCAGGACATTCAGGAGGTAACAATTACTGTTGATGGTGGGTATGAACCAAGCCAAGTGGTAGTTAATGCTCTTCAAAGAGTGCGACTCAACTTCTACCGCAAAGATCCCAGCAGTTGCCTTGAAGAAATCCGATTTCCTGATTTCCACATAGCCCAAGAGTTACCCCTGAACCAAGTTACTCCTATTGAGTTTACTCCTAACGAACCAGGAACTTACACCTTTACCTGTGGCATGAATATGTTTCGGGGCGAAGTTAAAGTCGAAACTGGGCAAGTTTAATCTCCAAAAGAGCATGAAATCATCCCAGATACTCAACCGACAATAACAACACCTGTAAACCAGAACAAGACTGGAAAAGGGGTTGTACACGCCATTGTAGAACAGGGAGTTCAGAAAATTATTGTTCAGGTTGATAAAGACTACACACCCGAGCATATTGTAGTCCAAGCAGGGCAAAGAGTCCAACTTAACTTTCAACCGTCAAGATCCTAGTGGTTGTCTTACTCAAGTACTGATTCCTGATTTTGGCATTGCTGCCGATCTACCCTTGAATGAAATAACTACAATCGAGTTCACACCTGAAAAAGCTGGAGAATACGCCTTTACCTGTGGCATGAATATGTTTCGCGGTGTGATTGAAGTAGAGCCATCGAATGCTCTTCGCACAGAGCAGTTTTCTACGCAGATTTCAGCATGAAAACCGGGAGCATCTGCGCCCAGCGTGAGCTTGATAACTAGCAACCAATACCTTTGTCTAGACTACCTTCCCAAACGCACTGGGCACACTTTCTTGTACAAATTTCTCATAAAAATGAGAGAGATACATAGTTAACTATACGGTTTCCTTTGTTGTACGTCTTACTAATAAGTAGGAGTTAATTATGTTAGTCCAAGAAACACTGAAGCAAATTGGTTTAGTTGCTAAAGAAAGTGGTATTTCCATCAAAACAATTCGTTACTACGAAGAACTGGGCTTGCTCAAGGCTTCGGACCGAACTGAGGGTGGATTTCGATTATTTAACTCAAATGTTTTTACCCGCCTAAGCTTTATCAAGCGTGCCCAGAGCCTTGGATTGAGCTTGTTAGAGATTAAAGAGTTTTTGGATGTGCATGACCAAGGGGATTTACCCTGCGACCACATCAAAGCAAAACTGAATGATAAAGTTACAGCAATCGAATACCAAATTGAACAGCTACAGGTCTTGAAATTAGAGTTAGAACGACTACTTTCAGGCTGGCAAGCTGTTTATGAAATACCTGAAAGTACTATCTGTCCAATTATTGAACAAGCGATCACTGACACACATAGTGATGAAAAATCTAGCTTAGACTTAACCTTTTTGAGACACGAAAACTAACTTTTTTTCTCTGAGTATCTTTATTTACTGTCTATGGCGCGAACGGTGACACCAAACATTCAAAAATTTTTTCTATCCCCCTTGACTCTCCAGTTAAATAGAGGATTTCAGGTGATTTTAGATGAGGTGGAGTTATTCAATCACACATCTAACTCCACGATAAATTATCTCAAAAAAGGTTATTTACAGCTATGACACTACAACTTAAAGTCCCTAAACTGGTTTGCTCTGCTTGCGCCAAAACTATCACTGAGGCAATTAAAAAGGTTGATGCTAACGCTATTGTTCAAGCTGACCCAAAAACGAAATTAATTAACGTAGAAACTCAAGCATCCAGAACAGCGATTGAGACAGCGATCGCGTCGGTAGGCTATCCATCAGCGGCTTAATTTGTAATTGATTATATTACCATCAGCTATTAGTTTGTACTCTGCTGATAGCTGATCTACAGAAATTCGCACTATCTTCCAGGTAATGTTTCATGAAAATATTGATGACTGTGCTCGCGACCACTGCAACTCTATTATTTGCACAAAGTTGCTCGACATCACCTAATGCTCAAGAATCATCAACGGCAGTTTTAGCTCAACAACACAACGATCAGCATTCAACACAAGCAGAAAATCACACAGGACATTCGATGAATGATTCAAGTGACACAAAAACAAATGCAGCAATTCAAGCAAAACTTACGGTTCCAGAAACGGTCGCAGTTAATGCTCCTGTCCCATTAATAATTAACGTTCAAGATGCAACAGCGAAACCTATCGACAAGTTTGATGTTTCCCACGAAAAACTCATGCATTTAATCGTCGTCAGTGATGATCTTCGGTTTTTCGATCATCTGCATCCACGTTATGAAGGCAACGGGCGTTTTACCGTCGAGGCTCAATTACCCCAATCTGGAGGGTATACACTCTTTAGTGATTACAAACCTAGTGGACAGACTCAGCAAGTCTCGACACTCAAAACCCAAGTTCCAGGCAACAGTTCATCTTCCCCGGATATAAACTTCAAGCGTAGTCAAACATTTACCAACACCAAGGTCAATTTAGAGCTATCTACCGAAACAGTGAAAGCGGGTGAGGAAGTTGCTGTAACGTTCAATCTCAAAGGCGCTAATAATCAACCTGTCACCGATTTACAGCCTTACATGGGTGAACGGGGACACTTGGTGATTCTGCGTCAATCTACCTCGCTCACTTCCGCTGATTATATCCATGCTCACGCAGTAAAAGATACAACTCCCGGACGAGTTCAGTTTGTGACCAGCTTTCCCAAACCTGGACTATACAAGCTTTGGGGACAGTTCAATCGCAATGGTAAAATTGTCACAGCTGATTTTTGGGTAAAGGCGAACTAACAAAGAACTGGTACTACAGTTCTGATGCATTCTGATTTCTCTAGGTTTTACATCGCTTTAATTGTTGGTGAGTTATGGAATCTTCTGAGTCTCGACCTTCAAATAGTAACCGTCAGTTCGCCCCAAAGTTACCACTGAGCTTCTGGACAATGTTAGCCTTGCTGCTAGTTAGTGGCAGTGTTGGATTTTGGTGGTTTTTGGCTCCGGGTAAGGAATCACCTCCAACGGCAGCTAGCCAACCCCCGGCAACAAAGGTACAAGTTGCGACGGTGCAAACTGCCACTATAGAAGAAAGTGCAGAGTTTATTGCAAGTCTTCAGTCTCGTCGTTCTGTCACTCTGCGACCGAGAATTCAGGGTCAAGTCTCTCAGATATTTGTTCGACCAGGAGAGCGGGTTAAAAAAGGTACTCCGATTTTGAAGGTTGATGCAAAACAGCAACAAGCTTCTGTTGACAGTAGAATTGCAGCTTATGAGTCCACTCAAGCTGATTTAGAAACAGCCCAAGCAGAAGCTAAAAGCGCCCAAGCCGAAGCTAAAAATGCAACAGCGGTACTCAGGTAGAGCAGTATCCAGACATTAGCCCCGTTCAAATTAGCGTCACAGCTAACTATGTTGGAGCCAGTGCCCAAATCGTCGAAGAAACCGTGACATCGGTTTTAGAGCGACAGATTAATGGGGTCGAAGGCATGAGATATATGAATTCGACCAGCAGCAATGACGGTAATAGCACAATTACCATCACTTTTGAGCCGGATTATGACATTACAGCGGTTTTCAATTGAGTAGACTACAATTTTGATAAGCTATAAGAAGAGTAAAAATACTTATGCTTATGCCTGCCCCCTATTCAACCGATCTACGCCAACGTGTGATCAATGCTTATGAAGCGAATGAAGGGTCACAACGACAACTAGCCAAACGCTTTAAGGTTAGCTTATCGTTTGTTCAACGCTTAATTCGTCTGTATGAGAATACAGGACAAGTGAGTCCAAAACATCACGGGGGTGGAGCGATCGCTAAAATTCAAGTCGAAGATTTACCACTAGTGCAGCAGTTAGTGAGCGAACAACCAGATGCCTTATTGGTAGAATTATGTGAGCGTTTGGCACTGCGACGCGGGTTACAAGTCAGTGTGCCAACAATGCACCGTACAGTTCAAAAACTGGGTTTGACCACAAAAAAAAACAGCCGTTAGCCAGCGAACAAGATAGTCCACGAATCGAACGGATGCGTTTTGAATATCGGGATTGGGTACTAGGCGTGGACCCCCACAATTTGGTGTTTGTGGATCAGTCCGGTATAAATTTGGGAATGACCCGACTCAATGGTCGTGCAATATGTGGCGAGCGGTTGTACGATTCTTGCTCCAAAAATCGAGGACAAAACATATCATTAATTGGCGGACTGAGTTTAGACGGACTCATAGCCACTATGAGCATTTCAGGTAGTGTCAACACCGATGTATTTCTGACCTATGTTCAGGAGATTTTAGCACCTCAATTGTGGGTGGGAGCAGTTGTAGTCATGGATAATTTGTCAGTGCATCATGCACAGGTTATTCAAGACGTAATTGAATCTGTGGGTGCAAAAGTTGTATTTTTGCCTCCTTATTCACCTGATTTGTCCCCCATCGAATTATGCTGGTCAAAACTGAAGCAGTGTTTGCGTACCGCAAAAGCTCGAACCCACCAAGCTCTTAACCAAATTTATCCCTTGATTGTTACTAAGCAAATCTCATCTGATGATGCTTGGGGCTGGTTTGCTCATTGTGGTCTATTCATATGAAAACCGCTGTAATACTCTAGATTATTCATAATCTCACTATGTCTGTGATTAACTCACCCCTGCTGGGTCTTTTTGCATGTCTTAGTCTAAACTCCAGAAACAAGTAACTTCCCATCTTCATTTACAACACCTTCGGTCACTCAACAAGCAATCAGACAATAAAGCAAAGCGCACGTATCACCTCGAACCAATCATCTGTCTCGAAGATAACTGATTGTTCGCCTTGTAGTTTTGCTCCTGGATAAAAGGAATTTTCGTAAGCATCGGGTGGATGCTTGTATTGCACTTCAAGCTTAAAATTCTCAGGCAAGGGTTTCACCTCAATTTGATGTTGATGCTGCAATGCACTTTCTACACCTGCTTGAATTTGCTTAACAGCTTCCTCAGGATGAATCGTCCATACTGACTCACCAATTCCCTTCTTAGTACTAACTGTTTCAATATTTGTGTCATAAACTTTCACAGCTTGACACAAAGCAGAATCTCCAGACACAAATACGACAGGAACTTTTTCATACGCTGCAGTCATGGCTACTAAATGGAACTCGGCTATGGGTTGATCATTGAGCAGAATACAGTTTAAGTCTTCACTCAAAGTATGCGCCAGAGGATTCTTCGCAGATCCAGCCCGTGAGTGGTAGCCAATCAAAATTAATGCAGTAAAACTGCTATTTAATTCTTGAACCATGCTGTAGGGATGACCACTCCATCCTCTAATAAGTTGTGCTGGTAATGGTAATCGATAGGGATCAAGATTTCTGCCTGTGTCATGGGCATCTTTAACAATAATCTCAGTTGCACCAGCAGCTATTGCTCCTTCGCATGCTGCAATGACTTCACGAGTCATTTGCTCTTGAAAGATATCGTATTGTTGTTTACCCAGCGTCGCTTCATCCCAGTGACTGATTCCAGCTATTCCTTCGATATCTGCGCTGATATAGATTTTCATAGAGTATCTTAATTGCCATCTTAATTGATTGTTGTGGGCACTGCTTCTTATCTTCCTCGGTTATGTAGCACGCAGTGCCCACCCTACACCCTACTACACCCCTACTCCCTTACACCCTTACACCCTTACACCCTTACACTCTTACACCCTCTACTCAGCAATCCGGGCAGGTGAACCCACCCAAGAGGTACTAGCAGGTAGGGATTCGCCTTTCATCAGCATGGACAGATTGCCCAGGTTGGAATCGGGTTCCATGACAGTATCGTAGAGAACGATCGCACCACTGCCTACCGAACAGCGATCGCCAATAGTCACGGTTGATATCTTCATTACACGGTCTTCAAACAGGTGGGTTTGCAAACCACAATTACTATTGAGTGCGACATCATTCCCAACCTCTATTGTGTCAAATTCGGTGATATCGGTGGTATCGGTGTAAACCTGTTTACCAATTTTGCAGCCCATTAAGCGCAAATACCAGTTAATAAAGGGAGTGCCTCGCAGCATATCCACCAGTAAGGGAACTGCCAGGGTTTCATGGATACAAGTAACTAGTTCCGAGCGAAACACGAAATTCGACCATAAAGGACGTTCTGTCGATTTATACCGACCGATAATTAGCCATTTAGCAATGATAGTGATCGCCGTGGCTACTAGTCCAAAACCGAGATAGAGGAACGGCAACATGAGTATCAATGCTGATTCATCCCAATCATCGTTCAGCGTAATCATTGTATCAATAAGTACTGAACTTAGAACGACGATCCAACTAAGAGGGAACAGCACTCGAACTGCCTCAAAGCTCATGCGTTGCAGCACCAAACTCATCGGTGGCTTGTAGGTCGATTCCACTGAAAAACCCTGGACAACTTGCCGTTGTGGTAGGTTAATGGCTGGGGAACCGAACCAGGAGGTATCGGGTTTAGCAACTAAGCTTTTATCAGCGGGAGTAACAGACATACAGCCAATGAGGGTGTCATCGCCAATGATCACGCCTGCTGGTAGTAAAGCACTGTTACCAATGAAGGCACGCTTACCAATCTTTGTTGATTGCAAATGTATGCGTCCACACTCAACTCTGGGTACACCCATAATCACACCATCTGCAATAAAGCTTTCATCGCCGATTGTCACTAAATCCGGAACCAAAGAGGATGGTGTAGAGATTTCTGCCCGCCATCCTAGCTTTGCTCCCAGCAGGCGATACCAAGGTAGCAGATACAGGGTGGCGTAAAGCGGACGAATAATATCGAGGCTCAATGCCATCAGCTTATCAACATACCACAATCTTACGTAACGATGACTGTCTAAGCGATATGAGCCAGGTTTGACGCGTCCAACGATTAACCACTTGAGTGCGGCAATTTGTAATGCCATCAAGATGACAAACGATAAGGCTATCAAAGGTGACAAAAGCAGCCAATGTTTCTGATCACTAATGGAGTACATTTGCTCGACTCCAGGAAGAATTGGCAGAAGTTCTAAAATTGGTAGCGTCAGCAATAAAATTGCCTGGAGAGTGCCAAAATAAATTCGTCGCAGTCGCGCAGGACGGGATATCATTTTGCTTTCGTTGATTCCCACTTTAGCAGCAGGAGAACCAGCCCAAACTTCCCTTGCTGGAATCCGTTGCAGCGGTGGCAGCATTGATAAATCTTCCAGACTGGCATTTTCTTCGATGATTGTGTTTTGGCTTAGTACAGCACTAGCACCGACAAAGCAACGATTGCCAATCTTAATCGAACCAATTTCCAGCCAACCGTGTTCCAGTGTAGCATTTAGCAATCGTGCTTCGTAGCCAAGGCTACTATCTGCACCAATACTTACCAAGTCAGGAACATCGATATTAACCGAATTCAGGTAAACATTGGTTCCGATTTTAGCTCCTAGCAGTCGGTAGTAGACATTGAGCAACGGAGTACCACTCAAGAAGTGCAATGGTGTAATCGATAGCAAGTTCTTGACAAACCACCAGCGCAAGTAAAAACTGCCCCAAAGCGGATACTTTCCTGGCTTCACTTGTCCTAGAAGCAGCCACTTCGCAACAATGGAGAACCCAAGCATTAAGGGAATAATTCCTGCCAAAGTAGCGATGGACAAGAAAGCGGACTGAAGATTGCTGGCGTCGTTCTCCTGCATCCAAGTGTAGGTTAGATAAGGTAGCAACCACTGTAAGGCAAAGCAAAATAGAATGACTATTAGTCCTAATGCCTGAACGGTTACGCTCCTCAGGTAGCGTTTGCGACTCGTACGATGGAAGGGAAGAGGGGCAGTTGGAACATTTGGCAAAGCTGTTTGTTGCGTCAACCGGGTTGCTAATCCAGCAATGGTAGGGCATTGATAGACATCAAGCATGGAGACGTGACTAAACTCAGGTTGCTCTCGCAATTGAGACACCAAGCTGGCAGCCAAAAGTGAGTGTCCTCCCAAGTCGAGGAAGAAGTCATCCTTTATAGAAATTTGGGCGTGGGGAAAAAGCTTTTGCCAGATGTTGGCAATCGCCGACTCCTGCTTTGATAAGGTGACGGGCAGCGTCTGATCACTACGATGCTGACGTTGCATCCTTTGGGTTGGCGCAGGCAACTTTGAGCGGTCTGCCTTACCGTTGGGTAGCGTCGGAATGGTATCCAAAATTTCGATGAAAGCTGGCACCATGTAACTGGGTAAGCGGTGCCTTAATACTGTATGCAAACGATTTTTCAGTTCTTCAGAATCGGCAACAGGAACACGCAGTGTGATGTAGGCGACCAATTCCTCAACAGTTGTGCTAATAGACACCAAAGAGACAATAGCATTTTCAACGTCTGGGGTTTCTAACAAAACTGTCTCAATTTCCGTCAACTCAATGCGGTAACCCCTGATTTTGACTTGAGTGTCAATGCGTCCTAAATATTCAATTTCATCGTTGGGTGTTACTCGCCCCAGATCACCCGTCCGGTACAACCTTGCTTGAGGATCGTTCTGCTCAAATGGATCGCAGACAAACTTGGCGGCGGTTTGTTCCGGCAAGTTGACATAACCTTGTGCAACACCAATACCGCCAATGCAGATTTCCCCCGCTTCCCCGGAAGGAACTGGATGCAACTGCTCATCCAGAATATAGACGCTATAAGTGGGTAAAGGTTTGCCGATTGTCACCGGCTGATCAGGAAATAGTTCCGTCCAGAGTGCAGTGACTGTTGTCTCAGTCGGTCCGTAGGTGTTGAGCATCCGTCGTTCTGGTCGGCTCCAGCGTTCTACCAGATATTGGGGACAAGCTTCACCGCCAACTATTAAAGTCCGCAGTAAAGGCAGATCACGATCAATAGTTGCCAACAGTGTGGGTACACAGTACATCACCGTTATCGCGTGCTCAATCAGAAAATCGGTGAGTTCAGAACCAAGTCGTCGGTGATTGGTTGGACCAGCCACTAGCGTTGCACCGACGATAAAGGTGGGCCAAATTTCCTCAATCGAGAAATCGAAGGCAAGAATCATACCTTGATAGACGCGATCGCCACAAGTCACACCATAAATTGGTGTACATACCGTAAGAAAATTACAGATGCTGGAATGATTAACTGCAACACCTTTGGGACGACCTGTTGAGCCTGAGGTGTAAATGATGTAGCAAAGTTCGTCAACAGAGTCTGCAATTGCAATACGGTTTGCTGGTTGAATTGCTATCGCTCCGGCTACAGCATCAAGCAACAAGACTTGGCAGCACACTCCGGCAGTTATGTCAACAAACTGACTAGTTGTTACCAACAGATTCAGGGACGCATTTTCAGCAATGAAGGCAATTCTGTCTTGCGGGAAGGACGGGTCAAGCGGTACAAACGCAGCACCACACTTTAGTATCGCCAGCAATGTCACATAAGTGTTAACCGAGCGTTCGAGCAAAATACCAACCCTGCTCCCTGAACGGATACCTCTACGCAAAAGGTAATTAGCTAACTGATTAGCTCGTGCGTCCAGCTCAGCGTAACTCAGACGTTCTGTATCGCAGATAAGAGCAGTAATGTCGGGGTTGGCATCACATTGTGTTTCAAAAAAGTAGTGAAGACGTTGTGGTGGTTTTCCTAGCTTATAAAATTGAGTATTTATAGAATCATTTGTTTTGGAATACTGTTGCGTGTTGAATTTAGAATATTTATTTTCCATTAGACACCTGATATGACAAGTATTTGAATTGAGTGCGACGCCTACTATGCCACTTGTAAAGAGCTAAAGCGACAATAAATAACAATACGATTTCAATTTTTTGACACACGAATTTCCTTGATTTTCAAGCTAGTAAAAAAGGCGTTCAGAACGGCTTCTTGTTTTAAATTAGAAAGACATTTGTGAAGAAAGATAGTGTAGGGATAATTGAACTTCTCTACACAACCAAGAAGTTTAATCGGTTTGTATGGCGCGAGAATGTCAAGAAAATGGCAATATTGTGACAAGAGGAACATAGTACCAATACTCATTGGTACTTGTTATGGAAATCCATCAGTAGGATTTTCTACGAATGAAAGAAATACTTTTTCCCTTACTGAGATCTTGCACCTCAGCGATAGTATGCCTTGAACTCAAGTTCAAGGCTAATAACCCAAGTCCGTTAAAACGGACTCAAAAACTAACAAGAGTCCGTTTTAACGGACTTACAGCCGTTTTCTGTAAGGTGGGCATTGCTCACTAAGATCTCAAATGTCTATTACATAGGCTTTTCTGAGCAATGCCCACCCTACGATTTGTGGTCTATTCATATGAAAACTGCTGTAAACTTTGAGCCAAGAAATTTATTTCTTGGCGGACGAAAGTTATAGCAGTTGCCAGGTAGATTAGGACATCAACTATTAAAGCTGCTCCCTGCTCCCTGCTATATGATGCAAGATCTGAGCTTACAACGCCAGATGCCTCAAGTCGGGGAACCCTTTCGGCAGTTCCTCATGGGGGAAACCCCCAAGACCAGACTGCCTCACCCCGGCACTGGCTCCCCTTACACCCCTGTGTTTCCTAACACATGTGGTGTTAAGAACGATCGCAAGCACAGCATCTGGATCAATTGGTTTGGCAATGTGATGTAGAAATCCTGCTGCGATCGCTCGCTCTTGATCAACTTCTGCAGCATAAGCTGTCAAGGCGATCGCCGGAACCTGTCCACCTTGCTCAACCGGAAGGGCACGAATTTGACGCATCATCATGTAGCCATCCATCTCTGGCATTCCAATATCGCTGACGATGATATCGGGAATTGATTGGGAAAAAGCTTGGAGTGCATCAATCCCAGATCCAACGCTTGTAACAATCGCATTTGCTTGCTCTAAAATAAAAGCGACGAACTGCCGCGAATCTGCCTCATCATCTACCACTAAGATGCGAATGCCGCTCAAGTCGCCTGTATGAGATGATGATTGCTGTGGAGTAGGTAGTTCATTTGACTGGCAAGCAAGCGGAATTTGAACAGTAAAGGTGGCTCCTTGCCCTTCACCAGGACTATCTACTGTGACAGTTCCACCGTGCATTTCAACTATTTGCCGGACGATCACCAGCCCTAACCCCAGCCCGCCAAACTTGCGTGTTGTTGCTCCATCTTCTTGGCGGAAATG
This sequence comes from Brasilonema sennae CENA114, assembly GCF_006968745.1. Lineage (NCBI taxonomy): Bacteria > Bacillati > Cyanobacteriota > Cyanophyceae > Nostocales > Scytonemataceae > Brasilonema > Brasilonema sennae. The sequence goes on along the minus strand of NZ_CP030118.1, from coordinate 6,639,423 downwards.
CTCAAACACGTACGGCAAAAAGTCAGAACCAATTCCTTTTCCTGTGTCTTTGACTTGGATTTGGGCGTTACTTCCTACTTGGGTTAATTCAACAGCTATTTGTCCGCCTGCAGGAGTAAATTTCACTGCATTGGTTAGGAGATTCCATACCACTTGTTGTAATCGTCCGGCATCACCGTTAACTGTGCCGACTGCTTCCGGGATGGTTGTTTGAATCTGTAGCGATTTTGCTTCTGCGGCTAATCGAACTGTTTCGAGGGCGGCACAAATTACCGTGCTAAGATTAACAGGTGTTATCGTCAAGCTCAACTTGCCGCGCAGAATTCGGGAGACGTCGAGGAGATCGTCAATCAGCTGCACCTGCAATTTGGCGTTGCGATTAATTGTAGCAAGGGCGTTAGCCGTTTTTGCAGCATCGAGTTTACCCTGTTGCAGAAGTTTTGACCATCCCAGAATTGGATTAAGCGGTGTGCGTAATTCGTGGGAGAGGACTGCTAAAAATTCGTCTTTGATACGGTTTGCTCGTTCAGCTTCTGCCCTTGCTTGTTGTTCTTGAGCAAGGATACGATCTCGTTCTATGTCAAATTGAATGCGATCAGTTATGTCCCGTGAAATGGACAGCAGTCGTTCTGCCTCTCCTGTGGAATCTAAAATCGGCGAAATCATCACTTCCCACCATTTTGGAATTCCATCGGCGGTGGGACAGTAACCTTGAAATCGACCTACACCACCTGATAACGCCGCTCTGATCGCAGCTTGTGCTGCTTGTCGGTCCTCACCTTGCCAAAATTGTATCCAATCGCTGTTGAGATAACAGCCCAAGTCACAAATATTTAGTAAACGCTGCCCACCTGAATTGATGTAGAGTATTTTTCCATCTAAGTCCAATACCTTGATACAGTCGTAGCTGCTCTCCAAAATTTGGTGATTTAATTCTTCGCTTTCGCGCAGTGACGCTTGTGCTTGTTTACGTTCGGTAAAATCAACCACCACTCCTAGCAATCGGGACGGAATGTTGTCCGCGTCTCGGTAAACACTACCCTTCGCCCAAATCCAACGAAGTTGTCCATCCGAGCTGATAATTCTGCATTCAAAATCCCAATCTGCCCAAGTTGAGAGCGTGTGCTGGAACTTTTGAGCAACAGAAGCTCGATCATCAGGGTGAACGTATGTTAAGAAGATTTCGTAACTCCATTCTGGCAGCAGTGAGTCATAACCAAAAATTTGGTCGTGTCTGAGTGATCGCCTCGCGCTATAAGGTTGAGTCGTCAAATCTAAATCCCACTCACCAATCTGGCAAGAGTCGAGCACAAACTGTAATCGCGCTTCGCTTTCTCGCAGAGTAGCTTCAGCTTGTTTGCGAGCAGTGATGTCCATTGACATACCCATCATACGCTCAGGATTGCCTGCTCTGTCATAAATCGGACAACCTCGCACCAGCGCCCAGTGAATACTAGCATCGTCCCAAACGGTGCGGTACTCCACATCGTAATCAGTGCGATTAACGATTGAGTCTTGTATCGCTGCTTGCACCCAAGCCCGATCATCTGGATGGATCCGTTGCATCAAAATCTGGTGCGAAAACTCAGATGAAAGTGGAACACCAAAGTTCATTTTGCATTGGTTAGAGACAGATAAAACGTTTGTCTTGAGATCAAGTTGCCAGGAGCCAAGCTTACTGGTTTCAAGTGCAAGTTTAAGCTGTTGATCGCGTTCTCCTAAGGCTGCTTCAACGCGCTTGCGTTCAGTAATATCAATTAGCCAGCCATCCCATGCAATTCCATCTAAGGTTTCCTCTGCACTGGATCGACCTTGAATCCACTTGAGTCGCCCTGAAGGGGTGATCACACGTCCCACCCAGTCCCACGGCAGAAAATGCTCAATCGCATAAGCAACCGACACTTGAAACGAGGCTAAGTCTTCTGGGTGGATTAAGTCCCAAATGGAATTGGCATCTTGAAGTGCAGTTTCTGGTTCTATTTCAAACAAGTCGTAGCAGCCATAATTAACGAAAACAAAGCGACTTGAACCATCTACACCAGGAACATACCTGTACACCATCCCTGGCATATTGGCAAGCAGGTTTTGAACTCGGTGTTGACTGTCGTACAGCAATGTCTCTGCTAGCTGTCGTTCTAATTCTGTAGCAATCCGTACAGCAAAGATTGTTAGGAGTGATTCGGTTAATGCAATCGCCTCTAAAGGTTTGTCGTCCATCACACCCAGCAAACCGAGTGCAGCACCTGTCGAGTCGTAGAAGGGAATTGCGGCATAACTTTCCACCTGAAATGGAGCCAACAGGGGGGCGTCTGGAAACTGCTGCTGCACGTTGTGGGGATAGCAGCACAGCTTGCGTTGCTGGATGACTTCTTGGCAAGGGGTGTCGCGCAGCAAATACTCGAAGTTGTCTACGATGCGTCCATCTGCACAGACTGCGATCGCTTCAATCACTTCTGGTTCATGCTTTGCTAACAACCCAATGTAAGCATACTTCACGCCTAACGCCTTACTCAAATGTTGCACGAGCGAGTAAAGAAACGTTTCTCCTACGCTTGTTGCAACACCAGCAGATACAGCAGTCAATGCTATATTCGTTTGAGCCACTTTCCGAGCAGACAGCCGTAGTTCTAGTTGCGTCATCACTTGACGACTTAAAATGCGTAAGCCATTGATTTGCTTTTCACTCATCTGACGTGGAACAAAATCCAGCACACACAGCGTTCCAACAACATAGCCGTCTGACGTGGTCAGGGGAACTCCTGTATAGAAACGTAGACCGTTATCAGACACTGCTAAATTTGTGGCAAACTCTGGATTTGCTTGCGTATCTGGAATGATTAACGAGTCTCCCGTTTGAACAATAGCAGGACAAAACCCTATATCCAATGGTAATTCCGTCATTTGCACTCCAAAGCTCGACTTAAACCACTGGCGATCAGCATCCACAAAAGTAATAAGCGCGACTGGAGTTTGGCAAATCTGAGCTGCTAATTGCGTCAGATCATCAAATGCAGCATCCGGCGGAGTATCCAGGATATCGTACCGATGGAGTACTGCCAACCGGTTTGTGTCAGTGATTGGGAGAGGTAGTTTCGGTAAGGAGTGTTCAGGCAACATTTAGTTCTAGGGGAACTGGTGAAAAAATTAGGATTTGAAAACTGAGATCTTGCACCAGCTTTTGGGCCCGCCAAGAAATAAATTTCTTGGCTCAAAGTTCAAGTAAGCTAAAGCTTACTGAATATACATACCAGTCCGTTTTAACGGACTTTGGTTATAAGCCTTGAACTTGAGTTCAAGGCGTACTCAGGGGAAGGTGCAAGATCTGAGAAAATCAACAACTGACTGGTGTGAGCGATGATCACGAAAGCTTTCTATATATAATTTTAAGGACACAGGGTTGCTGTTGTATGTTGCAACTGGTCTAAATGCTCAAATAACTTTTTCCTTTTCACTAAAGTCATTAAACAGCGACAAGTCATCCCATGTATTTTCTATCAAAAAACGTAGGCACTCGTTGAATCAACTATCTTTTGGTATATTTTTTTGACTGCACGGCTTCATCAACCCAAATAAGCTTTTTTCACTCGCTCATCAGTAATTAATTGTGATGCTGCACCTGATAATGTAATGCAACCTGCTTCTAATACATAACCACGGTCTGCAATTTGTAGGGCAAGATTGGCGTTTTGTTCAACTAGAAGGATAGTAACGCCTGTTGCACGCAGATTCTGAATAATACTGAAAATTTCACGAACAATTGTTGGTGCTAAACCTAAGCTAGGCTCATCTAAAAGCAAAAGTTTAGGTTTACTCATCAAAGCACGAGCTATTGCTAACATTTGTTGTTCACCACCACTGAGAGTTCCTGCAAGTTGATGACGCCTTTGTGCTAAACGCGGGAACATCTCAAATTGGTACTGAATATCATTTCTCACCTCTGTTTGATTAGAGCGAATATAAGCACCCAAAAGTAAATTATCTAAAACTGTTTGCCGAGCTAATACTCTTCTTCCTTCAGGACAGTGGGCAATCCCCAATTGTACAACTTCATGAGGTTGGCGACGCGTAATATTGCGTCCGCTGTACATAATTGTGCCGTGGCGAGGATTAATTATTTTGGAAATAGCGCGGAGAGTCGTCGTTTTGCCAGCACCATTAGCACCTATGAGGGTAACAACCTCACCATTGTTCACGAATAAGTTAATTTTTTGTAGAGCTTCAATTCCCCCATAATTAACATAAAGGTCTTTGATTTCTAATATTGGAAAATCTTGTTGATTATTTAAAACATCTGTATTCATTTGTCTACATTCGTGATTAAAATTTATCAGTAAACAGTTATCAAATAAATGTTTACTGTTTACTGTTAACCCTTCGGGTTCGCCCTTCGGGTATCTCCTGCGGAGACGCTACGCGAACGCAGTCGCCTACGGAGGGAGACCCTCCTGCAGCGCTGTCTCACCAGATGCCTCTGTCGGGAAACCCTCTCCGTTTGCGTAGCGCCCCCTTCGGGGCTAGTTGCCACAACGCGGGGAACCCGCGCAAGGCACTTCTCTCTGCAGCACTGGACTCACTGTTCACTGATTTCATATCCTTAATCGTTACCTAAATACGCTTCAATAACAGCTTGGTTACTTCTAACAACAGATGGTTCCCCCAAAGCAATCAACTGACCAAAATCTAAGACAGCAATACGGTCACACAAACCCATAACCAAGGGGACATGATGCTCAATAAGAATTATCGTCAAGTGGAATTTGTCCCGTAGATTACGGATAAATTTACTTAGTTGTTGCTTTTCATTAGGGTTCATGCCTGCTGCTGGTTCGTCTAACAGTAAAATTTGCGGTTCTAAGGCAAGGGCACGGGCAATTTCTAGTCGTCTTTGGTCGCCATAGGAAAAATTTTTAGCCTTTTCGTCAAGACGCTCACCTAAACCAACAAGCTCTAGTAATTCTAAAGCTTTTTGCTTACTTTTTTGTTCTTCCCTAGGAGCCGGTGGCAATCCGAAAATACCTTTAAACGTATTAGTTTTGATACGGCAATCACGCGCAATTCTCACATTTTCTAATGCTGATAGTTCAGCAAATAAGCGAATATTTTGGAATGTTCGTCCAATACCTAAACTTGCAATTTGGTGAGGATGTAATTGAGAAAAATCGGCACCATGATAAAGTAATTGTCCACTAGAAGGTGTGATAAAGCCTGTCATCAAATTAAACAAAGTTGTCTTACCAGCCCCGTTGGGACCAATGAGTCCAAATATTTCAAACTGAGTTATTGTGAAAGAGACGTCATTAACCGCTACTAATCCCCCAAAACGGCGAGTGAGATTTTTCACCTCTAATATTGGTAATCCCAACTGACTTGTAGTGAAACTTTCTTGATTCATTGTATTTATTTAAATAGATTTATTTAAAAATACTATTACTGCGCTTTCTCCATTTTTTCAAGAAATCTGGAGTGACAAGACCTTGGGGGAAAAATATTGTACCAATCACTATAAGTAATCCAAAGAGAATTAATCTACCATCTCGTAGAAATTGCGCAAACCAAGAAGGTAAACCGCTTGTATCTGCTATTGATCTCAATACTTCTGGCAAAGCTGTAAATACCATACCTCCAACAACTGGACCTAAGAAAGTTCTGGAACCACCAATTAACACAAAAGTTAAGTAGATAATACTAGCATCAAAGGTTCCTTGACGTGCATTCCAGGTGTTGAGAAAATGGGCGCTAACTGCACCAACCATTCCAGCCAGAATACATCCTGAGGTGAATGCCAAAACTTTATAGTAAGTTGCATTAACTCCCATCGCACCAGCAGCCAATTCATCTTCACGGATAGCGATAAATGCTCTTCCGACTCGGATGCGTTCTAAACGGTAAATGAATGCAATGCTAATGAACAGCAATGGTAGGACAATCCATAAATATTCAATTGGTGTTTCAAAAGGTTGAGGGATACCAAAAATGCCGACAGCACCACCTGTAATATCCAAATTTAGGGATATGACTCGCAGAACTTCTACAAAAGCAATGGTGGCGATCGCCAAATAAATCCCCCGCAACCGCAACGCCGGAATTCCCACCGCCACCCCCACTAAACCAGAAATAACTGCAGCAATCAACATCTCCACTAAGAGTAGTGGAATGGGGAATGAGTTACTCTTGGAAGCAAAAACAGTTGTAGAGAGAATCGCAGCAGTGTAACCACCCAAAGCATAAAAACCAGGGCTTGCCATAGATAACTGTCCTGCCATAAGTGGCAAGTATAACGATAGCCCCAGCAAGGCCCCTATTACCATAGAGACGATAAGAGAACCGTAAGTAGCGAAAAATTCAGCCATCTTAATATAGTTTTGACCAAAAGTTTTGACCAAGAGTTTTGACTAACCTTTAGTAAGGTGTTCCATCTTTGTGGATAAATCCGCTGAACTTCCCATCAGGATCAGCTTGTGTCATCAAATCATGATCAGGATAAGTCGCTTCGTCATAGAGAGTGCGGTCGCCTACCTCCAGATAAACTGCAACCACCGATGAGCGATTAACTAAATGATGTCCATTTGCCTCATTGGCTGGAAATCCTGCCGCCATTCCCGGTTTGAGAATTTCGGCACCTGCATCTGTGATTAAAGTCAACTCACCTTCCAAGACATATATGAATTCATCTTGATGTGAATGCCAATGTCGCAAAGCAGAACAGCTTCCAGGTTCTAATTTCACCAAATTCACCCCAAAGTTTTTTAGTCCTGCAAAATTGCCTAACCGTTGTCGAATTCGTCCTGCAACCATTGGCTTGAACTCATCGGGGTAATTCGAGCGTTTTTCAGTAGGGACTTTTTCTGGGTCGATAATCATGAGAATGACCAAAGACTAAACTTTCTGGACAAACCGACGCCCAAGTAAACCTTGAGGTCGAACTAACAACATAATAAACAGGATGCCAAAAGCAACAGCATCTTTGTAGCCTGAAAATTCACCTGGGACAAACGCCTCAACCAATCCAATAACCAAACCTCCCAGTACCGCACCGGGAATACTGCCCAAACCACCTAATACAATGATCGATAAACCCCTCAACCCAAAACTAAGACCAAAATATGGTCCAGCAATACTAACACTAGAAGCAACTAAAGTTCCCGCTACTCCTGCTAGAAAACTGCTGATAAAAAATGTCAGCACAATATAGCGATCGCTATTGATTCCTAACAAACTTGCTGTTGTTGGATCTTCTGCGATCGCCTGCATGGCTTTACCATGCTTTGTATAATTAATAAAGCAAGTCAGCATTGCGACAACCACGACTGATATCGCAAAAATCACTATTTGAACAGTGCGAATCGGAATGGGATTTCCAGAAGTTCCAAAGTTAATAGATGGTGGCAAATTACCGTAAGTATTTGCTGGAAATGTGTAACTTTCGGCTCCTACTAGATACTGGATTAAGTTAACAATAACGACTCCCACGCCCAAACTAGAGACAACGGTTAGCAAGGAGTCAGAATTTCGTTTTCGCAAAGGTAGAAAGGCAATACGTTCAATTATCACCCCAACTAACCCCGCTATGCTACTTCCCAAAATCAAGGCAACAGCAAATGGTAATTCTATAGGTAGCGATGCATTAGCTAGCACACCATTAAATCCAAAGGCACCGCCCATGAGTGTATATGTAAAATATGCACCAAGAGTAAAAACCGCACCATGAGCCAAATTAATGATGCCCAAAATAGAATAAACAAGGGTATATCCTAAGGCAAATATAGCGTAAATACTGCCAATAGATAACCCATTCAAACATTGTTGCGTAAATATAGATATATTCATATTGCAACTATTTTAAAATGGAAAAAGTAGCTTTTTTAGTATCTTTATCTACCTTAATTTGGGCAACATAAAATTCTTTTTGAATGATATCGCCTACAGGTGTAAAAGCAATCTCACCTAGAGGAGTCTCATACTTTCCTCCTAAAAGCTGCTTGTTCAATTCTGTACGTAATTTAGTAATAGACATTGTACTAATTTTCGACTTTTTATCTAAAGCTTTTAAAGCTTCTACATACACTTGCACAGCAGTAAAAGCTTGACCACTAAACTGAGGCGGTTCTTCCTTAAATTGCTTTACATATGCAGCGCGGAATTGCTTATTGACTTCTGCTGGTTGCTGTGGACTGTAGGCTTGTGCAATAATCACTCCATCGCACGCTTGCTGACAAACTGCGAAAACTTTTGCTGTGTTCAAACCATTTCCCGCAACAATTAAGCCTTTGTAACCAAGTTCTCGCAGTTGTCGCACTAAGTTTCCGCCATCAGCAGCTAAGCCAGAAATGACTATCAAATCTGGTTTTAAATTCAGAGCATTCGTGGCTTGAGACTGAAAGTCAGTGTCACTTGTTTGGAACTTTTGCACTGTGACTATTTCTAGTCCCTGATCCTTAATTGTCTTCTGAAAAATTTCTGTTTCTGACTTACTAAAGACATCATTTTGAGCAAAAAAAACTGCAACTTTTTTCAGCTGAGGATTTTGCTTGAGTGCAGCTTTTATTGAAAGAGGTGCAACGGTAGAAACGGGTGCAGAAACACGCGCGATGTAATCTCCGATTTCTGGAACTCCTTTAGCGGTATTGGATGCACCAATAACAGGAACTTTTGCTCTTTCAGCAATGGGATCAGCGCTAAAAGCTTGCTGTGATAAAGTAGGACCAACAATACCAACAACTTTATCTTTATTAATTAAAGTTTGAAAAGCGTTAATTGCTCCTGCTTCATCACCACCCGCGTCTTGAAGCACTAATTTAATCGGAGTGCCATTCACACCACCCTTATCATTAAAATACTTTTCAGCAATCTTTGCCCCGGCGACTCCTTCTTGACCGAGTAACGCCACGTTGCTGGTTTGTGCGAAAGCAATACCCACGGGAATAGAACCAGATGTAGTTGTTGCGGCGGCGTCAGTTGAGGAATTTGGGGTGGAATTCGTTCCAGTATTTGGACTACTGTTAGTGCCACCGCCGCAGGCTGTCAACAGGATAGCACAAGTAGCAAATATTGCAGTTGTAATCGTCGTAGGTTGTTTCATGGTCAAGGAATGCTAAATTTAGTATTAGTCTTGACAAAAAGTAGACTGTTTATAGTTCAAGACTGTTTCTGTAGAATCACCATACTCATTAAAAGTATTTTGGCAAGAATCGTATTAAATCATTTTTATCTCCGGACTGCAAAGTTAAATCTTCCAAATCGTTTTCACAAAACTTCTTGGTTAACAACAATTTACAGATACTATGCCATTTTTAGGCTTTCATCTCAAGTTAAGAAAAATGGGCAAAAGTTTAAATTATGCAATGGTCTAGTTTTCTAAAAAACTAGACCTGTTATATATAGCACAATACGGTTCAGTTAAGGCTAGGCTGTACTGAGGATGCAGAAAACAGGAGCATCAATTCGTTGTCCAGTACCTCTGTGTTTTGGTTTTTTGGAACGAAATTTTGATACAGGTTTTTTCACAACCCTGGGATTACATCGATTGCGTACTCAATGACTCGTAGCGGTATTGGCAGATGGTTCTTCCACTAAAAATTTTTGGACTTAAATGGCCCGATAACATCATTCCAATTTTTCAGCCTGCCAACAGTCAGTCGCTTAACCCTATTGAACGCTTATGGGAACACATTAAGTACGAACTGTCCTGGGAACATTGCACAAATTTAGATGAGTTGCGGCGGAAGCTAAAACATGTTCACAGATTCCATTTCTCCGGAAGCGATTGCCGTAGGCAATCGCTTTATACAATTTAAAAGCGTAACAGCTTAGATCAATTATTGTCGGCATGTTCAAACTTATAAATGTAGAAGAGGCGACTGAACTTTTTGAGCAAGTATCCTACAGTTGCAAATAGGATTGTGCCGCCAAGCGCCAACCAGAATCCTGTAGGGGGAACAACAGTAAAAAGGGATGTAGCCGTTTGCCCACCACTCGTTAGCGCAACCCTTATCGCTACAGCCCGTGCATCCACAATTACACCTATACATAAGCACACAACAGCTGCTATATAAGCCAGCATAGTGAGACGATTAATGTTTTTCAGGGCATTCTGGCAATAGCTGCAATTTTGAGTATGAGTTGTCCACACATCAAAGAGTTTTTCCTTGTCTAACTTTTCTAGAGGGAGATGAGGATTACATCCTGAGTCCCAAGGGATACCACCACCGGCTCTGTTGGATAGCCAGTGACGAAATGCGATCGTCATCTTGTCTTGGGGATTGGGTGTATAAACTGTCTCTAGCCATTTGCCTTTTCCCCGTTGAGCTATAATTTTGTGCTGGTAATGAAGGAAGACCGAATCTTGGTGGAGAAACACGGACGCCAATACATGACCTAACCAAGTTGGCATTGGTAGCCCAAAGAATCCTAAACCTTTCGGCAACTTGCCAGCCTCATTCTTCACTAACACTTGGCATCCGATATGACGACACCATCCAGGACGGGTGGGGGTAGCATATAAAGCGAGGATGAGCTGCCCGCCATCTTTAAAAGTTGAGACAATTTTCATCTGAGAGGGTGGTTGAAAGTCATGAACCGCTTGCTTGAGATTTGGAGCAACTGGTGTTATTTCAAAGGAGAATCCTTCCTGGGTAGACATCTGCCGAACTCGAATCATGTCGTAGTACTTGGCATCCTTATATCGGTTTCCGACAATTCCGTGGTGGGAAACAGGTACATGGGCTGGATCTGCCACATTCTCCATGAAAAAGTCCCATCCATAAGGAAGATCACGTATGTTCCAAAAAAGGTGTACTACCCTGTCCGCATCACTCTCAAGTTCTGGAACAAGTCGCGGTGTCCTCAATTGACTTTCGCTCTGTGCCTGGGGACCAGACTCTGACCACACCCACAATAAACCTTGGCACTCTTGCGTCGGAAAGGCAACAGCACATGACTTGGGGTTTGAGCAGTGCTTTGCCTCTGTCTGCTTGTCTAGTGACTGAGGAATGCTAACGCAGTTCCCTTCAGAATCAAAGCGCCAAGCGTGGTAAGCACATAAAAGTGTGCCATCAGCCTCAACACGACCTTCAGAAAGAGGAGCGAGTCTATGTGGACAAAAATCTTCAAAGCAACGCCATTTACCGGAGCCATCCCGCCATAAGACAATATCTTTTCCCAGTAACTGCATTGCGTGGGGGCGAGATGGGTCTAGGAATTCTACCACAGCTACTGGATACCACTGCTTTGTCCATTGGAATGTGAGTTCCTCTCCTTGTTTCAATTCTGCGATTGGCTTTGCCCCTGCGGTGCTGTTTGAGACGCTTCCCGAACACGCTATTGCGTCACGCATATTCCCTTGCAGAGTAATCTCAGTAGCCATAGTAGGTACTCTTTTGCTCTTGATGATATTTTTAATAAATTTTAACAAAATCGCCGTAATATGATGTCCGGCAAATTAACCATAATTAAGCTGCTAAGTAGGTAGGCGTGAATAAAGGTAACTATGTAAAAATATGTAAAGGAAAATTGTAATGCAGGCGATTGCGCAAAGCGCAGACGCCCTTGGCGTATCGCTAATGGGATGCCGACTGAGAATATTTTTAAATAGAGAGAAAAAACTTACAGTTTTATAAATAAAGTGGGCATTGTTACCCTATACCCTACACTCAATGAAATGACTCTAACAATAAACAAAGAAAACTTGGGATATAATTAAAAGCTATTTGTATTACTGTGAACAACTTAAAATTGCCTTCTTTGCCGGATATGGCAAATATTTGGCAGGAAACTCTCCAATGGACTCCTACTGTCCAACAGCAAGTGCAATTCCAACAACTTTACGAATTCATATTACAGGGTAACAACCAATTCAACCTCACTCGCATTACCGACCCCCAAGAGTTTTGGGAAAAGCATCTTTGGGATTCTCTGCGAGGAATAGCGCCCATTCTCAGAGATGGAGGAGTTGGCGCAGCTGAGGGAGAAAACACCTCCCTATCTTCCCCCACTTCCTCTACTCCCCTATCTGTTATTGACATCGGTACGGGTGCGGGTTTTCCGGGATTTCCAGTTGCTATCGCAGTAGCTAATAGTACTGTGACTTTGCTTGATTCTACCCGAAAAAAGATTGCTTTTCTTGAAGAAACAAGGGCTGCGCTTGATTTTACTAATGTTAAAACTTTTACTGGCAGAGCAGAAGAAGTCGGTCAACAACCCCAGCACCGACAAAATTACGATGTCGCCCTCGTTCGCGCTGTAGGCACTGCTTCTGTGTGCGCTGAATATGCCCTACCATTACTTAAGCAGGGTGGTTTAGCTGTGATCTATCGTGGAAATTGGACAGAAGAAGAAACGAAAGTTCTAGAAAATGCTGTTGACCAATTGGGAGGTGTTATTGAATTAGTTGACAAATTTACAACTCCCTTAAGTGAAAGCATTCGTCACTGTCTTTACTTACGGAAGGTACGAACGACACCAGTTCACTTTCCCCGTCCTGTTGGTGTTCCTACTCAAAAGCCACTATAGGAGGAGATGGGGCTTTTGAGTAGAGTGAGCAAAAATTCTCCTCTGTTCCTATTGTCTCTTCACGCCGCTTTACCCTCTACTAACCGTTTATTGATCTCATCCCAGTTCAGGACGTTCCACCAAGCATTCAAGTAATCAGCGCGGCGATTCTGGTACTTGAGGTAATATGCGTGTTCCCACACGTCATTACCCATAATTGGATAGCTACCATCACTTAAAGGACTGTTCTGATTGGGTGTGGTTGTGACTGCAAGCTTTCCATCTTTGGTGCGGACTAGCCAAACCCATCCACTTCCAAAACGAGCTGCACCATCTTCGTTAAACTTATTTTTGAAGGCTGCAAAATTGCCGAAGTTTTGTTTGATGGCGTCTGCAATCGGTCCTCTAGGTTCTCCACCACCATTCGGCTTCATGATTCTCCAAAACATTGAGTGGTTCACATGACCACCACCATTATTGCGTACCGTTTTACGAATATCTTCTGGCACGCTGTTAAGGTTAAGCAGCATCTGTTCAACAGTTCTATTCTTGAGTTCTGGATGTTTGTCTAGTGCTGCGTTTAAGTTTTTTACGTAAGTTGCATGGTGTTTATCATGGTGAAACCGCATTGTGGCGGCGTCTATGTGTGGTTCTAGCGCCTCGTAAGCATAGGGTAACGGTGGTAATTGGATAGCCCCTGTCTTGCTTGGACTTGGATTGTTTGTATTTGGACTTATTTTGTTTTGGCTTTGCAGATTCTGGGCTGAAGCACAAGAATCTAAAGCAAATGCACCAGCACTAGCCCCGAGTAAAACTAAGAAATGACGACGAGCAATAGCCATAATAGTGACTGTGGTAGAAAAGTGTTATCTTCAGTTGTTGTTTATTGAAAATTTAGACTAAAAACTATATCGATTTTCAATTCTAACCATAAGTAGACCCAAACACGTGTCAATTCTTAATACTTGTTTTTTAAGTATTAAAAAATGCATAAAATATTATAAATACTTATATTTGTGTCCAAAAGTACTTTTGTTCTGTTTAACTTTGCGATAACCGCTGCACTGCTTCACCTGCCAACATCTGATGTGCTTGTGCAAGAAGGCGAGGAATTTTGTCAGCATGAGGACTGCGACTGAGACATTGCTGCAAGTTGAGTGTATGTACCTGGTCTGCTTTGTTACCAGGAAACCAATGACTCGCATTGCCAAGCAGGTTGTAACGCATTTGGGCATACTCCAGTAAGTCGTAGGCGATCGCCAAATTTCTTAACCATAAAATCACTGGAATATTCACCTGTAATGGTGTTTCCTCAAAAGTGGGTAAATTGACGTGCCAAGTTTTCACCCAGTCTTCACCCAAGGTAGCAATAGCTTCTTCCTCTAGGCGTGCCAAAATTGGTGACAAAATTTCAGATGCATTCTCCAACAAATCTAAAGTTTTTAGATGTTCATCAAAATCTTGTGGTTTTGCAGCCCCCAGACTCAAAGTATGTACTTGAGGGTGACTTAAACAAAACAAATCATTAAAAACCATCGGACTCAAAGGAGTGCAAAGATTGATTAATTTTTGTGGTGGTTTATACAGCATTCCTCCTTTATCAGATGGACTAATAATAAATACACCCATATCGTGACTATTTGCTGCTTCAATAGCAGCCCAATTCACTTGATTGATATAATACCAATGCAAATTGACATAATCAAATTGATTAGTCTGAATGGTTTGAATAATAGTATCTGTTGAACCATGTGTGGAAAAGCCGATAAACCTGACTTTGCCTTGTGCTTGAAGTTTTTTTGCTACATCCAAACAGCCACCAGGACGAATGCTATTGTTTAATGACTCAGGATGATTGATGCCATGTATTCCTAGCAAGTCAACATAATCTAACCGAAGATTTCGTAGTGAGTTTTCAAAGTTACGCTGAAATTCTTTGGGATCTACCGCAGGATTAACTTTGGTTTGAACAATTAACTGCTCACGGGGAAACGTTGGTAAAATTTTCCCTAACTGCATTTCCGAACTACCATAACCACGGGCAGTTTCAATGTGATTAATTCCTAATTCCACTCCCCGTCGAATCGTTGCTTCTAGATTTTTCTGGTTATCACGGGGTATTTGCGACTGCGGGACATCCTCCCATTTATACTGGTATCTCATACCACCGCAGGAAAAAACAGGCATTTTTAATTCTGTGCGTCCAAATCGTCTATATAACATCAGTGGATTCATGAGCGAAATCAAAAAACAATTTACATACCGAAGATCTGAACGCGATATTCAGGTTTAAACCTACTTTAACCTAAGCCCACGGTTTGGGTTGCAACGGTTATGCTGGTTAAAGTGGCGGCTAACACAACACTTGTTTGAGTGTTAGGTTTCTTCCAAGCGGAATTTTCCACGAGTGTAAAGCGTTGTACTCTCCCTAAAATGTGAGGATATAACACCATCAGAAGATCAGCGCACAAAAGAGGTTAAAAGAAGGTATTGAAGTGAATATACTTTTGGTTATCGCCATTGGTTTCTTACCGTCCCTATTATCTCTGTGGTTGATGCGTAAAAGCCAGGCTAGAACACGTTCACGGTTTAGACGAGCCGCTTCTACAATTTATCCTGTAGGGCGAGTGCAACAAAATAGGATCAGCGATGATAACTATTGCACAGAACGCAGTACCCTCAGAGGCGATCGCTATTATCTTGAAGGAGTCGGTTACCTTGTTGGGGATATCAGCTGCCGATTTAATGCTCGTTCTGGTTACCTGCGCTGTGCTGTCAACCCGAGTGGACCATGTGAAGGTTGTCGCTTATATCAAGCAAAAGAAACCGTTTCTGTAGAAAAAAGTTCATCTGACTTCTAGCTTGATGTAGTAAGTGGTGAAGTACCAAAGACGGGTTTTCCCCGCCTTGATAGACTTCACCCTTGCATCAGTGCATTCAACAACTTATCAACACCAAATCGTATTGGATCTGTACAGGGTATTCCAGTTTCTGTTTCAGTTTGAGCGACAGCATCCAATGCTTGTGATTCATCTAAATCCTTGGTGTTCAAAGATATACCAACAACAGGTACAGGTGCAAATGCACCACCTGCACGGGCAACAGTTTCATAAAGTTTTACGACTTCTGATAAAGGCGGAATCGGTACACCATTAATCACCTCAGTTTGTCCGGCACGATGAACGAGTATCATCTGTGTTGGTTGCGATCCTCTCATTAAGGGTAGCGTTGCAGTCGAACCAGGGTGCAGTAGAGAACCTTGTCCTTCAATATGCAAAATGTCGTAGTTTTTACCATACCGCATAACTACCTGTTCCACAGCACCAGCGGCAAAGTCTACCCTGACTGCATCCAATGGCACACCATCCCCTTCTAACATCAAACCAGTTTGACCTGTGGCAATAAATTTAGAACGCAAACCCCGCCGGCGTGATGCCCAATGTAACTCCAGACTAGTTGACATTTTGCCGACTGACATATCAGTACCCACAGTCAAGACTCGCTGACATGAGAGATTACGTGCCAAACCGCTAGCAACATCTAAGTTAGATGGTTCTTTACGTACATCCCAAATAACTTGCCCTGGTTTGAGCAATGCTTTTAAGTCTGGCATACTTGCCAATGGCGTGTGCAAACCGTTGACTATTGACATACCCGCTGATAAAGCGTTCTTAAGTTCATGCCAATAATCATCTGGCAAAACACCTCCTTTAGGGGCAATACCAATAACCAAAACCTGAGGCTGATATTCTAGCGCTGCTGCAACTGATGCGACTATTGGCACATCACGCTTGATACCCGTTAACTCAGTTAAAGATTTGCCTGCATATTCGCGGTCAATCACTGCGACAATTGGGGCTTCACTGTAGCGTAAAATTGACAGCCCAGTTTTGCCATGACGTCCCAGAAGTTGCTCATGTAGTAGGACAGCTACTCGTTGATTAAGCGCCAGACGCACTATTTTGTACCCCCAACCCTGGTAAATCGTTTGGTAATATTCTCCCCTCCTGCATGTATGCACCTGTAAAAGGGTCATCTGTTAAATTTAAGTGACTATCCAAGTCGAGATAGTCAGCTAATGGGGCAAGTTGTGCTGCTGCTGTATTCGCTAGCGTACTGTCAGAATAGCAACCGAACATCACTTGCAACCCATATGCCCGTGCTGTATGTACCATTCGCATTGCCTCAGTTAAACCCCCTGATTTCATAAGTTTGATATTAATCCCATCTATACAGCTTGCCAATTTGGGAATATCAGAGCTATTGAAGCAACTTTCATCAACAAAAATAGGTAAAGGAATTAGCCTCTTGAGTTGGGCTAAATGTTCTTCCTGCCCTTTTGGTAGTGGCTGCTCTACATACTTTACACCGATATCAGCAAGCCAATTGCACATAGATACTGCATCTTCCAAACTCCAACCCCCGTTTGCATCAACGTATAACTCTAGCTCTGGTGCTTCTTCTCGCACTGCTATTAACATTTTTCGGTCTGCGTCAATACCATCCGGACTACCTAACTTTACCTTGAAAACACGGACATTCGTGAACGCGAGCCAATCTCGCGCCCTAGCCCTTGCGCCTTCTGGCGAATTGATACCAATTGTGACTGAAGTCGGCACTATGGCATCGCGATTGAGTCCCCAAATTTGCCACAGGGGTAGCCCCACCCGCTTTCCCAACCAGTCATGCATTGCGATATCCAGCGCTGCGACAGCAGATGAAGGGACTAAAGCTTTTCTTAATATTTGTTCGATTTCTTGTCTTTGCATTGGACTGAATGCTTGCAAAGAGCGTGCTACTTGTAGCAAAGCATCTTTTATGACCTCAGTTGATTGCGGATGAGTACCTACACTGAACGGCGATGCTTCCCCCCAGCCTTCGATACCATCGTGCAAAATCCTCACCCATACATTAGTCGTTTGTGCCGTTGTACCACGACTAATGGTCAAAGGAAAACGTTTATTGACAGTAAATATTTTTACTTTGATTTGCATAATTACGCATAATATGGCGGTAAAACCGCTTACTTTTAACAAATCAAAGCTTATACTACAGCGTTTGTGCCGTTGTGGCACGACTCATCCTTAAAGGAAAGCCCTACTCATGTTCCGTTTTCTGTAAAGAAATATTTCAATTATTAAAACAAACATAAAGGATTAGCTAGACTTTAATCATTCTTTAGATTCTCTTAACAAATTTTCTCCGCACTTCTAATTAAATTTGTTGCGGGTATAACTACCCGCAATACTTCTCTTAATGGAAACGCCAAATCGATATAGCCCTAAAAAAATAGTTTTTTGATTTGCTTTAATATCTCTAATTTTTCACAAAGCTGCTATGAATATCGTTCCAGGTACAGTTGTTAAACTCCCCAACGGTCGTAACGGTCTGGTTATTCCTTCACCCTGGTGGAAACCCGGTAGTGTGTTAGTGAAGTTACCGCGTGGCAAAAAGCGATGGTTCAAGGTAGATGAGTGTATTCCCAACCCATAAGCTGGTCTGACTTTTCACGGTATCTGGAAAACCTCTCTCCATTCCTCTCTCCTACGAGGAGAGAGGCTTTGAATTTTCTCCCCCTTTCCTCTCTTCGAGACGCTGCGCGAACGTAGGAAAGGGGGTTAGGAAGGTTAGGTCACTCGGTTTTTCCACATGAGGTGAAAAGTCAGATAACCTGGTGAGTTGCGATCATTCAAATTCACGCATTGTTTCGGAACATCAACTGTAATTCACTTGTGTTACCTGTGAAGTCCCAACGTTGATAAAAAGGAATCATTTCTGGTAGACAATAAAGAGTAATTTGCTCAACTGAAACTAACTTAGGATGATTTATAACTGCATCTATTAACTGAGTACCAAGACCCATTTTTCTATGAGTTGGTTTAATGATGACATCATAAACAGTTGCTCTGTACACAAAATCGGTGAGAACACGAGTAAAACCAATTAATTGTTCATTCTCATCTACCAATCCGACGATAATGTCTGATGCTGCAAGCATTTTTACAATATCTTCACGTTGACGTTTGTAGCTCCAAAATTCGTTTTTGTATAAATCCAGCAAATTAGAAACCTGGTTTTCGGTCAGATTGGCAACAATTTGATACATCGTAATTGCACCTGGTATTTATATCATGTCCGGATGAACAAGCATTTATAAAAAATAATAATTCTTTATCACCTGTTCTATAAAATTTTGCCAAATCTCATTGGGAACCCAAATTTTATGTAAGTCTTTGTTTGCATCTTCCTCACTCATTTGTTCATGTAGACGACAATAAAGATAGATAAATGCCGAAACTCTCTTATTGGCAACACAATGAACAAACACTTTTTTATCCGTGTTTGCTTCCATGACGCTAAAAAATTCGTTCAGGTTTTCAATAGTGGGTTTTTCCCAAACAACAGGAATGTGAACATACTGCATACCTTGAGATTCAACAATTTGTTTTTCCTCAGGTAAAGCGTTAGTAGATTCTGGTAGTGCCAAATTTACAACAATTTGATATCCTGCTTGTTGAATTGCTGAAAATTCTTTGATTGTTGGTTGTCCGGAAGTTGCAATAAAATCTGATATTTTTATATAGTTATAAATGTTTTCAATTTTATTATCCATAGTATTTACCGATAAAATGTCCCTTACAGATAGTTTTCAACCAGAGAGATTTTCTGAACAGCAACTTTCTGAAAAAATAAAAAAGCTAACCGAGGGAATTTTGTGGTCTAGCGAATCAGACTATCCATTAGAAGTAGTCTTTTGGGAAACTAGCACAATTAGTCCTGAAAAACTATTGGAATTAACAAACCAACTCCCTGATACTGTAGTCGCAGTTCAACAAGGGGATAAGTTTTTTGCCAAGTTATTCAGACAATATAAGCATTACATTTCTGAATCGAGTGATGAGGAAAGTGAAAAAGAATACAAAAGCTGCCTAGTAAAATGTCAAAAATTGGCTGACTTGCTCAAAGCCAATCTGACTGATATTCAATACTTTGATGTTGGTGGAAATCAACCTAAGATATATTTATATCTCATTGGAAAGTCTCCATCGAGCAACATCTTGGGATTGTCAACCATTGGAATTTATACGTAACTAAATCATCAGTAACGTACTCATCGTTATCAAGCATGAAGATTGGCTTGTTCTTGCAACCAGGGGTCAACAGGTTGTCCATCTTTACGACGCAATTCAACTTCAACAACCATGACTGATTTGGAACCAGGAGGTGCTGGTTTTTGATGAAAAATAATATCGTAATCCGCAGGATTATGATGACGTTCTTTTAACCAATCATGCACTTTTGTTGTCGCGAAAAACGATTGCCCGTTCTCAAACATCCGGGTAAGTTCCATCTGTAGAGTGTAGGGATTGAGTCTGCCCATTGTTAACTACCTTTGTTAATAATGATTTATTATCCAACACTTGCTGGGGCTAGCACCCAGATTTACCTGGCTTAAATTTCAGCCGCAGCTCGCTCTATCAATCGACGTGCTAAAGTTTGTGTACCTGTATGTTCGTAGTAATTCGTCGAGATATCCAGCAACGCAGCAACATAATCTAGCTTATCATCAGCAATATCAACAAAACTTTGCAAGTTGTTAGCTACCTTTTGTGGTGTTAAATTCTTTGAAGTAATCAGACCATTCATCCAACCACTCACTAAATTGAAGCTTTCGCCGATAAAGTTCAGTTTGCTACTGGAATTGTTACCTGGAATTTGTGTTTTGATATTTTGAAAGGTCGAGTTTTGCTCTAACTCCTGAGGGCTTGTCTGATTAATTCTAGATAGTGCTTTGTTAATAAAGTCCGGACCTAAGGGTATCAAACCATCAAAGCAAACTAATGCAGCCATACGGATGAACGACTCACCGCTGTATTCACCCAAAGACTTGACAAAATCGCCAATACTGTTTCCAGGAATACCGTTAATTTGGCAGAAAGCGACTAACTCAACAACTAATTTCAAGCACAAATCTATGGTTTGTGCTTTATCAGCTTTGGGAGTCATTCGGTTTAAAAAACCCAAAAGGGGAATTTTCTCACCCACTTTGTTTGCTAAAGCGGCTGCACCAAGTGCTTTATCTGTGTGTTCAACGGTTTGATAAAGCCACATTGCTCGTTGGTATCCACCAGAGCGATCGTTGTAGAGATAAACTGCTCGTTCGCCAATTTGTTGAATCAGCCTTTCGTCGGTTTCGCCAGTGACAGTTTTGATGGTATTAACAAACCCAACTACATTTTGCCACTCACCAGGAGCAATAAAATCGAGCGCGCGCAATGCAGAAACGGTCAAATTGCTGGTTGGTAGTTCATCAACTAACTTAGAAATTGATTTGCTCATAAATACACCTCTTAATTGTTTTCTACTTACTCAGGATAGAAAATGTGTCTGAACAATACGCGCGCGGCGCGTCTGTTGCTACGAGTGCGATCGCCTTCGCCAGACACTGCATGCTGGAAGCACCTCGGAGTGATCTTAAAGCTGCGGAGCGCATTCACGCCTGTTAGATCTTAACTTTTCTTTTACTGTGTAAGAGTTCGGAAAACCTCATAACCTATAATTGATGAGTTGCACTCAAAGTTAACCTGTAGCTAAGGAAAAGCGTAAAAGCTTTCTAAGTACGGTAACCTGTAATGCTAAATTTATTTGGTAACCGTTAAAATCAAAACAAGAAAGCGAATTGAGGAGCCACCAACGATGCGAGTTACATACGATTCTGATAAGCGCAAATTGCTATCATCTCTGTGTCATGGGGCGATTTTTTTTAGTACAACATTATTTTCGGTTGGTGTTCCAATTTTAATTAACTTAATTTCCGATGATCCAGTTGTTAAAAGCAACGCCAAAGAATCAATTAATTTTCACTTCAATGTTTGGTTCTGGGCAATACTAATTGGAGTTCCAATTGGGATTATATCTTTTCTCACCCTTGGTCTTGGCGGAATTTTGTTCTTCCCTGTTGTTGCTTTTGGCTTTTTACTACACTGGGGACTGACAATTTGGGCGCTGTTGCACTGTTTCACTAACCCTGATGAACCGTTCCGTTATCCATTTATTTTTCGAGTTTTCTAATTAAATTAATTTTGGATAAAGTTTGTTTTTAAAAAAGGGATTGCGATAAGAATCCCTTTTTTATTTATTGGATGGGTAGACTACTCCGGTGCAAGCCTACGACACACAAGTCATCGAATGACTCAAAACTCCTTCTCTACGAGATGCACTCACGTTCGGAACCTCACCCTGCCCTGTCGGGCATCCCTCTCCTTATAAAGGAGAGGGAAAGATTTTAGCTATGCTAAAAGCGAGGGTGAGGTTTTGAGCGAGATGTGTGTACACGGTAACCCCGCAAGCTGTCTTCGGGCAAAGGTTCATCAAAATCATCAGGCACTGTAAATTCTCCAGCACACAAACCAAATGGTCGTAATTGCTTGTTAGTATTTGTAATTGGTTTTAGTTCGGCAATTGCCTTGTCTGCTTGGACAATGACAAAGCTTTCACCCGCCTCAACTTGATTAAGGTACTTCAAGGGATCTCGTTTAATATCGTCAACTGTGACTTTCTGCATCCTTTGTACTTCGGCGTAGTGGTGTGGAGATAGTACATTTTTTAAGCCAATTTTAGTATAAAGTACCTACCCACAAGGGTGAAGCACTTACTCAGTAATTTAGACTAAATTGGGAAATATTGCTCAACACTGTTATTTAAAAAGTCAAAAGTTTCTTATGGAACCATCACCACACGAACTAAACCAACCCAAATCAAAAGTAGAAAGTCCTACCACGTTGCTTAAGCGCTTTAGTGCTGGGGCGGCAGTCGGACTGATAATTGCTGCATTAAGTTGGGGTAGCTATGCTTATTTTTTTGACAATTTCATACCGCTAACCAATGGCATTATATTCTGTTTGGGACTGACAATCATCTCCGGGTTAATGACACTCAAATGGGGCTACAACACATTGGAGTCTTTGTTGCAGTTATTGTCGTAGTGTTAACAGACGTATACGGGGTTTTCTGTTCTAATGCTTACCTAACTCAGCCTACAAATTTATTCAAAGTTTCCAGGCAGGCAAGATGCCTGCCCCACAAGAAAATACAATTAACCCAAAGCCGATCGCAACTCATTTTGCGCTTGTTCCAACGCCAGAGGTAATTTACTCGCATCACGTCCGCCTGCTTGTGCAAGATTCGGTCTTCCGCCGCCGCCACCGCCACAAATTTTGGCGATCGCACCCACAAATTTCCCAGCTTGCAACCCTTTCTTATTCACTTCTGAACTAAAAGCTGCAACTAAGCTGACTTTCCCCTCTTCTGGAACAGAACCCAACACCACTGCACCATTACCAAGTTTTTGCAGCAAGCGTTCAGCTACAGTTTTTAAGGACTCTGGATCAACGCCTTCCATTTTGGCGACGAGAATTTTATAATCGCCGATGGACTCGACTGTTTGCAGCAAACTATCTGATTTGGCGATCGCAAGCTGTGACTTGAGAGTTTCTAATTCCTTCTGGCTGGTTCTGAGTTCATTTTGCAGAGTTGTAATTCTGTCGGGGAGTTCTTCGGGTTTTACCTTGAAGCGATCGCTCAAATCTTTCACGACCTTATCTCGTACATTCAGGTAATCTAGGATTGCAGGACCTGAAACTGCTTCAATTCGCCGCACTCCTGACGCCACCCCAGCTTCAGAGATAATTTTGAAAACACCTATCTCCGCAGTGTTACTGACGTGAGTCCCCCCGCACAATTCCATTGATACACCTTGAAAATCAATGACGCGTACTTCTTCGCCGTATTTTTCCCCGAACATAGCGACAGCACCTCTAGCTTTTGCTTCGGCTAAAGGTAGAATTTCCACTTTGGCAGAATGTGCTTCAGCTATCCAAGAGTTCACCAGTTCCTCAACTTGGTGTATCTCATCTGGTGTTAAAGCACGGGGACAGTTGAAGTCAAACCGTAATCTGTCAAATGACACCAGCGAACCTGCTTGCGAGATGGAGTCATCAACAATTTTCTTCAACGCCGCTTGCAAGAGGTGAGTTGCGGTGTGGTTAGCTTGGAGACGACGACGACAAGCTTGGTCAATTTGGGCGGTAACAGTATCTCCTACTCGGATTGTACCGCGTTCGATGCGTCCGAAGTGAACAAAGAAATCAGATTCTTTTTTCACGTCGTGAATTGTCACGAGGACGCCATCACCGGAGAGATATCCGCGATCGCCAATTTGTCCTCCCGACTCTGCATAAAATGGAGTTTGGTCGAGGACAATTTGCACGTCTGTTCCTGCTTCTGCTTCTTCTTGGGAGACGCCACTTACCAACAACACTTCGACTTTGGATGTCGCCACAGGTTGGGTGTATCCGATAAATTCTGTCGCCTGGATATCTTCTGCCAGCTTGTCCAGAGAACCTTGCACTGTTAAGTCGATTGTTTTGTGTGCTTCCTTGGCGCGTTCTACTTGCTTTTGCATTTCCGTATCAAAACCAGCCTCATCTACGGTGAGGTTGTTTTCAGCAGCAATTTCTTGAGTCAGTTCTAAAGGGAAACCGTAAGTATCGTATAAGGTGAAAGCACTTTCACCACTAATTTGGGTTTCGCCTTTGCTTTGCACCTGTTGGATAATTTCTGTCAGCAGTTCTTCACCACGTTCCAAAGTTTTCAGGAAGCGGGATTCTTCTCGTTGCAGTTCTGCTTTGATGGCGTTTTCTCTTTGCCGGACATTGGGGTAAGCTGATTCGGAGAGGGCGATCGCACTTTCCGCAACTTGGGTAGTAAACTCTCCACCAATCCCAATCAATCTTCCATGACGGACAACCCGACGAATCAGGCGGCGCAGAATATAACCTCGTCCCACATTAGAAGCGCGGATTTCATCGGCTATCATGTGGACGACTGCACGAATATGATCTCCAATCACTTTTAAGGAGACTTTAGTTTTCTCATCAGCTTTGGCGTAGTCTATCCCAGCAATTTCCGCTGCTGTTTTGATAATGGGGAAGATTAAATCAGTTTCGTAGTTGTTGGGAACTCTTTGGAGGATTTGCGCCATCCTCTCCAAACCCATCCCAGTGTCGATGTTTTTGTTCGCCAGTGGTGTTAAGTTTCCTTCAGCATCTCGGTTATATTGCATGAAGACGAGGTTATAAAACTCGATAAACCGGCTGTCATCTTCTAAATCTATGTTGTCATCGCCACGTTCCGGGTGGAAATCATAGTATATCTCTGAACATGGACCACAAGGGCCAGTCGGACCAGAAGCCCAAAAGTTATCATCAGCCCCCATGCGCTTGATTCGTGCTTCCTGAACACCAATTTTATCGCGCCAAATTCCAAAAGCTTCGTCATCTTCCTCAAAGACACTGACAACGAGTTGTTCTGGTGGTAAACCAAAGACTTTTGTGGACAACTCCCAACCCCAAGCTATTGCTTGTTCTTTGAAATAATCTCCAAAGCTGAAGTTTCCCAACATCTCAAAGAACGTGTGATGCCGTTTGGTGCGTCCGACATTTTCGATATCATTGGTGCGGATGCATTTTTGGGAAGTCGTCGCACGTTTGAATTCGCTTGTCCGCTGTCCGAGGAAGATGGGTTTAAATGGTAGCATCCCCGCGATCGTCAGCAGTACGGTTGGATCTTCTGGTACGAGGGAAGCACTCGGGAGAATTTGGTGTCCCCGTTGAGCATAGAAGTCAAGGAATTTTTGGCGAATGTCGTTTCCGCTGAGGTATTGGGGATAATCAGACATGGGTATTTACAAAAATAGTATCAACGAATAAAGTTTGTGAGTTGCGAGTCCTGAAAAATAAATTATAAGTTCGTAAGAAATCTTGAGTCATTTTCTCCTTATTATCTTGATTGAACTCAGCACTCATTAAGTACGTTTATATATTTTTGCATTTTGTTTCAGTTTGCGACCACTAACCTTTGCCAAGAGGGTAGGTTAGGGGTATAAGGGTGTAGGGGTGTAAGGGTGTAAGGGTGTAAGGGTGTAGGGGGAAATCCATCATTTGCCCTGATTCACCAAATCAAGCAGGATTTTTCGTCTTATGCCCTTGCCACTGTAAAACTACTTATCACATGACAGTTTATCAAGTTCGACTCGTCAATTCTGGAATCGGATTGGATCGCACCATTGAAGTCCCAGATGATCAATATATTCTTGATATCGCTCAAGAAGCTGGTATCCGTCTTCCTTCAGGATGCAATCAAGGGGAATGTTCCGCCTGTGTTGCCAAAATCATCAGTGGGGAAGTTGATCAAAGTGAGCAAAAGTTTCTACGTCCGCATGAAGTGGAAGCTGGCTACACAATCACCTGTGTTGCTTATGCTTTATCGGATTGTACTTTAGAAACTCATCAAGAACAAGTTTTGTATAAATCATCGCTTTATTTTAAGTCAAATGCAGCACCATCAGAATAGTTATAAAGGACATTTATCAAAGTCAGTGTAGGGTACGTTAACCAACAGTAATGCACCTTACAAATTTAATATTTTCTTTAGAATTCGCTAACAAGAAATTATTTATTTTATTCATAACACTTAACTCTCAATTATTTTCAAAACTAGCCAAATGGCGTAATAGGATATCTACCTTACTAGAGAGGTTGATACGCATCTGATCATTTCAAGATAGAAGAAGGATGCTAAAAACATCTTCTCTAGTTAGTTTTTAGGTTAGTTTTTAGGAAACAATTTATGCCCCCAACATTACTGCCAACATTTTTAACGACTCTAATAACAGCTTTGAGCTTGCTAATTGTTGATTTAGTTGTTCCTGGTGTCAACATTAGTAACTTTGTATCGGCTTTGGTTGCTGGTTTGCTTATAGGCTTTGTGAATGGTTCAGTTAAGCCAGTTCTATCAGCTCTTTCTTTGCCACTTAACTTAGTAAGCTTGGGAGCATTTTCACTCATTGTTAACGGGATTTGTTTCTCAATAGCTGCCTTTTTAGCTCCTGGGTTCCAAGTTCACGGATTAATAGCTTTTATTCTTGGTCCAGTTGTTCTTTCTTTTGCTGGTACTTTAATTAACAATTACTTTACTGAAAGAAGAATTTTAACTGCCAGTGAAGAAATTAAAGACAAGGCGCAACTACCTTCGAGTTAAATCTCAGCAATGAGTTGTAGAGACGACACCTTGTGATCTCTACTTAAAGCCGAATTCAAATAATTCCTCTGGAGGAGTTATTCTTTCGGTTAATTCAGGAAAATGTAAGTGAAAACAAATTTTGAAAAAGTAGCAGTGATATTATGACGAAACTACTCCGTTTGGTTCTTGGTTTGGTTATTCCTCCTTTAGGTGTTTTCTTGACAGTTGGAATTGGTCCTACTTTGTTGATTAACGTTTTGCTAACGCTTTTAGGTTGGCTTCCTGGTAGTATTCATGCAGTTTGGGTTATTGCTAAGTACGAAGATAAATTGAATGGAGAGCAAGTATACTAAAGTCCAGTAAATTATCCCAGCGACAACAAGTGGCGCTGACACAGAATAAAAACCTGCATCCGCAGGTTTTCAAATACAAAAAAGAGTCCGTAAATACGGACTCTTTTTTGTGATCGCCAAGATCTATTTATTAATCGGTTCTTTATCTTTAATCTTGTCAGCCGCTGTTAAAAGCAACTCTCTTAAGATTTGTCGGATTTGACGTTCTTTTTTGGCGATCGCCGTACCCGCTTCCCCAATCTTCTCATCCAGTTGCGAGCTTTTTTCTTGTACCTGTGTAACCACCGCTTCTGCTTGTGGACGCGCTTCGTTAAACCAGGTTTTGGCGTCGTCTAAATGTCCCTTCACTTCCTCAGAACGTCCACCATAACGTGCAGCTAAGTTAGCTTGGACTATAGCCAACTGTGCTCGTAGTTGAGCATAGCGTTTCTTCAGTAGTGAAAATTCCTCACTATCTTTAATAGCATCGACAGCAGAATTGATCGCGGTTTTTGAACTAGCTGATTTCTCTTTACTCGTGTCTTGAATTTCTGTTAAAATTCCATCTACTTCTCGCTGGATATTCTCTTCTTCTTCATCCAACTTAATTTGTAGCTGTTTAACTTCAGCTTGGGTTTTTGCAATATTTTCATGTCTTTTACTATTAACGGCTTCCAAGGCTCCTTCAATAGATGCCGTCACTTCTTCTTTCAGTTCGCCACCTTTGTCTTGCAAGTTTTCAACAACTGTACTTACAGCATCTTTCACAATAGTACGAAGTTCTGTAGAACCTTCTTTGAATTCAGAAACAACTTGAGAAACTGCGGCTTTGACAATTTCTCGAATGCGTTCTGTTCTGAGTTGTCCGGTTTGTTTAGCTTGTTGCAGGTCGTTTGTAATTTGCTCTTTTATGTTATTAGGCATCTTCAATTCAGGTTGAGATTTAACTTATACAAATTTATCGACATTCTGTCTATCTTTTATGTTGACGCAATATTTTCTCTGGTGGTACATCCGTTAGATAGAAAATAATTAGCTAGGCTTCTCTCAATAGTCCTCTAACTCTGCCCAATTATCTTCTTTATAAGCATCAGAGTTATAACTCTCAGCGATCCAACGTAATATTGGGGCTGTTCTGGGATGAGTATCCCCTACTGCAATTGCATAACTCCGATATGTTTGAGCTAATTGTCTTTCTTGGCTCCACCTTGTGAATTTTGTTACAAACCACATTCCGCACCCTGAAGTGTCACATACTGGAGGCTGTAGACAATGAAGGCACGATAGTACTAGTGCACTAACAAAAAAGAAGTGCGATCACACTTCTATAGCAGTCCTATTTCATTTGTGTGAAAGTGCCTGCGCTCTGCGCTTAAAAACAAAGTACATTTGTAAATTCTTCTTAAGCGTTAAGCGTTAAGCGTTCCCTACCTCAACGAGTAATTTCACAATTCATTTAGGATTGCTATAGAGAGTGAACAAGTATAAACGCAGTGAAAGCAATGATATCTTATCAGTACTGTCTGTGTTGAGAGTATCAACACCTGTGATTTTTTACAAATCATTTAGGATTGCTATAGCTGTTCAAAAATCAAATGAGAATTCTATAGTTAAGCAATAAGTGGAGGACGAAGAGATTCATCAACATAACTCAAAATTCTTGCGGCTCGATTTTCCCAAGAAAACTGCTTCACAAAGTTGATAATATCTTGATAGCCTTCGGCTTTCCTTGGATGAGTTTTTAAAACCTGCGCTATTGCTTCGGCAAATTTGTTAGGACTATCTGGTTCGCACCAAGCAGCGATCGCGTTAGTATTCTTAAACTCTACTAAAGAGGGAATTTCTGTTGCGACAATGGGATTTCCAGAAGTTAAGTAATCAAACAGCTTGAGGGGAGATGTGAATGTTGCAGCTTCTCCGGAACAATGGGGATGAGCTAAGATATCAGCGGCTTGTAGCAAAGATGGTAAATCTTTGTGCAAGAGATATCCCAAGAATGTTATGTTGTTAACTTGCTTTTCTTTTGCTAATTGCTGATAATGTGCAACTTCTTTCTCATCACCACCTGCACAGACAATTTGAAGATTTGGCATGAGTGCAGCAACATCAACGAGGATATCGATACCTTTAAATTTTCTTAATGCTCCTGCATAAACGATTAAATGTGAACGTTCATCTTTGAGAAGTTTTTTGCGCCACTCTGCAATTTTTTCTGGTTGTCTAATCATAAACGAAGAATTATAGCCATTGTGCACCGTAATGACTTTTTCTGGGGGCATCCCATGTTTTATCATGTGTTCTCGGACTGTATCAGTCACTGTAGCAGCCACTTGAAACAGTGGATGATTCACAATTTCTGGCTCAAATTCCTTATCTTCGTAATGGTGATGTTCGTAAATTGCTGGGACACCATTTTTAACTGCTGCTTTGATGAAATTCCAGTTCCAAGCGTGGACAAGTTTGGTAGTCGAAAGGATATGGAATGGAAAATAATATTTTGTGGCGATGGTGTTAGAGTCGGTGAATTTACTATTAATATAATCAATAGGCCAAGGCATGGGTAAGGGAGCAACTTTGAGCTTTTGCTGGATGTTGTAGTATTTGATGAGTGCTTCTGGTGTTTTCCTTGGTTGAAATGGACGAGCTAAATGAATTGGGTTGAAAGCTGCTAATCCTTTGCGAGGATATGCCAAAACTGATGAGTAACCCAAGTTTGCTGCTCCGTTTGCAGCGTTTGTACCTACTATAATATGAGCTTCTGGTTTGGGTATCTCTTCTGTTAAAAAGAAGACGTAGTTTTTCAGAAGAGTCGTATTTTTCATGATTTTAAACTTTAAGGTTATCGTCGAAATGATCTAACTTTTCTAGCAGATGCGTGAGCGCTTGATAAGCTTCCTGGATAAATTTCTGTTGGCTAGGGAGCGTATTTCTCGAATCATTGGCTAGGGAGTTTAGAGAGCTAAGTATAGGATCAAGAGTCATCCGAAACTGATTGCAGATAACTATCAAATTTTGATTGAGGGTGGCGACGTTGTGATTTGGCTGTGCGCCTGATAAAGTCCAGTTCGTTTGTAGGTGCACAATATCTTCAAAAACATCAATGCTGTTGA
The DNA here is from genome assembly GCF_006968745.1 of Brasilonema sennae CENA114. Taxonomy (NCBI): domain Bacteria; kingdom Bacillati; phylum Cyanobacteriota; class Cyanophyceae; order Nostocales; family Scytonemataceae; genus Brasilonema; species Brasilonema sennae. The sequence goes on along the minus strand of NZ_CP030118.1, from coordinate 6,609,413 downwards.
GAACTTTTAAGCCTGATTTGTAGGATTCTTCTATAAATTTATTTGGCTGTTGAAGATTGTTTTGTCTATCATCAACTAGTAAGCGCAAAGAACCAATCATAGACTGAAGCCGCGTACGAATTTCATGAGAGAGGCGCACTAAGTTTTGCTGGCGTTTGGTAGCTGTTTCCACTTTATCGGCAAATTGCATTGCGTACAAACGCGAGTAGTAACCACCCTTTTGTAAGAGTTCTTCATGGGTTCCCACCTCCACCACACTTCCTTGATCCAAAACAGCAATTTGATCCGCTTTTTGCACTGTGGAAAGGCGGTGAGCAATAACTAATGTTGTGCGATCGCGACTGAGGTTATCTATCGCCTCTTGCACTAAACGTTCGGAAACAGTATCTAAAGCACTCGTGGCTTCATCTAAAATCAAAATTTGTGGATCTTGTAGTAAAGCACGCGCGATCGCCAGGCGTTGTCTTTGTCCCCCAGACAACATGACACCGCGATCGCCAATGATAGTTTTAAATCCCTGCGGCAATTCACTGATAAACTCATAAGCATTTGCCTGCTTTGCTGCTGTGATAATTTCCTCTTTGGTTGCTTCCTGACGTCCGTATGCAATGTTATTCCACACTGAGTCATTAAAAAGGAAAGTATCTTGACTGACAATTCCCATTACCTGTCGTATTGAGAGTAAGTCGAAATCACACAAATCGATGTCATCAATAGTAATACAACCAGATGTCGGATCATAAAATCTGGGTAACAGATCTGCCAATGTTGATTTTCCTGCACCAGAACCGCCTACCAAAGCCAGTGTTGTACCTTGTGCTAAGTATAAATTTACATCTTTGAGTACCTGTTTTTCATGATCAGGATAGGAAAAGCAAACCGACTGAAAACCGACTCCTTTATTTAATTTTGTGTAAACAATTGAACCGTTACTCATTAACGGCTTATTCTCCCAGCTTAAGAACTCAGTAACTACGTCCACACTGGTAGTAGTACTAGCAAAGCTACTGCGAAGAGTATTTAACTGAGAAATAAACGGTAGCAGTCGTAGTAATACCAATAAATATGTTAGTAGTACTGTTGAAAGCGAGACAATTTGGTTTACAAAGAAGGTGCGACTCAAAAAGACAATTAGTATGATAGCTGTCACGCCCATGACTTCACTCAGTGGTGCGATCGCTTCCGAATAAACCTGAGACTTAAAATCAGCTTTTTCGCGAGCGTGAATGAGTTTCCGAATACGTTGATATTCTCTTTGTTCACTACCCGTTGCTTTAACTAGACGAATTCCGTTGAGAGTTTCTAGTATAGCGATCGAATAGGCTCTAGACATATCGCTAAGCTGCTTACCAAACTGTTTGGCACGGCTAATAGCATACTGATTTATTAACGTGACTAAAGACAGCAAAACCGTTGCAGCAATTGTCAATTGCCAGGAAATTGACAGTAGTATCCCGACAAAAACTAGAATTGTAATCCCTAAGATGATTAATTTAATCGTATTACCTACAGCACTGGCTGCACGGCTAATTTCTCCCCCAAGACTGTTGATTATGTCACCAACTTTCGTCTTGGCGTAATAAGATAAATCAATTTGTAGCAATAAAATTAAGCCAGTTTCGCGCATATCCGAAGTGACTTTGCGCGTTAAGGTACTAGATGCTAAAGTGCTAGCGTACGTTGCTATATTTTTTAACAGAATCGTAAAGATAATTGTCCCCGCCATCACTCCTAATAGGTAATTTTCGGGAATATTATCAAACGGAGACATCAGTTTTTTGAGAATAGCAGGAGCACCACTGAAATCCACTTCTTGTCCCACTATTCTTAAAATCACTGGAACAATCAGAGCAGTGCTAACACCATTAAATAAAGCTCCAGAAAACCCTAACAATATCGTCAGGAAAGTCAAAACTGGATATGGTTTCGCAAATCTTATTAGTAGTTTGCTGGTAGACATTGGGGATTTGTCTCACAATTTACTTTTGATTAACAGAATTCATAAATCAATTACAATAAATAATTTTCATCTTTCTGTTTTAGACAAATGCAAATACTCCTCATATCCTATTTTGACCGTCAGTGAAGTCTGATAAACTCACCCCTTGAAAATAATACATTAGAAATACTCATAACCCAGCAATTACCGACTCTAAGGTAGATGCCATAGTCTCAAGGCTATATTTATTTATACATCTTTCTCTTGCCTTGAAACCTCGCTCATTTGCTGACTCTAAATTCTCAAATATAAAATCAATTTGATCTGCAATTTGTTCTGGAGAACCAGGAGCAACCAAATAACCAGTTTCACCTAAAATTTCTGGAATATCTCCAACTCTAGTTGATAATACGGGTTTAGCCATTGCCATTCCATCTGTTAATTTTAAGGGGAATTGGGCACGAGCGATGATTGTATCTCGCTGAGGAACAACCACAATATGAGCAGCTGCTACAACCTCAGGCATAACCTCCACAGGACACTTGGGCAACTTGATAATCCAACGCCCCCATCTTTGAATGAGTTTATCATCATAATCATCATAAGGACTGCCACCAACAATCACTAGTCTTAAATCTGACTGGTTTAACTGATCCAACGCCATCAAGACATCTTCAACACCTTTATGTGGTCGTGGTGCACCTGGAAACATTAAAATACGATAGTCACCAAGATCATAACGAATTCGGCTAGCCTTTGAATCGTACAAACTAGGGTCGAACATAGCAGTATCTTTACCATTAGGCAGATAAATACCGCCAAAACGTTCTTGGAGAAACTGAGTATCTATTGTTACGGCATCAGCCTTTCGTACTAAGTTTTCCATCCATTGTATATAAAGTGGATGATCAGGAAATCTTAATGCACCATCTTTCTTTAAAATATCTCTGGCTAATTGTTTGAGACTAGGACGATACTTCCACTCCATACCTCCATACCAGCTTAATTCCCAGTCATCCATATCCAAAAGCAAAGGACGACGGCTGCTGATTTTTTTCAAAAGAGATAAACCAAAACTCGTAACCTTTGGTTTGACTGCATAAATAATATCTCCATCTATTTTTTCTAAAACTTGCCGACTGTAGCTCAAAAACTCAGGATAGTTTTTTCCAGGAACAGAAACAATCTTGATTCCATTGGGAGGAATTGCATAAAGTTCTTTTCCAAAAAGAAAACCGATAATTTCTACCTCATGGTTAAGCTTTTTAAGAACTTGTGCTAGCAAAAAGGCACGAACACTCCCACCACCGCTTAAGTCACTAACAATTAATGAAAATTTCATAAGTATTATTTTTTATCACTTTCCTTTTGGAAACAGCATGGATATCACTTTATTTGTACGGTTACCGCGATACTTTTCGTAGAGTAGGAAATTTGGGAGGATTTTTCGGATAGTATTGAAAGTCTGCAGTTGCTTTTGATTTTTGAGCGTAATTTGTTTGTTGAGTACGCGAACCGGCATAGGAACTATTTTTAGTAATCTTTCAAAATCGTCTTCCTCTTTCTCCATAATTGCTTCCTCTAAGAAGAATTCCAGACCGATTTGACAAAATTTGTTTAGTTCTGAATAATTTTTGAGAATATTTTCGTAAAAGATAATATAGTAGTTTTTCATATAATTCCAACTATTAGTTCTATTTGACTGATGCTTGGTGTAGTAAGTACCAATCATCGGGGTGTAAACGAAATTCGCACCTGCCATTAAAATAGCGACAGCAAAATATCTATCCCCCAGTGCTTTGAGGTATTCCGGAAATTTTGTCTTAGTCAAGACACTTTTTTTCATCAGCATAGCTTGCTGAAGCGCGGGATGAGGTGTATTTGCCAGGAAGTCAGGAATGAGTAAACGTTGAACGAATTCATCTTTAGTCAATGAGCCAATGACATTTTCCTGAGTGTTGACAATATTTTGGTTTGCATCAAAAAACACCCGTTCATAATCGCAGTAAAAGACTGTGTCGTTATTGGCGTTAACTTGTTCTAAATAGCTGAGGTGAAATCTAGTTTTGTCTTCATGAATCCAATCATCTGCATCTAGACATTGAATCCATTCACCCTGTGCTTTCTCAACGCCAAAATTGCGAGATGAAGGCAGACCACCGTTTTCTTTATAGTAGTATTTTACTCGCTCATCTAAATTCATCAACTGCTCAGCTACCTGACGAGTATTATCCGTAGAGCCATCATCGACAATCAAACATTCAACATCAGAAAAAGTTTGTGATAAGACACTTTTGACTGAGCGTTCAAGGTAACAACCTTGGTTAAAGCAGTTCACAATGATTGAGACTTTAGGTGACATTTATAAATAATTCCTTATTTGTGAAAATCTATTGATAGACTGAAAATCAAGATGTTCATTCATGAATGTCTTTGAAAAATAAATCCTAGCATTAGATTTTTGGCAGGATGACAACATGTTTTAAGTCAAATGACGCCTGTACATCATATTTATTGTTAATATCGCATGAGTTACCCTGAATGTCTCGTTCGCCAAATATTTACATCAAGCAAGCGCGATACGCACATGGGATCAGCTTCCGGGTGATCGCACTTTGCGTTCTCGCTCCCTAACTTCTGGCACAATCATAAGATAAGTCCCCAAAAGAATTGACGCTTCACGATTTATCTGGTCGAGAATTTCCCTTGTCCATTACAACATATAGCTTGTGCAGGTAGTCCAGTCCCTCTGTTTATCGATAGCATTGTTGAGAAATGCCAAACAGCAAATTTTCAGGGAGATACACTAAATGGAAGTTATTCGTCTTGAGGCACTTTCAGATAATTACATTTTTCTGCTGCACGATCCAAAGCAAAATATTGCTGCTGTTGTCGATCCAGCCGAGGCGGAACCAGTTTTGCAGAAACTCAACGAGTTAAAAGCTGAGTTGGTGGCAATTTTTAACACGCACCATCATCAGGATCACATCGGAGGAAACCGCCAACTTATGCAACAATTCCCTAATGTGATAGTTTATGGTGGGGCTGAGGATAAAGGGAGAATACTCGGACAGCAGGTGTTTTTACAGCAAGGTTCGCGCGTTGAATTTGCACACAGAAGCGCTGAGGTTATCTTCGTTCCCGGACATACCCGCGCTCATATCGCCTATTATTTTCCACCAGACAACCCAAGTCAAACGGGTGAGTTATTCTGCGGCGATACCCTGTTTGCTGGTGGTTGTGGTCGCTTATTTGAAGGAACACCAACGCAAATGATTCATTCCCTGAGCAAATTCCGCTCGTTACCTGATTCTACTCGCGTCTGGTGTGCTCACGAATATACTTTGAAAAATCTGCAATTTGCCCTTACCGTAGATGCAGATAATACCGACCTACAAACACGTTATGATCAAGCGAAAACGTCCCGCAGTCATGGAGAAGCAACTGTTCCCTCGCTTTTAGGAATCGAAAAGCTCACAAATCCCTTTTTACGTTGGGATCAGCCAGCATTACAATCAGCTGCTAATAGTCGCGACTCGCTACAAACCTTTACGCGATTGCGAGGAATGAAAGATAGATTTTAAGATAGTCATTAGGAGGCAGTGCTCGACTAGGAATAAATGACTCGGTGCAAAGAAGATTCATTTTTCTTGGCTTCAGAGTTGCGATCGCACCTTCCATTTCGCTATGATTTGTAGGTTTCGGGCTATACGCGAAGCTGCTTGGGATATAGCTGCATCCATATCAACTGTCCTGTTGAAGCCCAAGCAATTAAGATTTTACAGAAAACAAAGAAAAAGAACAACGATGGCGAAACGCATACAATTAGTTTTAACTCAAGATATCATCAAGCTAGGAAAATCTGGCGACTTAGTGGAAGTTGCTCCCGGCTATGCTCGTAACTACTTAATTCCCAAAAGTTTGGCAACTCGTGCTACTCCTAGTATTCTCAAGCAAGTCGAACGTCGCCGCGAAGTTGAACGCCAGCGGCAATTAGAATTGAAACAACAAGCCCAAGAGCAGAAAGCAGCTTTAGAAAAAGTTGATAATTTAAGAATTGCCAAGCAGGTTGGTGAAGCCGAAGCTATTTTCGGTACTGTCACCACCCAAGAAGTGGCAGAGGTTATTCAACAAACCACAGGACTCGAAGTGGATCGGCGTGGTATCACCCTACCCGATATTAGCAAGTTAGGAACTTATGAGGCTGAAATTAAGCTGTATACTGACGTGACAGCAAAAGTCAGCATTCAAGTTGTAGCTAGCTGAAACTTCTAAACCACCCACACTGTAACGTAAGATTCAGTGTGGGCTTCTATTGGTTAGCAAAAACGTTGAATCTATTAATTCTTTAGCAAACTATAGTTCAAAAATTTTCCACTCGTAAAGATTTGACATCCAGCGACTAACAAAGCACAGGATGCGAGAATAGCCAAAATAGATGCTGGCACAAAGGCATTCCCATTAAAAAACATAACTGTAATTCCTAATGCCATCAAAAACCATGCTATATGACGGAATGTTTGACGACAGATAAGGACTACAACCCCTACACTACATGACAGTACACCCGGAATGCGTACAGAAGGAGGAATCTGACTATTCACTGCTAAAATAAAAATTCCTACTACCATTAATACCAAGCCAATGAGCTTAGTCAAAAGCTCCATTCGAGATGGCTTTGTGTTTGCGACGAATTCAACCTGAATCACTGTCGGTGAATGATTCAGCATAGTATTATCAGACTGAGTTGGTATTTCTTGTTCTTGTTTCTGTAGAAAGATAAATGTGATCTTAGCCCCATGACCTAGGTCTATCTTATCTCCAAACTTAAGTGGATAGCGGTTTGTTGGCTCTAGCTTAATATTATTGAGATATGTACCATTGACGCTGCCGAGATCAACGAGATAGTAAGTATTTTTTTCGACATGAATCTCCGCATGAAGTCGAGAAGCAAAATTGGCATCTGGTAAGCCTGCAACATTGATATCAGGCATGGTCTGATCTTTGGGCTTACCAATGCTAATAACAGAAAAATTTTGGGGCAACTCAAGAGGAGTGTCGGTTTGAACATGAAAAAGCTCTAAACTTTGCCCTGTTGTCTGTGATTTGCCGGGGTTTTGCATGCCTTGTCTTTAGGGAGCAGTTTTTCAACTAATGTGAATTATCTTGTTTGGTCGCGAAGATGCGTCAGCTGATAACTCTTGATTTATTGTCTTAATTTTAATACTTACTATGATTACTTATATTGTCTGTACTATATTATATGCCCTGATGAATACTCTGCCGTCTTGTAAACGGTAGATCATAACAATTTCTTAAGTAACCATAACGCAAAACGGGAAGGATTTACACTTGAGCGCACCACATCCAGGAAGTTTAATCTGGCAAAAATCCCTGGCTTAGGCGGTTGCAGTGTTAATCTCAAAGGTAAGCCTGCTTGCTGACGAATTGTGCGTATCGCAATCTAAAACAGGTGATAACCAACTCTTTCGCTAAGTCATTCAACGAATCTCAAGTCGTCGGATATTTCCACAATACCTTTATACCCATCAATCCGCACTTTCTGACCATCTTGTAATAATGACATAGCATCTGTCACATCCATAATGGCAGGAATACCATACTCGCGAGCGATGATTGCCCCGTGAGAAAGTCGTCCACCCGCTTCAGCAATCAATCCTCCAGCCCTAACGAGTAGAGGTGCCCAACCGGAATCTGTATAAGGTACGACTAGGATGACGTCTCGGTCAATATCTCCAACACTCTGTAAATTCCGCAACACCTTTACCCGTCCTTCTGCTTGTCCAGGGCTGGCAGGAATACCTTGTAAAACATGATTTGGGGAAGGAATTCCTGTTTTTAAAGGGAATGCGGGAGGATTATTGCCGTAAACTAAAACAGGTACTGCATTTCGCTGATTATCTTGTGCTAGTTGTGTGCGCCTCAATTCTACTAAATCCTGCAACTGTTGGACAAAAGCAGGTTCAAAACTTTCAACAAGACGCCGTACTTCCTCAAGTTCTAAGAAAAAGATATCTCCTGGTTGTTTGAGTAAGCCCGACTTTAACCAAACCTGTTCCAAAGCTACAAAACACCAGCGCAACTGCGCTAAAAGTCGAGAATAAACCTCTGTGACTCGCCCTTTAAGATGCACACGCTTTTGGACAAACCTTCTGTTCTTCTTCCTTTGACGCTTTTGGTGTTTTAGCGGTTCATTTGTCTGCATCAATTGTACAAACAACTGCTTAACCGCCTCTGATTCTTCTTTCCAGGTGGGAACAGCAATATCAGTTCCTACTTCGCTCAAATAACCGTAATGCTCAAGCAATTTGTCGAACTTGTTTAGAATTTCTTGCCCTTCGGGAGTTCGTCTTAACTGCTCAAACACCGTTACTGGGTTAAACTCAGGTAAGATCTGCCGAGCTGTTGTGGCTAAATCTTGAATCGCTCGCAACGCCGCTACTTCTGGCGTCCGACTATTATCAATATCCCCATCCTTTACCCGAAAGATAGCTTGTCGCAACGCCGCACTCAACGGAGCTAATATACTGTAGTATGTTGCACCACGAAGTAACTCCAGAATTAAGTTAATTCTTGTCCACAGCCTTGCTGGCTCAAGGTTTTCTACGGGTTCTGAGGCTAACTCAGACAAAGCCGGAACAAACTGCTTGCGATTATCCCTGTTGAAATCCAGTGTGAGAGAAAACTCCCGCAACAGCAAACCCACTAAACCAGGAAAATTCCGCAATGTGGTTTCTATAGGAGGCTGACTCATTTTTGCTCCCCTAGTTAAAAACTCCAAGCTTTCAGGGGGTAAGCCCATGCGGCGGAAAATTTCTCCTAGTAGGGTGGCATTAAAGTAGGATCTTGAATAATGGAGTGTAGCTGTTTGGTTAAAATCCAACCCGACAGAGCCTTTACCCAATACCAAAGCAAAAATTTCTCCCCAAACACCACAAGTCAAAGGACGATTGATCGACCAAGTTAATGGGCGAATCAGTCCAGGAATCACCTCTGCAGCAATTTTGCGCGTCCATATCGGCAGTAAGGTGGTTATGGGTCGAGTTTGCAATGTCCAAAGAGTTTGACCATCGTATGTCCACTCAATATCTTGAGGAATACCGTGGTAATGTTCTTCCAGATGTCGAGATAGATATGCGACTTGCTTGATTAATGTTGGTGGTATATTCCCCTCACCTTCTAATTGAATAGAAGTGAAATTATCTGTCTCAACCACATAAGCGCGATACTGTTCGGGCGTTACTCGTCCGGAAACGACACCAGTAGCGTTTCCTGGCAAAGCTTCAATGATGATCGCATCTCCTTGCTTGGTAATGGGATCACGAGTAAAAGCGACACCAGAATAGACACCTTGGACTTGTTGTTGAATCAGCACCGCCATTGCTGCATCAGTAATGCTGCTTTCGCCCGTATGTTGCCCGAAGTCTTTCTGGGATTTTGCTGCGTTTGTTTGGAATGGAGAATCCTGTTTTGAAACAACAGGCTTGGTAACAGTGCGATCGCGTCGATACTGTATTGCCCGTTCACTATTGTATGACGCTCGACACTGGGCGATCGCATCTCGCAATTCCTGTTTACTCGTGACATTCAAAACCGTTTCATACTGTCCTGCGCCAGAGGCTAGTTCTGTATCTTCTCCTATGGCTGAGGAACGTACCACAAACGGTAAAACTGGTGAAGGTTGAAGCGTTTCTATCAACTGTTCCGGATTCTGGTACGGACCAATGATCCATCCTTTTGGGACTGGATAACCCCATCGTTTGACTTCGGCTAATCGAGCTGCCTTTTGTCCAACTAAAGCCGCCTCTAACTCGTCATCTAAAGTGAGAATGCTTTGATTCCCACGAAAAAATTTAAACGCTGCTTGTGAGTCGCTTTGTGCTTCTTCAACAGGAAGATTCAAGTCGTCAGGAATTTGTTTGTAAATCCAGGCAAGTAACCCCGCAAGAGCTGCCGCAGCCAAGATTCTTGCTGGGGTTTCTGGATGCAGGACGGCTACAATTGCAGGCAATAGAACTAAAACCCCAAATTTTGCCAAAAGCCTTGAGCGCACAATAGTAAAGCTGACGCCAGCAAGTAAGAAAACAAAGACTGCCGCAAGTGGATCATGTACGCCAAATCCCCACACAGCGTTAGTCGTGCCAGCTCCTTTACCCGCCAAGAATCTACCCAATACTAAGCCCATCAGAGCAATCAATTCCCAAGCTGAACCCTCTCCAAAGAAAATACGAGCCAGCAAGACTGCGGCAATACCCTTGATCGCTTCCGAAAAAACAGCCAGAATTCCAACCAGTGTACCGCCGTGGTAAAAAGCAGATGAAACACTAATATTGCCTGTACCAATTTGTGCTAACTGCCGCCCTGTTGTAGCTTGAGTGAGCCAAGCTATGATTGGTAGCGCACCTAACACAGGGCAGACAATGAAAACGACTACAAAACCCCAAAGTTCTAACATTTTTGCTTTTGGATTTTAGATGTATTTTTAACCTAAAATCTCAAACCTTAAATTTAATAATTATTTTTCTTCGTCATTACACCATAAAGGTAGACACGGGAGTTGTGACGCAAATCGTCTTTGCCAGTGTCAAATCTTGCTTGCTTAATTAAACTTTCTTTGCTTTTGACTATATTAATATGATTTATAGTTCCAGTCATACCTGAGCAGAGCACTCACGCTCATACATAGGGCGTAAAATGATACTCAGAATGACTTCTATGATACATCTAACTCCCTCAAGTTGGGAGTCCCATCATCCAACTTAGTGAACTGCGTAGGCTGCTTGCAGTGCCCAAATGATCAGCGCCAGAATTGACCCTAGAAGCAGCACGGAAGAGATGGTGACTACTTTTGGGGTATCAGCGCCTTCAAACTTCATAATTCCTCGGTTCAAGTCGGACATAGCTTTGTAATCCTCCTTCTGTTACAGTGCTAACGCGTCCGTTTCGATTCTAGTCCTTCAGAATGCATCTGATGCAAAGTTTATATTACAATTTTGTTTAAGTTTCGCAACATTTTCATCGTTATAAATACTCATATGAAGAGATACATTGTATGGGTTGAGACATTTTTTTTACTGACTTTTTCACAGAGGATTGCAAAAATTAGAACGTAGAACGTGACAATTGTCAATTGTTTAAAAAAATTACCGACTCAAAACTGCCAATATCGACATAATCGTGTCATGTTTGTATCCTAATAGCAACATTCTGGGCGTTGCTGAATCAGGGGATGATGTAAACAAACGTATATTTCTTTGACAAGCTGCGTAAATCCCCAGTCAACCTCTGATAAATCAACAAGGGGTCAAATCAGAACTACCTATTTCATACTTCCATTCTCTAATACCACATTCTGACTGTGATCGCATATGTCTGCGGCACTTAAGTGCGAATGCTGCGCGCCGAGATTACCTGTGCACAGGACTCAGGAATTATTGCTATATAAAGCAATAATTCCTGAGTCAGAAGTCATATCAGATCCGGCGAATTAGTTGTGATTTCCACGTTATAAGAGTTTTCCGTTCCCTACATACGTGAATCATTTCACCAAATTAAACCAGATGCCTATAGCTACTGTTCAAAACACTAGAAAAAATGAGCATTCAAGTAAGCAAGATGAAAACACTTTTGTTTGTATCTACTGTCTTTCCACCCATGATTAATCCGCTTGCAAATCGAGTCTACAAACTGCTCGTACAATTTCAAAAAAGTTGGCAAATTCTCGCATTGACTCGTGTAGAAAATGCTTATTTAAATGAAGAATCTAGCGTTCACTTTGTCAAACATTGGTATCCACAAAAATTAATTGACTTGATGAGTAAGCTGAAGCTTGAAAAGATACTAAGGTTATTAATTTGGCCAGATCAGGATATTTTTTGGGTATTACCTGCATTGATCAAAGGTTATCAGTTGATTCAGCAGCAGAAACCTGATGCTATTTTTGTATTTATGATGCCCTATTCAGCTAGTTTCATAGGAATCGGGTTGAAGTGGTTAACAGGTTTACCTTTAGTGTTCAGCTTAGATGACTCGATCACTTGCACTGATATGCATCCAGAATCTCAAAGTTTGCTGCATTATCATTTAAAACAATGGCTAGAAAAATTTTATGTTCGTCAGGCTGATGCATTAGTTTATGTTTCCCAATTCAATCTCGAACAGGTCAAAAAACGACAACCTTTATCTCAACAATCGAAATTTCACTTGATTCGTTGTGGTGCTGATCCCTTGGATTTTAGTACTCCCCTTCCTCCTTCAATTGACAAGAAACCTTTCGAGATAGTTTACATTGGTGGCATGAATGGCTGGTACGATTTCTACTATCGTCTTGAAAAACAATCGGTATTGAAAAAACTTTACAAAGCTTGGATAAGATTAGGCATCTATGAACAGGTAAAAATCGATCATCGGAGTTCTAGTCCAGTTTTTGTTGCCAAAGCAATACAGCAAGTCATTGCCCAAAATCCTAACTGGGAAAAAGAAATTCAACTTGTCATTCATGGAAACCCAGTTCCTAAACATATAGTGCAAACGGTGTTGGAAAACCAAAAACAGACAGATGTGGTTTCAGTCTTTGGTTCTGTATCCCACCACCAAGCACTTCAACTTGCAAGATCTGGAGATCTTTTACTCATAACTTTGCCTAATCGTCCAGATGGCTCTTCAGGTGGACGGATTTCATGTAAAACCTACGAATACCTAATGACTGATCGCCCCATTTTAGCAGCAGTGCCTAAAGGTGAAAACTGGGATTATCTAAAGGATAAGCCTGGAGTTTGGTTAGTCGAACCAACAGATACAGAGGCTATGAGTCGAGTCATTTCTGAAGTGGTGTCAGCACACTTTTCTAATTCTCCCCTCAGGTTTGATCGAACTGCTCTCCAACAGGAACTTAGCTATGTAAACTTAGCTGAAGATTACTTAAAAATACTCGACCAAGTTTGCTTGAACAACACCAAGGAAATTCAAGCTAAGCAATTAGCGACAAGTTAAGGTTTTTTAGGCTTTGTCAACAACCAGTATCAGTGACGAAAAAAACTGAGAAACTGTTAATGGTGCATCTTCCTACTTCTAAGTAATCAGAATAAGTCCTTGTCTTCGCGAAATCATTAACGGAAGAGCGTAAAATATACAGAACTTAGAACAAACGGACTTAACAAGTGAAAGTGTCGGTGGTTATCAGTTTAGTCGTCGTGCTCGGATTATTTGTCATCATAGAGTTGGGATTAAGATTACTCTTTGGGTTTGGCAATCCTCTAACATACATCCGGGATGAGCAGATTGGTTATTTGCTAAGTCCTAACCAACGCACCCGTCGCTTTGGTCATCGTATTACAATTAACCAGTATTCAATGCGGAGTGAAGCCATATCCCAGACGCGTTCACCATCTACTCTGCGGGTACTGCTTCTAGGAGATTCTATTGCTAACGGTGGCTGGTGGACAGACCAGAATAATACAATTTCTAGTTTAATAGCGCGCTTGTTAACTTCAGTAGTTAGTAGTAATTATCAACAATTTGAAGTACTAAATGCTTCAGCCAACTCTTGGGGACCAAGAAATGAATTAGGCTATTTGGAAAAGTTTGGCAGTTTTGATGCTCAAGCACTTGTGCTACTCATTAACACCGATGATTTGTTTGCTACCGCTCCCACATCTTTACCCGTAGGATGCGATCGCAATTACCCCGACAAAAAACCACCTCTAGCATTAGCAGAAATCTTCCAACGTTATATACTCAAGCCAACCCCAATACCAGGAATAGAAGCAATCCAAAATGAAGCAGGCGATAGAGTTGGTTTTAATCTAGAAGCAATTGGCAAAATCCAAGCACTTGCACTTCAAACCAATACTCAATTTCTTCTTGTCATGACTCCCTTACTTCGAGAAATTGGTTCGCCTGGTTCCCGCGATTACGAAGTTTTAACACGGAACCGCTTGAGTGAATTTTGTCAAGCCCAACGCATCACTTATTTAGATTTTCTTCCAATATTTAACTCCAACCAAGACCCCAAGGCCTTGTATCACGACCACATCCATCTTAACTTTCAGGGAAATCAGTTGGTGAGTGAGGTGATTTCGCTATCGCTGCTTGAACTATTGGCACAAAAATAAACAATACTTTACAATACCATTATTTTATATAAAAATAAAAATAACGAAAGAGAGATATGACGCCAGGAAAATATCTCGTAAAGTCAAAGAAGAGTGTATCTACATCGGTCAAAGTTGCCCAATGGTTAAAGAATCTTTCCAAGAACTTGTGAACTTGAACCAGCGCGACGAAGCACAAACTCATAACTTGTCTGCAGAAAACTTTGCAGGAGAAGACCTTAAAGAGGCAAACCTTAGGGGTACCAGCCTATTCAATGCTAACCTTAGTGGGGCAAATCTCAATAATGCCAAGCTTGACATTAGCAATCTCAGTATTGCCAACCTTGCTAGTTCTGACCTTAGTGGTGCAGATCTGCGTGGTGCAAGTCTCAGCCTTGCCAATCTCAGTGATGCCGATCTCAGCGGTGCCGATCTCAGTAATGCAAACCTGTGTGGTGCCAACCTCAGTCGTGCAAACCTCAGTGATGCAAACCTCACTGATGCCGATCTCAGTGCTGCCAACCTCAGTGGTACGAACCTCAGTGGTAGCAATCTCAAAAACGCGAACTTGAGCCTAGCCAATCTCGATAGTGCGAACCTCAAAGGTGCTAATATCAATGATGCCTATCTTGGCGGTATTCGGCTCAGTGGTGCGGACCTCAGCGGTGCAAACCTCAGTGGTGCGAACCTCAACGTTTCTGACCTCAATGGTGCAAACCTCAGTAATGCTGACCTCCGTAGTACCAATCTCACTAACGCTTATTTGAATAGTACTAACCTCTATGGTGCCAAAATTAACGATTCAACGAAATTTGATGATAACAGTTTAGATTAAGAACCTCTGGGAAATTACTGAGATTATAAAGATATCGGTCTATTTCTAAGATTAAGTTGCTCACCACGTACCGGGCGTGGTGATGTATCATTGATTAATTTTGGGCGTTTAAACTCATTGTCAAGAAAAATTTACTAGAATAAAATCATACAAAAAATTGCGAAGTTTCGATTAAGTAGAAGTCGCAATTATTACTCTGGTTTAACACTTGTTAGCTATAGTGCTAACGTCCAGTCATTCAAAAAGTACCCTAACAGGTACCGATTTATTTCTGGAATGACAAGAGGTAATATTGTTGACTTTATCTAGAAAATCAAATCTTACATCATTGAGGGTTAAGCAGAAAATCTATGCCTGAGGTTAAAGTTCCTACCATAACTAGCACGTATGACATTATTTGCTTCGGAGACGAAGTTCCTGGTATTCTCGCTCTAGTATGTGCAGCACGCGAATACAACCGTCAAAAAAATCAACTTCCACGGACTTTGCTACTGTTAAAAGGAAATTCTAAATTAGGAATTGGAGGTCATTTAGTACGCGGTGGATTGTGTTATCTTGACCGTTCTGCAGTTCCTGCTGCGATTCGTCAATCACGTAATTTAGATACTTTTGGTGATCCAGCCGCTATCTACAAGGAATTTTTGAAACGAGCTGGTGTAGCGCTTATTGCTCTTGATCCTGTTAAGGCAGATAGTGCTTTGCGAGCAATGTTGCAAGAGGTACGTGCAGATATTATAAGTGATATTGAAATTAAGTCTGTAATTAAAGAAGGACAGAAAATTACTGCTATTGGATTGACTAAAGGTGAAACCTATGCGGGCAAACAGTTTATTGACTGCACTGTGAATGCAGAGTTGGCGCAAGCGGCTGGAGTAAAAAAACTTAAGGGGTTTGAAACCTTTGGCTTACCTGACTCAGAACTAGCAGTGACTTTAGTCTTTGAAACTCAAGGGCTGAGTATTGAAAGACTCAAAAATGTAGAGTTTCAATATCTTAAACGCTTCACCAATACAGCAGATACTGAAGCTCAAAAATGGTTAAATGTTGCTGCAGGCGGAGATCCAGCAAGAGCAAATGAACTGAGAAAAAATCTGGTTGATTCTGCAGGCAAGCTCAAAACAATGTTTGCAGGTCAAGATTATATCGACGTTCGCACCAAAGCTCTCTCCATAGCCTACCATGCTTTCCGAGGTACTCCTGTGTCCTTAGCATCTAGTGGTACCATGCTTGACAACGGTAATATAGCTGTTTTGTCTCAGGGGAGGTTGTTTTGGAATGCACTGTTATATAAAGTAAATGCTGACCAAGCAGAAACTTTAGCACGCGCTAAATCCAAGCCAACATCACAAATGCTGAGTGAAATGCTATTTGTGAGAAAGTGGTTTGAAAGCATTGGCGCGAGTCAGGTGAAGCCTGTAGAAGAACTTTATATTCGTCATGCTGGTAATATTACAGGGGCAGTTGATCCCCTAAGTGGTTCTGAGATGCTTGCAGGTGGTGTGCCACAAAGTCAAGCTTTGGGAACATTTGGTTACCATTTTGATATTCGTGGCGGTATTACTGGCTTAGATGAAAGAGCTGCTGGTAAAGGTTTTAACGATTTTGCATTTCTGAACCCGCCTTTGTTCAATATTGGCATCCAGCACGCTTTGATTAAAAATGTACCTAACCTAGCAGTTATTAGTCCAGCTTCTGGATTTGTGGGGTATGCCTCTTCTGCTGGGAGAATTGTGGAATTCAATTGTGGTGTGGGGCAGGGAGTCGGGATTGCTGCTGCAATTGCGATCGCCCAAGGGCGTAACCTCGCTGAAATCTCTAACACAGATGTGCGAACCATCTTAGCTCAAACCGGAAAGCTATCTCAAGTTTATGGTACGGACAATCCACTACTAGCAAGTCAGCTAGGCAGTTTTGAAAATCAAATGATTGCTTAA
Source organism: Brasilonema sennae CENA114 (assembly GCF_006968745.1). Lineage (NCBI taxonomy): Bacteria > Bacillati > Cyanobacteriota > Cyanophyceae > Nostocales > Scytonemataceae > Brasilonema > Brasilonema sennae. The sequence goes on along the minus strand of NZ_CP030118.1, from coordinate 6,592,592 downwards.
ACTTGCTCGGCAATACCATATAGTAATCATTTGAAAAGCACTGTAACTCAAAGAGTATTTTTGACAATGAGTCATACACAAGAAACTGGAATTCCAGGTGTGTTAGCGCCAAACACCAAGATAACTAAACTTGCCGATGGAATGTCCTTCTGCGAAGGTCCAGTTTGGGATAAAAAACATCATCGGCTCATTTTTAGTGACACTGATGCAGATGAACATAGATCCTGGAGTGATACTCAAGGGTTACAGACTTTTCGCAAGCCTAGCTATCAGCCGAACGGAAATGTTTTTGATTTGCAAGGCAGGCTTTGGACTTGCGAACACGAATCGAGGGCAATTAGCATGACCAACACAGATGGTCAGCGAACAATAATGGTGGATAATTATGGAGGCAAGCGCTTCCATTCACCAAATGACTTGGAAGTAAAATCTGACGAGACAATCTGGTTTAGCGATCCAACCTACGGTCTTGGTAACAGAACCAAGGAGATGGATTTTCAAGGCGTTTTCCGCTTCGATCCCAAAGAAAATAAGCTGACATTAATTGCGGATGATTTGAGTATGCCAAATGGCATCGCTTTTTCTCCTGATGAAAAGAAGCTTTATGTTGGAGATTCGGCAGAGGATAAGCGACAAATACGCGCATTCACGGTGAACTCAGATGGAACGGTTTCCGGTGGCGAAGTGCTATGCACGACTGAGAACCCAGTTTGGGGTCCAGACGGAGTTGATGTGGATGCAAATGGAAATATCTACACAGGTTGTGGTGATGGCGTAAATATTTTTTCTCCGGCAGGTTTGCTGTTAGGCAAGATATTAACTGAGGTTCCAATCTCAAACTTTGCCTTTGGTGGAAATGATGGCAAAATGCTGTTTATGACTAGTGAGCACGCTTTATATCGAGTCAATTTGTTAGTGGCAGGTGCGGTCAAACGATGGTGATTTCGTAGAAAGTGAGGAAATTTACCTTAATTTAGTGTGATTACTTATTTTTTGCTTTTCTTAGAGTTGATCGCCTTTTTTTGTGCATTTTTTTAACTTGTAGAATTCACGTTGTTGTACGGAGTGTGCTGTTATCTAATCCTAGACCACACTTCAAGATAATTCTGGAAAAATCTATACATGAGTACGGTTCGGTTTTTGTTGATAGTGCTAGTTTCATGCGATCGCACCTCTTGCTTATTTTGCATAGCCTAGGACTGCGGTTGTTGATTACGTTCACAGCGTCACGGCTTCGTTAGCTGAATGCCTGAATGTGCTAGTGGGTAAGCGTTTTCTCAGTATCAAGAAGGTTAAACGTAACCCCAACGAAGAAGTCTGAATGGCTTGTTTCAATTTCCTTACGGCGAAGCAGCCCTTTCAACGCGAACAAATGAACTAGTGAGTCATTCCAATGACACAAGTTGCAGATGAGTAGGAAAATAGATATTTTCGACCAATTTTAGCGTGTGTTAACTCTGAGAGTTATGAGTGGAGTTGAGACTAAAAATCGGCGATCGCCATCGACAGTAGAAACTTCGCTTAGGCGTGAGCAAAAGGTGTGATGAGCGAACAAGCGGAAATGCTCGAGTTGTCTCCAGGAGGCACGAGGGGGGCTGCGCCCTCCCTCAGGACTCCCCCCGTTGCCTGTCGCTGAGCGACCGCCGCTATCAAAATAGCGAGTGAAGCGGCATCGCCTGTCGTGGCGGTCACTCACCCTTCGGGTTCGCAGTCGCTACAACGGGGGGAACCCCCGCAACGCGCTGCGAACCGCTTCGCTGCGACAGGCTCAAAAAAAGATTACTTATCTCAATAGATATCTAAAAGGCGTGCAGTCGAAACATGACGATGTCTATGATCAACAATTAAAGGTTGGCGTTTTTTCTTCGGACTTCTTATGGCTTTGAGAAAACGTTTGAGATTCACGCCAGTCGCCAGCTGTTGTAAAAGTTGTCCCATTTGGTCTAAAGAATATGTCCTGAATATTTCCCACTGCTGGGATGGAATAGCAATCATCATCCCGCGATATGTGCCTTGAATTTCATCTACTAAGTAGAAATCAGACAAACCTGCATCAATTTTGGCGATGCCATGTACGCTTCCTAAGGCGGCTTTTAGAGTGGCGAGAATGTTGTATGTTACTAACGCCATCGAAAACGAGAACAGGGCAGCTTTAGGATAGGCTAACGTTTGAATTTCGGCGTTAAAATTTTCAGTTACGGTTTGAAAAAGGGTTTCTAGACTCCAACGATTACGATATAACTCGGCTATTTTTGCCGCATCAGCGTGGCTTAAGGGTAAGTTTGTCAAAATCGCTATTTCCCATTCTTTGTCTCGTGTTGGCACAAACAACTTCAGCACAACTCGTCGGCATTTTAAACGATTTCCCTCGTAACAAATTTCGATGCACTGCTCAAAAAGATTTCCTGTATCGGTTTGACCCAAAGCTCTTAAGGTGCTCAGTTCTGTCCAACCTAAAGACCCATGTTGCCGAATCACAAAGAAAGCTTTTTGCTGTGCAATCGTCCACAGAAACTTGGCTGTGCAAAAATTCCGGTCTCCAGTCCAAACATCGTTTGGTTGTACACCAGACAGCACATTATCAAATAAACTCCGCTCATTTGCATGACCATCTTGACAAAGAATAATATCTATTACCAGTTTTGATAGTGGATCTAATACAACTATTGCTTTACCTGGCAAAGCTTTAGCTGCAAATAAACGAATTGCATCTAATCGATGGTCTGTAGCAGCCAAACAAGTCCCATCTACAATTTTATGCCGATATCCTGGTAGTGGATTTGGCTGTTCTCCACCCATGATTTCAATTAGCACTCGCAAATCGCTCGCTGTTTCTCTTACCAATGCTTGACTCACACTCAGTTCTACACCGCAGAGCTTTTTATATAGTGCTGTGGTGCTCACAATCAGGTTTGTTGCTCTGGCTTTATAGGCGGCATGAACCGATTTTTGAATTCCACACACCACCAAACTCATCAAATCTACTTGGCTGGAAAATAGTAATTCTTGCTGGTGCTGTACTTTCGCGTGAGTTTCAAATAATTTATCCATCCGTTCCGGGGCAAATACACGCTCCATTAATCCTCGTGCCATTACACTTACTGGACTTTCTTGGACAAATTGTTCAAAAATGGAGCGTAGCATCTTGACACCCAAACTCGCCCTTATATCTTGAGGATACATCGAAGTTGTACCTCAGATTCCTGACTGGCACAGGGTTTTAGATTTCAAAATCCTAGTTCATTTGTTCGCGTTGAAAGGGCTGGTGGCTTTAGTCCTAGCAGTAGGTGCTAGCGTAACCGCCATTTTCTCTTGTTTAAAATAGCCGCGAGGGTCACTATGGTCGAATAGATTTTAAACGCCAAACTTGAGATACAATCTCAAGTTTGCATTGAATGATTTAGTTTTCTGGTTCCTGCCAGCAACTAATATCAAATCCGTTTATATCGGAATTTTTCCTTCTTCCTCTCTCTCTGTGTGTCCTCTGCGCCTCTGCGGTTTTTTTATCACTCAGATGCTACCGGATTTGATATAAAACGGAATGCCCATTTTAGTTTGGGGTGATTGCACTGAGGGGTGTCTCCCCTCAGTACGAATTCTGTTTACTCGCATATAAAAATTACATCAGGGTGCATGAGTCCAATTCATTAAGTGAAAGTCACTCTTTGTTTTGGTTTCTCGTATGAAAAAGCTAAGGTTCTTGAGTAATTACTTAAACGAGTAATTACTCAATCCACCTCAACTGGAGTGCGGAAGGTGGGTTTCACAAGTTCGTAGCGTTATTTAGCCTCTTGAAGCTTTACCAGTAGGTGATTCAGTTCGTCACGGATTTATGAAATGCTGTACTAAGCCCCCTTTTTAACTCTGTTGGGGGATCTTAACAAAACTAAACACCACTAACTGAACTGTATTGATTTTTATCAAAGTAAAGCTGGTTGCATAAGTTGTCAAAAGCCACTGTATTTATCTTCAGAGGTTTTTGGAGCAAGTTTATGCGAATCTACTGGAAGCCGATTATTTGTGAGGTGATATTAGAAATTCTGCTAGAACTAGCCCCAGGAAGCTTCGACATTATGGCGACTATTAGCGAGTATTTGGTGGAATCGACTTGGGAAGCTAGCAGAACTTCAATTCAACTAGTTTTGGGAATGAATTCCCAAGCAGCTTTCCACTAATCTCTCTAAAAGGAGTAAGTGCCATCTGCTCCTCAAAACACTTACTTTACAAGACTTGCAGACAAATTTTGTTTTTCCCCAAAATGAGCTAGTGGCTACAAAACTTTTTACAATCTTGGATCAACAGGTTCGCTCTCCATCGCCAAAATACCAAAAACACACTCATGCACACGACGCAGTGGAACATGAGCAACAAATAGCTCCAAAGCCTCGACACCCAAAGCAAACTCCCGCATCGCTAAAGAACGCTTGACAGATAGTCCCCGTTGACTTAAATGTTGCAAATTCTCAGGCGTTGAATATTCGGGATCGTAAATCATTCGCAGATATTCGCGTCCTCGACACTTGACAGCAGGCTGAACAATCTGGCGATCGCCTTTAACAATAAATCGCTAACATATTGTTAGCGATTTGCAGCACGTCCGCTCACTAACTTCACTGGATCAATATCCAAAAGCAGTGCTGCAGTGCATCGTTGCTCATTTGCTTCTGGATAGAAGACGTGCGCTTGTCCAAAGGAAAGAGGAAAAGACTAACAACGATCTGGGTGTTTATGCAGTAGGTATCCTAAATCTGTAGCTGGATAATATGTGGTTGTAATCGACAGCAGCATTCACAATAAACAGAGGTTCACTCTGGGCAGAATAATCATAATTACTGCTTAACAGCTCGTGATTACCAAAAATATTTATTTAATGCTGCCATAGCACTTCCTACTTGATATTTCTTAACAGATTCTTTGGAAAAGGAAAATATTTTGCTTGGCTAAATATTTGTGATAGGCTAGCTTATTTTCCTGTTTGTCTTTTCCTAAGTTGTATATAGAATTAAACACTCTAGATAATTAGGGAGCATCTTGTGAACTTCGACACTGATCGCGGTAGCGGCAGGTTTTTCCTGCAATGTTTCTGTTAATCTTGAACCTACACACCAAATCTTTTGTTAAGACTGGCAGTGAGGAGTGAAGTGTGTAGTAATAGCCGGGATTGTGGTACTGTCTCTACACCAATACAGGCGCAATCCATTGTACCTCTAGCCTTACACCTTTCATTCTTTGAAGACGTTAATTTTTGTTTGATTGTGTAAATCCCGTTCATCAATACCCCACCTACACAGCAACTAGGTGGGATTATTGTTTTAACTGATAAAACTTCTTCCTGGTTCTTTCATTTTGAATTTTGTTCGCCTTTGGCGTGCCCTTTGGGCATATTTTGAATTTTGAATTGCCTAACATGGACGCCTGTTGGGGTTTGAATAAATCATCTGTAAAACCTTGGGCGGTTCATCACCAATGTGAAAAGCACGGACTCGTTCCTCAATCACTCTATCTGTATTCGTCACCCGCGCAAATTGCCTTTTGTGTTCTGCCCAAGACTCTACAAGGATTGTTTCCACAAAGCGACTAGGATCAGATAAATCTTGATACAAGCCCCATTGAATCGCACCATCACGCCGGCGAATTTGGCTAAATGCTTGCATCACCTTGGTAAACTCTTCAGCGTTTGCTGGGTCAATGCGATATTCTAAAGTAATTAAAACAGGGCCATCATTTGGGCAAGGTTCAAAAGCAATGCGTGGCTGATCCCAATGCAGCGACGCTTGTAAGTCCAATTTTTCAGCACAGCGAAGACGATAACGCCTTGTCAGCAGGACACACACAATTAATCCTACAGCAGCACTGGTAAGGGCAGTCGAGATACTTGTATGTTGAGCCAAAGTACCCCACAAAAGACTGCCCAACACCATACTTCCTTGGAACACAAGCAATTGTACAGATAAAGCTCTAGCACGCACCCAGCTTGGAACTGATGTTTGGGCTGTGACAGTCAGACTAACCATCACGCACAGGGACGAAATGCCCACCAGTAGCATCACTACCCACACCAGTGGTACAATCCGGAAATATGCTAGTGCCAGCATCATCGCAGCCATCACTAAGGATGCGATCGCCACCAGGCTGTCGATTGAAAATTTCTCTCGTGCTTTGGGTAAAATAAACGCTCCTATTAAGCCACCAATACCCCAAAAGCCAAGAACGACACCATATCCAAACGCATCCAGCCCCAACTCTTTACGCCCCAGCAGTGGTAGTAGGGCAAACAAAGCGCTAGCAAAGAAAATGTAGGCTACTGTCCTAATCAGTACAGATTGAAAGACTGGGGCGTAACGGATGTAACGTACCCCTGCTTGCATAGCTCCCACAAACCGTTCTGTGGGTAAAGCACTCTTTTCATCCGTACGTTTCCAGCGAGAAATCACAAATATCACACTGACAAACGAAGCAGCGTTTAGCAGGAAAACAACACCCGTTCCTGCTGTGGCGATGACAATCCCTGCTACGGCTGGACCAATTGAGCGAGATAAATTAACAACAATACCACTGAGAGTGACAGCTTGCGGCAGTTCTTCTTTCGTTACGAGTTCGGGCGTTACAGCTTGCCAAACAGGCATATTCATCGAACTACCGATACTCAGAGCAAAGGTTAACCCTAAGAGTATCCACGGAGTTGTTATGTGAGCTATTGTCAGCACACCCAACAAAGCAGCTACGACTAACATCCAACCCTGTGTCCACAGCAGCATCTTGCGACGATCAACAACATCAGCAAGTGCTCCTGCTGGTAACGCCAGCAAAAAAAATGGTAAGCTAGACGCCGCCTGCATCAGCGCCACTAACAACGGTGAATTGGGGGCAAGAGTTGTCATTAACCATGATGCGCCGACATCGTGCATCCAAGTTCCAATGCTTGACACTGCTGATGCTACCCACAAGGCACGAAAGACTGGCTGACGCAGAGGAGTCCACATCGAAAGAGCAACTGCTGATGGTGATGTCATATTAGAAGTATTGACTCGTTAAAAGGCTTTAGACAGCCCAGCTTGTTTCAAAACAGCGTTGGCTGTATGGCGTGACTTGATAGAACTATCTACCACAAATCGACGATCTGTAATTGGACTGTACCAGATTTCATGGTCTCCTTTACCTTGCCGTTCAAAGTAACAACCAGCTTCAGAAAGAATCTTTTTCAACTCAGCAGTAAATGACGCACTCATTTAGTTAGTTACCGAAATTAACTCTTGCCGATGACTGATTAACTCAAAAGTGATAGAACCCGCATAGTCAGAAGGTACAATTCTGTTTATAATGATGAGTTCTGGAATCATATCTCGAAGCTTTTGTGTAAGAACCTCAATTGTAGAAGCTTCAGTGACTAATCCTGGCACGTCTTCACTCGTTGCAACCCAGACTTGTGCATCTTTATCCCAAAAAGCTTGAACTTTAAATGTGATTTGTGTCATTATTAAGCGCTCTGTCGAATTGACGACGTAATTTGAGTTTAAAACAAACGTCAAATATCTACCGTGTTAAACAAAAAAGTTGTTAAATCCTCTAAAATACGTAATCCCCTCAGAGAACCAGAAACAAGACGACTTGCAGCAATTGGTTGTCTAAGGAGTTCCATTGCTAAAGGAAATGCCTGCAAAGAACCATCAGAGTGAAATGCATTGGTGAGGTTAGGAATATTGTGATGTGCATCGTCGCTGATGACTCGCAACATTGCTACAGCAATTCCTCGCTGACTCAAAAATTCTAATGCTGCAAATCCCTCCATGTCTACAACGTCAGCATGATATGTTTGACCTAATTGAAGTTTTTCACTGGCAGAATAAATCAGGCGATCGCTCGTCAAACCAACACCCGTAAAAACTCTATCTTGTAATTGGTTTTGGACTATCTTTGTTAACTCGCGATCGCACAAAAGTTCAGCAGCACTTTTCTTTTCGTCTGTACCAGGATAAACGCAACTTCGATACAGTACAGCTTTACCAACACTATATTTACTTGACAAACTTCCACATAACCCCATCAACAAAACTCTCGGTTGCGGATGATGAGAAAGATGTTCAGCTTCCAACCATTGTTCTAAATGTTTGGTTAATGCTGAAGAACCCATAGGAATCGGAAAAACAGGCGGTGTGGGAACTGCAAGCCGATTTAATCCTTTGCAAACAGCTTTGTACTCTGGTCCAGTAACAACTAAAATGGCATCCACAAGCATTTTCATAATTTTTTGGCGCTATTGCGTATACTGCGATTACAGCTTTACTTTTCGCCTCTGGGATACCAACTCAGCTGCTAACAGAATTGCTGCTTTCATACTCCTAGCATCGGCAATTCCCTTACCGGCAATATCAAATGCCGTCCCATGATCCGGTGATGTACGAATAAAAGGAAGACCTATAGAAGTATTGACTGCTCTGTCAAATGCCATCAACTTTACGGGTATTAAACCTTGGTCATGGTACAGTGCAATGTAAGCATCTGCTACTTGTGACGGGTTTACCCTGAGCGGAGCCGAAGGGTCAATGTTACCATACCAAGCTTGTCCTGGCTTAACCCACATTGTATCTGGTGGAACCGGACCGTCTAATTGGAAATTTGGGCGGTTTTTACGTTCTTGCGAAATCCAGGGAATTAACCAATCTTGTTCTTCGTGTCCGAGTTGTCCTTGTTCGCCGCTGTGGGGATTTAAACCAGCGATCGCAATCCTCGCCCTTTCTAAACCAAAATCTTTCTCCAAACACTCCACCAGCAAGTCAAGTTTTTCTGTCATCAACTGCGGTGTTAATACTTTGGGTACTTGACTTAATGGCACATGTGTGCAAGCAAGCAGAGTACAAAGTGTCCAGTTAGTATGGGGCGAACGGGCGACAAATAACATTCCTACACGCTTGGCACCCGACTTTTCAGCCAAAAGTTCTGTTTGACCTGGATAATTATACCCTGCCGCCTTCCAGGCTGATTTGGCAATTGGACCTGTGACGATACCATCAAATTGATCTGCTAGTGTTTGGGCAATTGCAGTTTCCATATAAGCAAAGCTAGCCGCACCACTCGCTGCATTCCCAGTTCCAATAAGAATTTCATCCTGTATGTGCTTGTCTAAGGGCACATCAAAAATTGATAGTTCTTCTGGATTTGCTAAAGGCTGAGAATTCTTGGCTAATTTTAGTTTCGTATAAATCTCTACTAATAAACTACGGCTACCCACGACCGTCAGATCACAACTTTTGCTAACTTCTGGATCGGCTAAAGCTTTTAAAATAACTTCTGGTCCAATTCCTGCTGGATCTCCCAGTGTTAATGCTAAGCGTGGGCGGCTTTGCACTGGTGTTATATCTTTTTCATCTAATTTGTACATTGTTGGCATATTATTCCTTCTCAAGATACACTTCAACTTCGTAGAGAGCAGGAATTTGCTCAAAACAGACTTGTTTGGTCAGTTCTTGACTCAAGGACTTGCAAATAAAAAAATATTCAATCGGAGGGAGACAAGGAGGACGACTTGGGATATCGGCTACTTTACAATGTTTTACACTAGTCTAATACTTTGGCACCTCTTTCAGGCTCTGGTAAACTTAACTTAATTAAACAATTTGCAAAGGAGAATTGCAGCAATGAGCGGCGAAATGTTGAATGCAGCTTTGTTGTCCTTCGGATTAATCTTTGTAGGCTGGGCTTTAGGCGCTTTGTTGCTCAAAGTTCAGGGTGGAGAAGAGGAATCGCTGTAAAAAAGCATCGCGTTAGAGACAAGAGACAACTTTAAAGTCTCTTTGTCTCGTATACGCGCTTTAAAAGCGTGTAAAATTTTGTTTGCATAGTCAAGTCTGATAAGATTTTATTCATAAAAGTTTAAATTTTGTAAAAAGCTCTCATGACATTATTAATAATTGGTGCCACTGGTACCTTAGGGAGACAAGTGGCTCGTCGTGCGATCGATGAGGGGTATAAAGTCCGGTGTCTTGTTCGGAATGCAAAAAAAGCCGCGTTTTTAAAAGAGTGGGGAGCAGAAGTTGTACGAGGAGATTTATGCTATCGTCAGACATTGACAGCAGCACTTGAAGGTGTGACAGCAGTTATTGATGCGTCAACATCTCGTCCTGCCGATTCTGTTAGTATCAGACAAGTAGATTGGGAAGGCAAAGTCTCTTTGATTCAAGAGTCTGTTGCTGCAGGTGTAGAACGTTTTATCTTTTTCTCCATAGTGGATGCTGAAAAATATCCAGACGTACCGCTGATGGATATTAAGCGGTGTACAGAACTCTTTTTGGCTGAATCTGGTTTAAATTACACCATATTGCGACTGTCTGGCTTCATGCAAGGCTTAATTGGTCAATATGGAATTCCCATCTTGGAAGCACAGCCTGTTTGGGTAACAGGAGATTCGTCTGCGATCGCCTACATGGACACTCAGGATGTTGCTAAATTTGCCATTCGCGCGCTGAAGGTACCAGAAGCCGAAAAGCAAACTTTTCCAGTGGTGGGAACTCGTGCTTGGAGTGCCGAGGAAATTATAGCCTTGTGTGAACGCTTATCCGGAAAAGAAGCGCGGATTACACGGTTGCCAATTAATTTACTACGTACCGTGCGCCGAGTCATACGCTTTTTTCAGTGGGGATGGAACGTCTCAGATAGACTTGCTTTTACAGAAGTCATCGCCAGTGGTAAGCCGCTAAATGCTCCAATGGAGGAAGTTTATCAGGTTTTTGGGTTAGATCCAAACGAAACCGCAACCGTAGAAACTTACCTGCAAGAGTACTTCAGCCGAATTTTGAAGAAGCTCAAGGAGTTAGACTACCAGAAGATTCAGCCCAAAAAGCAAAAACCAAAAAGGTCCCCGTTTAAGAAAACCGACACTCAGTAGCTATCAGTCATAAGTCATGACTCAGTAGTTCTGACACAAAGACAAAATATTAATGACTAAATAGCCCAAAATGTGCAACGATTAACATAATAAAGTGCGTCACCAATAATTGGATATTTCAGTGTGCCCAAAGCAGGCATTATCTACAATGACGTTAAGCCGGTAGCAAGCCGAATCGCTATCGAACTGAAACAGACATTAACCGCCGCAGGTTGGGATATCTGTGTCACATCAGCTGTCGGCGGAATCTTGGGTTATTCTACACCGGAAAGTCCCGTATGCCACACCCCAATAGAGGGACTAACACCTCCCGGATTTGATTCAGATATGAAATTTGCGGTGGTGTTAGGGGGAGACGGTACAGTTCTGGCTGCTTCTCGCTTAGTTGCTCCTTGTGGTATCCCGATTTTAACGGTCAACACCGGTCACTTGGGATTTTTGACCGAAACTTATCTCAATCAATTACCCCAAGCAATAGAAAAGTTGCTTCTGGGTGATTATGAGATTGAGGAAAGAGCGATGCTCACAATCAGAGTTTTTCGGGAAGATTATGTCATGTGGGAAGCTCTGTGCTTAAATGAGATGGTGCTGCATCGAGAACCATTGACCTCTATGTGTCATTTTGAGATAGCAATTGGTCGGCACGCAGCAGTAGACATTGCAGCAGATGGTGTGATAGTATCTACGCCGACAGGTTCTACAGCATATTCGTTGAGTGCTGGCGGTCCAGTCGTGACTCCGGGTGTACCCGTACTCCAGCTTGTACCCATATGTCCTCATTCTCTGGCTTCTAGAGCTTTGGTATTTCCAGATAGTGAACCACTTAATATCTACCCAGTGAATACTCCTCGGCTGGTGATGACTGTGGATGGTAATGGAGGGTGCTATGTTCTGCCAGACGATAGAGTTTCTGTAGAGAAGTCACCCTATTGCGCCCCGTTTGTTCGTCTCCAACCCGCAGAATTTTTCAAGATTTTACGAGAAAAACTGGGTTGGGGTTTACCACATATAGCTAAGCCTAGCTCTGTAGAATTACCCTAGGGTTATTTGGGATTTTGGATGAGTGAGGCGTTGTCTAAAAGTAGAATTTATGATTTAACTCATAAACAACGCCAGCGAGATTTGAAATTAGTGATTAAAATGACTGTATCTGTCGATTTGTATGGCAGATACTTATATGTGCTAATACATGGTCGGTAGAACACGTGTCAAGTCAAGATTGATTGATCAGCAAAAATCCGTAAACTGCACTTCTACCAACTCAGTCAAAATCCTAAATCTAAAATCGAACATCCAAAATTAATATGACGGTAGCTCATAACCCTTGTGTATTGCTAATTGAAAGCGATGAAAATCTCGCAAATCAGCTTGCTTTCGATTTGAAAGAAGCTGGTTATGATCCCATCGTGGCTCATGATGGGACGAATGGTATACAATATAGTCGCGATCGCGAACCTGCTTTAGTTGTGATTGACCGAATGCTAGCAGGAGAATCAGGACTGTCGTTATGTAAAAATTTTAGAACGACTGGAATGCGATCGCCTGTGCTAGTGCTAATGGCACGCGATACAGTGGATGATCGCGTAGCTTGCTTAGATGCTGGGGCTGATGATTACTTTCTCAAGCCTTACCGGGGTGAGGATTTTTTGAACCTGGTTCGCTTATACTTAAAACCTGAAGTCGATACTTCCGAGCACTTACGTTTTGGTGATCTCGTTTTAGATATAGCAACCCGCCGCGCCATAGTTAATGAACGGGCGATTGACTTAACAATGAAGGAATTTGACCTGCTTAAGTATATGATGGAACATCCCCGTGAGGTATTAACCCGTGAACAAATACTGGAAAATGTTTGGGGTTACGACTTTATGGGCGAGTCGAATGTGATTGAAGTCTACATTCGCTACTTGCGACTAAAAATAGAAGACGAAGGTCAAAAGCGACTCATTCAAACGGTGCGAGGTGTAGGCTATGTATTGAGAGAAACTTGAACACGAGTGGGAAGAGTCGAGCAAGTGAGGTGAATAACAAAATAAATAGCTAATGACTAAAATTTCTATGATTAATTGGCTAAGTTTGCTATCAATAGTTTTGAGCATTTTGCTAGCGGGCTGTTCTGTTCCTACACAAGCAGTTCTTCCCACGGCTACGCCTAGTTCTCAATCCCAAGCACCAATGTCTTCAAACCAAACGAAGAATGCAGGTCAACAACTACCAATTTCAGCTGTGGCGGTTGTTCCCGATGGTACAAAAATTGAATTAGAAGTCGCACAAACACCCCAACAGCAAGCGATGGGGTTGATGCATCGCCCAGCTTTACCCGATAACCGTGGAATGCTGTTTGAGTTCCCATCACCGTTCCCAGCCAGTTTCTGGATGAAGAATGTACCAGTAGCACTGGATATGGTTTTTATGCTAAATGGGAAAGTGCAGTACATTGCTGCTTCCGCACCTCCTTGCAACACCACTCCTTGTCCTACTTACGGTCCCCAGACACCAATTAATCAAGTCATAGAACTGCGTTCCGGGCGGGCTGCACAGTTGGGCTTGAAGGTTGGCGATTCTGTAAAAATTGAGTCTTTAAAATCAGGGAATATACGGTAAAAAAGATTGAGATCCTGCCCACGGGGTCTTACAGCTAAAATTTCTTTTGTCAGATTTGTGTAAATATTTATTGCATTTTTAGGAAAGAAAAGAAATTTAAGACATTCTTTAACAAGTTAAAGAATAAAAGCCTTAGTCGCCAGAATGGACTGCGTCCCGCTCCGCTAACAGTATAAATTCTGTGCGACTTGCGGCTTCAAACTTGTGTGTTAACTCAATACAAATTCTTAAAAGCTTTATTGTTCCAAGACTAGATAACTAATTTTATCCTAGATCACAAAAAATATTCCTTTTGACATACGTGTAAAGAGTAGTCAATAAGAGAATATTAGGCTAAGGAATCTTTCTTACAACAGTTGTAGCTAACTAAAGCACTGATGTAAAAAGGATAAAGTAATAAATTCATCTAAATATTGTGCGGCTTAAGACTTATAAGATAAGTTGTATGACTGTCTATTTTTGATACAAAAGCATTCCTTGAGCAACACCAGACAAACTTTCCTGAGTTATCTATTAAGCAAAGGCACAGTGATAGAAGAATTATTGGCTACTTCCAACTACACCAAAAGTGGTGAATTGAAATATAAAAATACACACCATGTGAGGAGACCCAATACAAGATGTCACCATTAACCTATTCTAGATTTATTAGCTTTTTACAGGAAGATTTGGCAATTTCTACAGCTTCCATTGCAGTCGCTTTGCGTCGCAGTGAGCAAAATCCAGGTCCTTTGCCAATGATTCTTTGGCAATATGGGTTAGTTACCATAGAACAGTTAGATAAAATATATGATTGGCTGGAGACAATATAGGAAATAATCAGCTAGTTTAGGAGTGTCGAACTGTGCTTATATATGGAGTAAGCCTCTTACAAAGGCTTGTGTCTAAAATAAAAAAGATAAAATTTAATTTATTTGTCAAGGATAGCGAGTTCATAATTCAACTCGCTTTTTTGATTGTAGATTTGTCAGACTCACGTCTGTTTAATATTGGGGAGTCGCTGTAGCTACCATCAGCCCCCACACGATATCGAAACGAACTCTAGTTGCACGGCGAATCGTAAAATTTGTAGCTGCAAGAAAGTGATGAAACTCGTCTTGGGTATAACACTGTTTATAAGCTGGGTCAAATAACTTTAATACAATGTCGCTAATTTTCCAAAAAAAATAATCTTTGCACCAATCCAGAATGACAACTTTGCCCTCAGGTTTGAGGACACGTTTCATTTCCCTTAACGCAGCTAATGGATCGTCAAAGTAATGGAACGAACTGGCTGATATCACAACATCAAAAGTGTTACTAGCAAATGGTAACGCTAACACACTCGCTGTTTGAAACCAGACTTGAGGATAAATGCTACATTTGTGTTTGGCAATCTCCAGCATCTTCTCTGAAATGTCTACTCCAACAATGTGTTGTGTTGGATATTCACTCAGTAGCAGCCGTTCAAACTCACCTGTGCCACAAGCAACATCAAGTACAGTATCAAGTGGTGAGATTTGCGCCCAGTTTTTAACAAAGGATAGTGTCTTGGAAATGTAGCTTTTCCAACGTTTATCATACACAGATGACATTTTATCATATTGTTGACGAACTCTTGTTTCTGTCATCCTGTGCTTCCCGCGATGATCTATGATTTTTGCTTTCTTCAATAACTATAGCCATTCTCGTTTGAATCAAAGACACAACGATGTATAGAGACGTCACATGTCAGTCAGCGTACCTTTGGAGTTTTCCTCGTTGAGTATCGCTAACTCTCCCGTTGCGTAACGTCTCTACTATATTGCAATACAGTTCAGTTAAGAATAATTTTAGGTTAGGGTTTTTTAACCTTAATTGAATCGTATTGGGTTATTACGAACGCGAACGATAAAAAAAGTCTTGTTTGATTTACTCAGCAGCAATATTCTTAGTGTTGAGATGATTGAGCGACCAACGGTGGTCAATATTAAAAGACGATTGGCAAACTTCTTCCAGATGCTTTTGTTGTACAGCCGCTTTACGCAGGGTAATAATCAGCTGATTTACCTGATGCCGCAAACTCGGATCATTGTTAACCGCTACCATAGTTTGTCTCTCTAACAGTTGCAGTATAAGTTCGTAGTGAACAGGTGAAGGCAGAGGAATTTGCTCCATGAAATTAATATTTGATTTCAAATTTTGGACAACTCAGAAGTTGCTTGTCATTAAATGAATTGTTACACAAGCATCAACGAATTGCCTAAAGCTACAATTATTCATGGGCTAAAGGTTTACCAAAGAGGTTGGCGATCGCTTCCTCCGGATCTGGATGTTTGATTAGAGACTCTCCAATTAAAACAGCTGATGCTCCTGCTTGTTCTACTAAAATCAAATCATCTAAGTTATGTAATCCTGACTCACTCACAACCACAATATTCCTTTGCTGTAATTCCTTACCCCTTGCTGCTAAGAGTTGGCAAGTCGTTTGTACATCAACAGAGAAATCTTCCAAGTTGCGATTATTTATACCTACCAGTGAAACACCATCTATGGTTAACACGCGGTCGAGTTCTGCTAAACTATGGACTTCAATCAATGCCGCCATTTTTAAAGCTTTGGCAATTTTAACGAAGTACTGCAAATCTTGATCGCTGAGTATAGCAGCAATCAACAATACTGCATCTGCGCCTCGAACACGCGCCATGTACATTTGGTAAGGATATATGACAAAATCCTTGCATAGTAACGGTAAATCTACTTGAGCGCGGATTTTAGCTAAATTTTCAAAGCTACCAGAGAAAAACTTTTCATCTGTAAGTACCGAAATACAGCTAGCACCAGCTTTTTGATACTTTAAAGCAATCTCCACCGGATGAAAATCTTCTCGTAAAATTCCTTTACTGGGAGACGCTTTTTTAACTTCAGCAATCAAAGCTGGCTTTGTTTTGCCTTGCTGCAATGCTGCTACAAAATCACGGGATAGAGGCGCTTCAACCACCTGACGTTGCAATTCCTGCAAAGAAAGCTTTTCTCGCATTCGTTCAACTTCTTTTTCCTTATGCCAAACAATTTCTTCTAAAATATTGTTTGGCTGGGCATCAGGCGTAGCGACTTGATAGCGTACTGTGGATACAGCAATAGGTGGACTAGGTCTACAGCGACGGATTTGCATAATTAGTTATTAGTCATTAGTCATTAGTCATTAGTCATTAATTACTTGTCATTTGTCAAGTACAAAGGACAAATGACATAGGACAAATGACTAACTAGCAATTGCTCGTTTGTAAGCTTCGTCCAGCACTTCAGAAAGTGTTGGATGGGCGTGAACCAAATGAGCAAGGGTATGGACAGATTGGCGGTTGGCGATCGCCGCTGACGCTTCATGAATCAAATCAGAAGCATGTATCCCAAAGATGTGAACGCCCAGAACTTCGCCTGTGTCTTTGCGATAAATGACCTTTGCCATACCATCAGCTTCACCTTCTGCCAAAGCTTTGGAATTTCCTTTGAAGTAACTTTTCGCCGTCCCGACTTCAAATCCTTCAACGCTACCTTTTTCTTTGGCTGCGCCTTCAGTCATCCCCACATAACTGATTTCTGGATGAGTAAACGCTGCTGCCGGGATACTGTGATAGTCTACTTCCTTGTGCCGCCCACAGATATTTTCTACTGCGATGATACCTTGAGCAGAAGCTGCGTGTGCCAGCATCATCTTACCGTTAGCGTCACCAATCGCCCAGAGATGAGGGACGACTTCACCAGCAGATAGCACTGCCATGCTGTCGTTGACTGGGATAAAGTTTCGACGATCAAGTTCCACACCAATAGACTCTAAACCCAGGTTCTTTGTTGCTGGAATGCGTCCGGTTGCAACCAGACATGCATCGACTTCCAGCACATCCACGTCTTCTTTGGTTTTGAAGTTCGCTAGTTCAATAATGACAGGTGAACCAGGAGTGACTTTTTTGGCGTATATGCCCACATGAGTTTCAATATCACGCCCAGTGATGAGAACTCGTTCAGCTAGTTTAGCAATATCACGATCAAATCCTGGCATCAACTGATCTAGGGCTTCTATCATCGTGATTTCACTGCCCAAAGCTGAGTAAACATCGGAAAATTCTAAGCCGATGTATCCACTGCCAACAATTGCTACCCAATCTGGTAGTGATTCTAGCTTCACGCCTTGGTCACTAGTAAACACAGTTTTGCCATCAACTTCAATACCCGGAGGAACGAAGGGTACAGAACCAGGGGAAAGAATAATATCTTTTGCTGTAATGGTTTTTTCGCCGCTGTCTGTGGTTACAGAGACTTTTTGTGTTCCTGCGATTTTACCCCAACCTCGAATGATATCGACTCCCAAGCGTTTGAGACTATTGGTTAAGTCGCCTTGTATTTTGGATACGAGATTGTTTGCATGGTTGGCGATCGCCTCTCTGTCGAATTCCACACTTCCCAGTTGAATTCCCAGCGACTTGAGATGATGGGCGTCTCTTAACTCTCGCACACGTCCAGATGCCGCCAGCAGTGCTTTAGATGGAATGCAGCCTCGGTTAACACAAGTTCCTCCCATATCCGCTGCTTCGATAATGGCTGTTTTCAAACCACAGCTAACTGCGTGTAAGGCAGCCCCGTGTCCGCCTACTCCAGCGCCTACAATGACTAAATCGTAATCAAATTCATGACTCACGTTAGTTTCCCCGTGTGCTTCCGCCTATTTATTCTGAGATTGACCAAGCAATCAGTCTAAGTTTCTTAATTTTAGGCTCTTGTCACTCGCTTCGCTCAAATTCAAAATTCAAAATATGTCCTATGTCCAGAGGACACGCTGCGCGAACAAAGTTCAAAATTAAGAACCACCAAAATAAATGGAGTGTAAACCGCCTGGCAGTCATGTTATTAAGTAGCATTAAGATGGACTTTGTACTTTCATTTACAAGATGTAGGATTCAACCAAGAACCATGAGGTGTCGTAGTAGGTGCTTGTGCGACCAAAATCACATCGCCATTACTATCCAGCACCCACCCCTGCGCTTCTACAATCTCATCCGGTGGATATTTGACATCTTTCCTTTTTTGTGAATTGTTTCTACTTCTCTGCCTTTGTGTTTCTGTGCTTGAAGTATCTGAAGGATTATTTGTATCCTCTCCCAAAGACACCCAATCTACCTGCACATTGTTGCTTCTAAGAACTTCCCTAGGGTTAGGTGGTATACCACCGCGTCCGGTGATGATAAACTCACTTTGATTTTGCGTGACACCTGCATCACATCCTTGTGCCAATCTTGGTTCTTTTGGTTCCACAGGTAAGTTGATTAATCCACCGTTGACATCAACTTCAGGTGTATTGATATTTACTACGCCGTTTAAAGTCGGATTGGTTTGAGAAATTGCCGTGATATCGTTTGTAAGTAGGTTTTGTGGGTTGAGTTTTGTTGGGTCGTTGGTTTCTAATTGTCTTGCCAAGTCTTCTCGACTACGCAGTGCTATGCCAAAAAGACCAGTAGCGTTGATTTGGATTTTGCCACCAGAACCTGTGAAAGCATTGCTAGTGATGTTACTGTTTTCTTTTGGTTTGGCGACAATAAAGCCATTAGGAGCATTGATGAAAATATTACCGCCATCGCCAATAGCCTGTACTTTGCCTGCATTGGTGGATATTTGACTGTTGCGGCGTAGCAGTAATAAATCCCGCACTTGTAGGTTAATATTTCCGCCTTGACCAGTATCAGTTTCAGATGTAATTTTGCCTTGATTATCCAGAAGTATTGAGCGAGCATTGATATTGAGTTCGCCCGCTTTTCCTAGGTTCAGTGGATTCCCCAGGTAAATATAATTCTTCAGAGCTTCACTGCTTACAGTTACTGTAGCCTTGTCCTGAACAATCAATTGTCCTGTGGTGATTGTCAATTTTCCTGCATCGGCAGAACCTATAGTCGTAGCATACAAACCACTAGCTCTACCATCCGGTAAGGTTCCAACAATTTCTACAGACTTAGAAGCATTAACAATCAAACGACCTCCTTGTCCTGTAGCTGGTATTAATTCTTTAGGATTTAACGGGTTTTGCCTTCCACTAGAATCAGCTGTGACCTTTGCCCCATCTTGAATGCGCAATCTCCCAGTATTGATTATTAAGTCACCCGCCTTACCAGCAGCAAAAGTGGAACTAGACAATAGACTGGCATAAGTTTTACTAGTAATTGGTTCGGTATAACTACCAATTAGTTGTACAGACTCGGAGGCATTTACAGTCAAATTTCCCCCTGCACCCTCACCTGATGTAGCGTTAAAGAGTTGTGCACCATCCCGCACAATTAATTTCTCAGTAGTAATCGTTAAGTCTCCACTATCTCCAACACCTGTAGTTCCAGCTAGCAAGGTTACAATGTGACCACTCAATTCTACGGTTTTTCCTTGCACTTGAATAGAACCACCCCCATCTTTACCATAAACATCTACAATAGATGGAATCCTAGAACCGTTAGTTGTCACGGAGGTAAGTTGAATGTTCTGCAAAGTCTGGACACCCTCATAGCCCATTGTCCAACCTTGTTTTATTGGGTTCAAACTGACGAAACTATTACCTGCGACACTCCCTAGCTCAATTCGTCCGCTTTTTGCCAATAAACTTCCGCCTTCTAGCGTTACATCACCGCCTATAAGTGCCAAAGTTTTGCCTATAGCTACTTGTAAACCAGCAGGTTCCTCAAAAAAATTAGTTGCGCCATCTGGATTTGCTTGAGATTGATTACGGATGGGTGCTGCTGTTGCGCCAAATTGTAAGCCAATAGGAACATTGACTGTTAGCAGCGGTGTGGTTTGGGGATTTGTGGCACTAAACTTAGTACCATCGGCAAAGTTCAAACTACTTGCGGTGCTTGCTACAAATGAACCCCCAATATTTAACGAGGCATTGGGACCAAAAATAATACCGTTAGGATTGATTAGAAACAGGTTGGCTGAACCGTAAGCGTTAATAGTACCATCAATATTAGAGAAAGATTTACCCGTTACCCGGCTAATTATGTTTTGAATCTCTGCCGCATTGTTAAAGGAAGCCGTAGTCCCAGCAGGTACAGAAAACTGCTCGAAACTGTGAAAAAGATTATTTCCCGCTCGGGTTCCACCTTCAATAGTTCTGATGTTATCTTGTGTTGTAACGCGAGAATTATTAGGTAGAGTTGCATCTGGAATGATTTGGGCAATAGCACAGTTTGCACACAACAGGTTGATACCACCTATGGCCATTCCTAGTCCTTTAAACCAATTCCGAAGAGAACTCATCCCAGATATTGGACTCCTTTACGCAAAGTAGCTGTTACTGAATATATAGTGACACTACATCATTCTGTGAACTATATCAATATACAGCAAAATTCAGAAGTCAGAAGTCAGAAGTCAGAAGTAAAAATAGCTTTGTGTCTGGCTTTTAGACAAGAGCGTTGTACCTCAATCACTTGCAATACGCTGTAAGATTTTTTTCATTCTTCCTAAAGCTGAGATCATGCACAATATTATCAACTTAATTTTTGAGATCCAAAACTAGTGATTTGAGAATGACAACAAAACTTAATAATTTTTACCCGAGAATATACTTTCTCGGGTTTTGTTACTTGGGATATGCTTAATTAGTTGAGCTTCTAATCTTTAGGTTGATAGGATTGCTATACAGTTTACTATTAACAACAACCCCCCGAACACCAAACACAATCCACCATGACAAGCTCGTCGCCTGGAATTGCTTGCAAAGCATTTTTAATTTCCTGAACTACAGTAGCATCATCAGATTGAACGTTTTTCAGATCGAGCATACACTGAAATTTTAGGACATTACCTTCCATTAAACCGTATTTTTTGCATATCTCTAATAACTTAGGGTTATAAAGAGCCTCTATTACTGCTTGTTGAAACTCTTGTGTGAACTGATTTAAATTTGTAGAACTCATGTCTTTTTCTTCTCCTTCAAAATTGATAAATTGGTGAACTGTTATTACACAACTCACTGCGTGCTGTGCTATACCCGAAGGGATAACTAATAGGAAAACAGTTAACACTAAAAGCTTTTGCCCTTTAGCTTTCTTGTCTTCCTTCTACTTTTTTATAGGAGCAAGTCAAATTAACTTATGCACTGGGTGAAGAAAAAATTGAAGCGATCTTTTTTCTTCACCCCTAAATAGGTGGTCGTCATCAAACAGAAAATGCTTAGTTTTTAGGAAAGAACTGGCAGCATATCCATCTTAGTGATAGGTTTATCTTTGCTTGTGGTGCGATCGCCAATATTCCTCTTCCTTAAGAAACCACAGTAGGTGCTTCATTAATGACTTGGAAGGTACAGGACTGCTATATCTTGTGAAGTACTGAACTTCTATCTAGGTCTTAGATATAGCAATGACAAGACAGAAAAAAGCAATGGCGATCGCCAAAAGACCCAATTCTTCTGGTTTATGAGTCGTAAGCACATATGTACTGGGAACTTTCACCTATTACTATCGTCAATTGACACCAATGCAGGTCAATAGCATTTTGCGATATCGCACACAGAGGAGAGGAGCTTGCACAAGGTTAACCGTATAGTTTTAGTATTTATTTACGCGGTAATCAATAAACTCAGGAGTGAGAGCCAAGAAGCATATATGATCCATAGCTAACAAGTCCGGCAGGTGGAAACTGATGTCATTTTTGGCAAACATTTCTTATCTTTTTTTGAAGAAAATAGCTATTCAGAATCTGTATTGGGAGTCAAAAGTTGGTAACTTTTGGATTGTGTTGAGTTTGACAGCCGACTGTGGATTCATGTATTCATCTGTATAGACCCAGAATACTTTGTATTGCCGGGTTTACGGTTTGCCTTGCTTGCCCGAAGCAGTTCGGGTTTAGGGGGGTAGGACGTGCTGAAGAATCGATATGCCCAAAGGAAGTCGCCCAAAAGGCAGTCGCAGTTGAGTAAACAGGGACAACAATTTCCACAATTCCAACTTTTTGATTTGAGTGGTGACTTTTTCGCCAACAATATTAGGCAAAATGAGTAATACCCAATGGAGCTGCAATCTTATGGACTTGTATGGAGATGCCTTAAACATCCTCAAGGAAACGAGTCGGACTTTCTACATTCCAATCATCAAGTTACCACTGGGCTTGCAAGAAGCAGTCGCATCAGCGTACTTGTGTTTGCGAGCCATTGATGAAATTGAGGATCATCCAGAACTAGATAACTTTACTAAAGCAAAGCTGTTACGAACAATTAGCTTGACATTACAAGCAGGGTGTGATGGCTTTGCCATCGATGCTTTCTATAAAGGATTTCACTCACATGAACATCTCCTACCCGAGGTTTCTCTGCGGATTCGAGAATGGGCAATTCTTGCACCTGCAACCATTGCTCCTCGGATTTGGGATGCGACTGCGGCAATGGCAGATAGAATGGCTTACTGGGCCCAAAACGATTGGAAAATCCGTAGCGAGTCCGATTTAGATCGTTACACGTTTGGAGTTGCTGGTGCCGTTGGCTTGATGCTCTCAGATTTATGGGCTTGGTACGATGGGACACAGACAAACCGTATTCATGCAATTGGGTTTGGTCGTGGTTTACAGGCTGTGAATATCATCCGGAACCACACTGAGGACTTAGTGCGTGGAGTGGACTTCTTTCCAGAGGGCTGGAGTGCAGAAGATTTGCATCATTATGCCCGTCGCAATTTGACGCTGGCAGATGCATACATTAGCGCTCTTCCTCCGGGTCCTGCTTTGGACTTTTGTCAAATTCCCTTAACCTTAGCTTATGGCACCCTTGATGCTCTTGCCAATGGTAAAAGTAAACTCAGTCGCAGTGATGTTCTTGCACTACTGGAGCAATTTACTAACACCAGTAAATAAAACACCTGTTGTCAAGCTTTTCGCTTATGGAAAGTTCCACGGCTGTTTACATCCACCCATACCTCAATAAACTATCAACTATGTTTATTTAGGTCTGACTAACCGTCCACAGGTTCTACTTAACACTACTCCTCACACTTACTCACACACCTCAACCCGCATCGCGCATCTGTATCTTTACAGTCAGCTGTGCAGCGTTTACACCAACTGAACAACTGTTCTTATAGGACTAGAAATACCAACGTTGCAAAATTATTTTTTCTTATAGACCTCTGGATGATATTCAAAGATATACTCAGCCACAGTAATGTTTTTGCACTCATTGCATGATTGAGTACTCAGTTTTTCTGATAATTTCGATTGCTACAGACTATATAAAACCTTGCAATTGACTGTATTGCCTTACTTAAAAAAAGGAGAAATATTTCGTGAAAAAAACCCTTTTTCTTAGTCCTCCTTCCTTTGATGGATTTGATGGTGGTGCTGGTTCGCGATACCAAGCCAAGCGCGAAATTACCTCATTCTGGTACCCGACATGGCTCGCGCAGCCCGCTGCACTCGTCCCTGGAAGTAAGCTTGTAGATGCTCCTCCACATAATCAGACTGTGGAAGATGTGCTGAAAATCGCCAAAGATTACGAACTGATTATCATGCACACCAGCACACCCTCTCTGGCAAATGATGTGGCATGTGCTCTTGCAATCAAAGAACAAAACCCTGATGTACAAATTGGTTTTGTTGGGGCGCACGTCGCTGTCTTACCAGAGGAAACGCTGCGTGACAACCGTGTGATAGACTTTGTGTGTCGCAACGAATTTGACTACACCTGTCAGGAGTTGGCACAAGACTTATCTTGGGATCAGATTAAGGGACTCAGCTACCGAGATAAAGACGGTAACTTACACCACAATGCTGAGCGTGACTTGATCCACGATTGGGATGTGATGCCTAGCGTACTACCAGTCTACGGGCGTGACTTAGATATTACGAAATATTTCATAGGATATCTACTACATCCTTACGTGTCATTTTACACCGGACGTGGATGCCCAGCCAAATGTAGCTTCTGCCTCTGGCCTCAAACAATTGGCGGTCACCAGTACCGTACCAAAAGCCCAGAAGCAGTTGGGCGAGACATGGAAGAAGCCAAAGCCATCTTTGGTGACAAGGTGCAGGAATATATGTTTGATGATGACACCTTCACAATTGACAAGCAGCGGGCCATCGCCATCAGCCAACACATGAAACGGCTCAAGCTCACTTGGAGCTGTAACGCCCGCGCCAACTTAGACTACGATACTCTCAAGCAACTGCGTGACAACGGGTTACGCCTATTGCTGGTAGGATTTGAATCAGGTAACCAGCAAGTTCTCGACGGCATCAAGAAAGGGATTAAGTTAGAGGTGGCGCGGAAGTTTATGGAAAATTGCCATAAACTCGGCATTACCGTACACGGCACATTCATCATCGGCTTGCCAAACGAAAGTCAACAGACAATTGAAGAAACAATTCGTTTTGCTTGCGATGTTAGTCCGCATACCATCCAAGTTTCTATCGCCGCCCCTTATCCTGGAACTGAACTTTATCGACAAGCTCAGACTAACGGTTGGTTTAGCGATAATTCGCTAGTTGCCTCATCCGGGATTCAAATGTCTACACTGCAATATCCGAACCTCTCGGGCGGCCAAATTGAGGATGCAGTCGAGCAGATGTATCGTCGCTTCTACTTTCGACCCAAAGCCATTATCCCGATTGTCGGCGAAATGTTGACTAATCCTCAGATGCTAGTGCGTCGCCTGCGTGAGGGACGCGAATTTTTCTCTTACCTAAAAGAGCGTCATACACAAGCGGCTGCTAAAGAGCAATCGGTTGTGAGTGGTTAGTTAGGTTATAGAATAGTTAGCGTACTGCCTTTTTATCCTAAAGAGTGGACTGTCTCACCACGGCATTGTCCTCTCTAACGTACTGGCTTGGGTACACGAGCCTGGACGCCTTATGACAACTAACAAATAAATTGTTGCCATATTCTTATGATGAAACTTGGAAGCGAAGAACACAAAGAGCTTTTTTGCCGCAGCTTCATCGAAAGCCACCTGGAGTTTGAGCCAGAAAAGCTCTCTTGGCCCGTTCTGGATAGCGTAGCTCTCGAACGCATACGGAGTATTCCCTTTTGGAAAGAAGCTCTCAGTACAGAGCGACAGGCTGGGGCGATGGTCAGCGCCTTTGCAGCAACAATCAGTGATCCCCTGTTGCGAGAGGCGATCGCCCTTCAAGCGATGGAGGAAACCCGCCACTCCCGACTGATTGAGTTTTTGATCAATCATTACGATATTCAAATTTCTCAACCTCCTGAGCCAGCGCTCCCTAGTAATATCAAAACTGCCTTCATTGACTTTGGCTTTGGGGAATGCCTCGATTCTTTCTTAGCCTTTGGATTGTTTGGAATTGCCCGCCAGGCTAACTATATGCCTGAAGCAATATTCGACATTTTCGATCCAATTCTTAACGAAGAAGCGCGACATATTATGTTCTTTGTGAATTGGGTAACTTACCAACAAATCCATGAAGGTCGTAGGGCGAATTGGTTACGCGGGTTTGATGCTGTTTGGCATTACTACAGAGCGCTGCAAGATAAAATCAAAGCCTTTGGTGGCTCAGATGAAGACAAACAGGAGGGCTTTACTGCCACTGGGGCTATGAACTTCACGGACAATTTGACTCCGGAACTGTTTTTATCTACTTGCCTTCAAGAAAACGCCAAACGGATGAGCGTTTTTGACCAACGCCTTCTCCACCCGCAACTGTTACCTAGACTTGCCAAAATCGCCCGACGCATTATCAGACTGACGCCTCAGCGACAGTCCAACTCAACCCCTCAGTTGTTGGAACAATAAATCAGAACTTATGCAGGCTCAGAAATTCGCCATTATCAATGGTGATGACTTCGGCTTTTCACATGGCGTTAACCAAGCAATTATCAAAGCCCACAAAGAAGGAGTACTGACGAGTACCAGCTTAATGGTTACAGGTGAGGCATTTGATAAAGCGGTTGATTTAGCACAGGCTCACCCCACCCTAGGAGTAGGTTTGCACTTGGTTCTGGTGTGTGGTCGAGCTGCACTGCCACCCTCACAAATCCCTCACTTGGTTGATGATACAGGTAACTTTCCATACAGTCCGGAAACAAGCGGGTTGCGCTATCAGTTCAATCGGTCAACTCACGAGGAATTGCAGCGAGAAATCCGTGCTCAATTAGAAAAATTTCGCTCTACTGGGTTGCGCCTTTCCCATGTAGATGGGCATTTGCATATGCACATGCATCCGTTGGTACTGCGTATCCTAGTTGAGCTAGCGGATGAATTCGGCATTCGGGTTATCCGTCTTCCTCATGAAGAACTGGGAATGAACCTGCGGCTTGAGCGTCGGAACTTACTCACTAAACTAGTTTGGGCGGCTGTGTTCGGTGGACTGCGCCGCTATGGTGAGGGGTTGCTGAAATCAAAGGGCATTGGTTTTGCTGAGCGCGTTTACGGGTTGCTTCAAACTGGTTCTGTGACTGAGGAATACTTGCTTGGTCTCATACCCCAAATTCAGGCAAACCTAGTTGAAATTTATTCTCATCCAGCCATCGTCATAGCTGGCGAACCGCTGAATGGTCCATCAGGGGCTGGTGAAGCTGAACTCGCGGCTACCTTGAGTGGGCAAGTGGGTAAAATGCTGACTGTTAAGGGATTTGAATTGACGAATTTTGATCAACTTCTAAGAAACACGCTTAACAGGGTTGGGTGAAACCATGACAAAACAGAACTTTCTTCCCCTACGAGTACGGTTGAAGCAGTCTCAGCGATGTGATTAAACGCATGGCAGGAGAAAAGCTACCCAGGAATGAGTAGCTATCTCGTTGCTTTGTCTACAAATTAACTTGCGGCTTCAAACCCCTAAGTTGTTCGTATCCTTTGCAAGACAATGAAGCTTAGAAAGACGATGATCCCAATGGTTGTGGCAAGTATTTGTACCAAAGTCATATTTTGTAGTCTCATTGCCAACACGTTGCAAATCAAAGCAATTGACCAAAGAATCAGCGCAGCATGGCGTTGAGACAAGCCCCAAGCTAACAAGCGATGGTGCAAGTGGTCTTTCCCTGGGGTGCTAAGAGGGTTTTTCCCCGCCATCAAGCGTCGGATAAACACTTGAGTAGTATCGAGCACTGGCAACAGTAAAAACAGAACTGGTGCGAGGAGAGAGACAGCCGTGGGTGCTTGGAGATTACCTAAAATACTTGTAGCAGCTAGTACATAACCAAAAAAGTAGGCTCCGGCATCACCCATAATAATCCGCGAAGGGTGGAAGTTGTGGCTCAAGAAGCCCAACGCCCCCCCTGCCAATGCTGCTAGAACTAACGTCGCTGCCGCACGGTTGGGAACCTGAGCTGAAACTGCTAATAAACTTATAGCGGTGATAAAGCTTACTCCTCCCGCCAAACCGTCCATGCCATCCATTAAGTTGATAGCATTTGTGATTCCAACTACCCACAATACTGTTAGTATTACTGATAGTGTCGAGTCGATGGGAGTTCCAAAAGAGAATTCAATGGTAATACGATTAGCAACTAACAATAAAGCTGTCAGTATCTGAATTAACAATCGAACCAGAGGGGGTAAGCCAAATTGGTCATCAATAAAGCCCACAAGAACCAGTATCGAGCCCCCTAGAAGAATCGTCTGTACCTCAGCCAGTACTCTTTCGAGTTCTATAGGTCGTAAGAGACTGGCTAATACCACGGCAGCAATCACTCCTGCATAAATAGCTAGACCTCCTGCATTAGGTAAAGGTTCTCGGTTCAGCCGTCGCGCATTCGGTTGGTCAGCCCAACCTACTCGCAGGGCAAACTTGCGGACTGCTGGAATCAAGCGCCAAGTGACAGTACCAGCTAAAAGAAATGTAAATACTACCGCTAACCAGCCGGAACCGTTAGGGTCAGCAATACCGAGGGAACGAAGGGAGCTGTGTATATTCATCTCCCGATTTAACCATTAGTGTTAGTGTCGATAAGCATCAATTGTATGTTAGTGAATTTTTTCCTAACTATCTGTAACTTCATAAGAAGTTGCTTCTAATATAGAGTCATTCTGTGAAGATAAAGTGTCGGAGTAAGGGCGTAACACCTTACGTCTGTGCTGGAGTGGGGTGTAGAGTAGAAAGATTATTTTTTATTTTGTCTTTTAAAATTTAAATTGTCACTGGTCTTTAGTCCACAACTTCAACTAGTTCCCCAAGGACTTATGCAGCGCTAAATTGTTCCAAGGCAACTAACTGCAAAGTGGCTGCATTTGATTTCACTCATAATGCTTAGGCACTCTCCTCCTCAGGGCGTAGCCGTGCTGTAGGCATAGCGCTTAGGATATATCCGAAGGATGATTTGATCAAGAACCCAGAAGTCAGAATTCAGGAGCTGAACGCTGGATAGCTCCGCACCCCGAGTCAGAATCAATTAACATTGAGCTGCGTCGAAACGTTGGATAGGGGATTTAAACCGTTCGGCTGACGCTCACGGCAAAAGCCCCAACCCGATGTCGCCACCCCCATTGATGGTGGTGATTTAAACCCCCTACTGATCTGCGCGTCGCTACTATACTCATTCTGACTTCTGAGTCCTGATTTAGTGAGTTCTTTTTTTAAAGTGATTAGCACTCTTGGCCAGTGAGTGCTAAATTGTCTATTGGAAGCGCACGAGAGTACATAAAACATGGCAAAAATTGTTGCATTTAATGAAGATTCGCGGCGGGCTTTAGAACGAGGCATCAACGCTCTTGCCGATGCGGTGAAGATTACCTTAGGACCAAAAGGTCGCAATGTTCTTTTGGAGAAAAAATTTGGGGCACCCCAAATTGTTAACGATGGTATCACCGTTGCCAAAGAAATTGAACTAGAAGATCCCTTAGAAAACACTGGCGCAAAACTGGTTCAGGAAGTGGCGTCAAAAACTAAAGATGTGGCTGGGGATGGTACCACCACAGCTACTGTGTTGGCGCAAGCGTTGATCAAAGAAGGTTTGAAGAATGTTGCCGCAGGTACCAACCCTATAGCCCTGAAGCGGGGAATTGACAAAACCGTCGAGGCGTTGGTGCAGGAAATTGCAGCAGTAGCTAAGCCAGTAGAAGGTGCAGCGATCGCTCAAGTTGCGACAGTCTCAGCTGGGAACGACGAAGAAGTCGGTCAGATGTTGGCTGAGGCGATGGAAAAAGTCACCAAAGACGGTGTTATCACCGTTGAAGAATCTAAATCCTTAACAACGGATTTAGAAGTTGTAGAAGGGATGCAGTTAGACAGGGGTTACATCTCCCCCTACTTCATCACCAACAACGACCGGTTGACGGTAGAATTTGAAAACGCTCGCATTTTGATTACTGATAAGAAAATCAGCAACATCAGCGAGTTAATTCCAGTTTTGGAAAAGGTCGCCCGTTCCGGTCAACCTTTGTTGATTATTGCTGAAGATGTGGAAGGTGAAGCTTTAGCAACTTTGGTTGTGAACAAAGCACGGGGAGTGCTTGCTGTCGCCGCTATCAAAGCCCCTGGATTTGGTGATCGCCGCAAAGCATTGTTGCAAGATATTGCTATTCTCACCGACGGACAGTTGATTTCTGAAGAAATTGGCTTAACCTTGGATACCGCTTCTTTGGAAACCCTGGGAACTGCGCGGAAAATCACAATTGACAAAGAAAACACCATCATCGTTGCTGCTGGTGACAACACAAAAGCGGACGTGCAAAAGCGAATTGGTCAAATTCGTAAACAACTAGAAGAAACCGATTCAGACTACGATAAAGAAAAACTCCAAGAGCGCATTGCTAAACTAGCTGGTGG
The DNA here is from genome assembly GCF_006968745.1 of Brasilonema sennae CENA114. NCBI lineage: Bacteria > Bacillati > Cyanobacteriota > Cyanophyceae > Nostocales > Scytonemataceae > Brasilonema > Brasilonema sennae. The sequence continues at coordinate 6,562,399 of NZ_CP030118.1, read as the reverse complement.
AGTTGCGGTGATAAAAGTGGGTGCGGCAACAGAAACCGAACTCAAAGATCGCAAACTGCGGATTGAAGACGCCCTCAATGCTACCAAAGCGGCTGTGGAAGAAGGTATCGTTCCTGGTGGTGGAACAACACTGATTCATTTGGTGAAAAAAGTACAAGAGGTTAAAAACACTCTTGAGGCAGAAGAACAGATTGGCGCTGATATTGTGGCGCGAGCGCTCGAAGCCCCCTTGCGTCAAATTGCAGATAATGCTGGCGTTGAAGGGTCGGTTATTGTCGCCAGAGTGCAAGACACTGATTTCAACATCGGTTACAACGCCGCTACTGGAGAATTTGAGGACTTGATTGCTGCCGGTATTATTGATCCTGCAAAAGTAGTGCGTTCAGCTATCCAAAACGCTGCTTCCATCGCTGGAATGGTTTTAACCACTGAAGCAGTCGTGGTCGAAAAACCTGAGAAGAAACCCGCAGGTGGTGCGCCTGACATGGGCGGCATGGGCGGCATGGGCGGCATGGGCGGCATGGGCGGCATGGGCGGCATGGGCGGCATGGGCATGATGTAGTTCTGTTGACCATATAAATGTCACCCTTGGTGGGCACTGCCCACCTTTTTTGTTTAACCACTGAGTGATCGCCCGTATACGCCCAACCAAGCTGAGTCCTGCGGACACGCTACGCGAACGCTTGGTTCCCTGAACGAAGTTCAGGGGAGGCACTTCGTGCCTCGGGCGTAGGGCGCGCCTTGCGATCATGGTCGAAAAACTTGCTATGCCAAAATTGGACTTTATCATTAAGACTAATTAATTTCCCCTATACCCCTATTCCCTTACCCCCCTTTTTCTTGACATACTATTTATTTAGTAAAGTAAATGACAAAATTAGCACTTGCACACGCAGCTATGTTGATGATTTAATAGCCATGTCCAAAGCTAACTCATCGCTAATTTCATGTCATTTTTTACCAGAGTCTTGCCTTGAACCACAACTTGTGATAAGTACATTACACATTCTGGATATTAGACTGAAGATAGGACATAGTGTTAGTGCTATGTTCTTAGGGCTAATTCCGCCAAATGTTAAATAGGAGAATATATGGAACCAATTATTGCCATAGTCTTAGTGCTTATAGGGTATGCATTAGGATCGGCAAAGCTTATTAATCAGGGAAATGAAGCTTTGGTTGAACGTTTGGGGCAGTATCATCGCAAACTGAAACCAGGACTCAACTTTATTGTTCCCTTGCTTGATCAAATTGTCATGGAGGACACGACCCGAGAGCAAGTTTTAGACATCAAGCCTCAAAATGTAATCACCAGAGATAATATCTACTTGGAAGTGGATGGAGTTGTTTACTGGCGCGTCACAGATATAGAGAAAAGCTTTTACGAAATTGACGACTTGCAGCAAGCACTAACAAACTTGACTACAACTACGCTTAGGGAAATCATTGCCCAGAATACCTTGGAAGAAACCAACGCCGCCAGAGCAAGCATGAACACTGCCTTGCTGGCTCAGTTGAATGAGACAACGGCGCAGTGGGGAGTTGGAATTCTGCGGGTAGATATTCAGAGTATTACACCACCTGAAAGTGTTCGCAAATCAATGGAAGAGCAACGAGCTGCTGAAATTAGTAGCCGTGCTGAGATTTTAGAAGCAGAAGGGCGACGCGCAGCCGCAATTAAGAAAGCAGAAGGAACAAAAACCTCAATGCAGATCATTTCTGAAGCTTTACGTTCTAATCCTGAAAGTAAGGAAATTCTGCGCTATCTCGTGGCTCAAGATTACATCAATGCCAGCTACAGACTGGGTGAAAGCGAGAATGCCAAAGTTGTGTTCGTAGATCCAGGCAAAGGTGGTGAGATGATGGATTTGATTTCCCAAATGACATATGGCGAAGAACATGTCAACAATGGTGAAAATGGTTCTACTTAGTCTGATGGCTGGACTTGCGAAGATTGTCGGAAAATTGCATCAGCAACCAATGATACATCGCGCATTTCTTTAATATCGTGAACTCGCATGATATCAGCACCATTAAAGATAGCAGCACAACATGCAGCTGCTGTTCCCCAGACTCGTGCTTTCGGATCTGGCTGATTTAAAATACGACCAATGAAACTTTTACGAGATGCTCCTACTAAAATAGGACACTTAAGTTGACGCAATTGGGGTAAGCGGCGCAAAATTTCTAAATTTTGCTCATAGTTCTTGGCAAAGCCAATCCCTGGATCGATGATAATTTTTCTTTCGTCAATACCTACAGCAATAGCTGCAGCGATTTGCTTTGCCAAAAAACTATAAATCTCTCCCATCAAATCTTGATAATCAGTGAATTGTTGCATTGTTTGCGGGTTTCCCCGGATGTGCATTAATATAATAGGCACATTCATCCTTGCCACTGTCAGTAACATTTCTGGGTCTAAGGTACCCCCGGAAATGTCATTAACTATATCTGCACCTGCTTCTACAGCAGCCTGGGCAACAGCTGCCCTTGTTGTGTCTACAGAAATTGGCACTGGTATCTCTTTTCGCAGTATTTGCAATACTGGCAGAACTCGGTTAAGTTCTTGTGCAAGAGTGATTTGCTCTGCCCCTGGTCGAGTTGATTGACCACCGACATCGATAATATCTACACCACCTGCTACCATTGCTTGTGCTTGTGCTAAAGCAGCAGTGACTGTATTGAATTCGCCACCATCACTGAAACTGTCAGGTGTGACATTTAGAATCCCCATCAGATATGTTCGCTGTCCCCACTCAAAACAGCGTTCTCGAATGATTAAATTGGGTGTCATAAGATTCGCACTCTACAACTCGTTCCTAGGCTCAGCCTAGGAACGCTTGACTAGAGGCTCCGCCTCCAGATTTCAAAATGACTTTTGCGATTTTTACGTGAGACAGAGTCTGACTGTATGCATTCCCTGGCTCAGCCAGGGAACGAGAGCAACCAGAGAAGCCAGGGAACGAGAGGACTTTGGTTACTGAACATTCACTTATAATTCACAAGTCTGGCGAAACTTGCGGGTTCTAAACTTGCTCCTCCCACCAGAACGCCGTCAATTTCCCTTTGAGCCATGATTTCGTCTATATTATTCGGCTTTACCGAACCACCGTATTGAATTGGCACATTAGGATTGGTCAATTGATTGCGAATTATACCGATGACACGATTGGCTTCCTTGGTTTCACAAGTGTCACCAGTGCCGATCGCCCAAATCGGTTCATAAGCAATAACCAAATTCTCCTGATCAATATCCACAAGGTCTTTTTCGAGCTGGTTGATAATCAGTGATTCTGTTTCCAGCGCATCTCGTTGTTGTTTGGTTTCACCTACACATAGAATAGGCGTAAGACCAAACTTTTGAGCAGCTTTGAGGCGCAGGTTGACGGTGTGATCAGTTTCACCAAAGTATTGCCGGCGTTCGCTGTGACCGACAATAACATAGCGCACACCAATCTCGGTGAGCATAGGTCCAGAAATTTCACCCGTGTAGGCTCCACTCCCTTCCCAGTGAATATTTTGCGCCCCCAATTGTATACGACTTCCATGCAAACTCTTGGAAAAAACGCTTAAATCAGTGAAGGGGACGCACAATACCACTTCTCGGTCTTGAGGAGTTTCGCCCAAGCTGGGCAGAAATCCTTTTAAAAACTCCAGGGATTCTGCCTGGGTTTTGAACATTTTCCAATTACCGGCAATAACTATTTTTCGCACAGGTGATTTCGTCAAGAACTATAACGCTACTACATGCATTTTTCAGTTTATGACTTTAAGGGGTCATCACGAAAGATGAACATCACTACTGTCTATTTACTGTTGTAGATTCTGCCATTTTTCACGATGTGGTCGTTGTCGCTTCATGAACGTCATGATAGTAGACGAGATATACATAAAAATATAGATATGACTCCAACATTACCCTTACCCGAGCCACATCGTAATGATTCGCCCAACAGTAGCGAAAACTCTCTCAATTGGGACGAACAGCTAGATAGTGCGATTTTTACTTTTGAAGATATTCAAGCAGAACTCAACTATAAACAAGCGCGAACCGCACTGCGAAATTTGGTAGATAAGCTTGATCTGACTCAAGAGGAAAAAGACGGACTGGAGATGCAAATTGGCGATTTGGAAACAATGCTGTTGAAATTAGAACGCATGGTAGTTCAGATAGCCGCCTTTGGTATGGTGGGACGAGGCAAATCATCTCTACTCAATGCTTTGGTAGGGCAACCAGTATTTGAAACTGGTCCCTTGCATGGTGTCACGCGCAATTCTCAAACAGCAAATTGGACTATCACAGAAGAAGAGATTGGGGAAACACAACGTGCTTTGCGAGTGACTCTACCGGGAAGTGGTCAATCTCAAGTGGAATTGATTGATACCCCAGGATTAGACGAAGTTAATGGTGAAACCCGCGCCACACTAGCACAACAGATCGCAAAACAGGCGGATTTGATTTTGTTTGTCGTTGCTGGCGATATGACGAAAGTTGAACATGATGCACTTTCCCAATTGCGGGAAGCGGGTAAACCTATTTTGCTGGTGTTTAACAAAACAGACCAGTATCCTGAAGCAGATCGCATGGCAATTTACGAAAAAATTCGGGATGAAAGGGTACGAGAATTACTTTCACCTGATGAAATTGTGATGGCTGCAGCATCGCCATTGGTGAGGAGAATGGTTCATCGTCCCGATGGTACCAGGGGTGTGCAGCTCAGTACAGGAGAAGCCCAAGTTGAAGAACTGAAGCTGAAAATTTTGGAAATTCTACATCGTGAAGGCAAAGCTTTGGTCGCCCTCAACACAATGCTTTATGCTGACAACGTTAATGAGCAGTTGGTGCAGCGAAAACTTAAGATTCGAGATATCAGTGCCAATCAGTTGATTTGGAAAGCGACGATGACCAAAGCAATGGCGATCGCCTTCAATCCTGTCATGCTAGTAGATGTTCTTGCTGGTGCGGTGATAGACATTATCCTGATTCTAGGCTTATCAAAACTTTATGGCATTCCCATGACCGAAACCGGAGCCGTAAAATTATTACAAAGAATTGCCTTGAGTATGGGTGGTATCAGTGCTAGCGAATTATTGGCAAATTTGGGCTTGAGTTCACTCAAAACATTACTTGGTCTGTCTGCACCTGCGACTGGGGGTGCTTCCTTGGGTGCCTATGTGTCAGTAGCACTAACTCAAGCGGGTGTAGCAGGCGTTTCTTGCTATGGTCTTGGGTATGTGACCAAAGCATATTTAGCCAATGGGGCAAATTGGGGACCGAATGGTCCTAAAGCTGTGATTAGTCAAATTTTGGCAACCCTTGATGAAGGTTCAATTCTCAATCGGATTAAAGATGAATTGCGATTGAAGATAAAAGCTAAAACATAAAAGAACACAATAATACAGCAGAATAGAGGCGTCAGCAGTCAGAGCAAGCATTTAAACTTAAGGGGTGGACGCGGGATTATCTAGCAGGATGCGCACACTGTAGTCGTCAAGTTGTGATTAACTTCTTTGCGAAACGACCTGTTGAAAAGAAGTTGTTCCAATTTGTTTGGTGGGAGCTTCAGAAATTCCTCTAAAGTGAGGGGTTGAGCAGTTGTGGCTGTCATGGCTCCAAAAATTCGGTGTTGTGTTCTTAATTCTAACAACACGGGAGTTTCCTCGCTCATTTAAAGCGCGATGGCGCAGAGCGCCCGCTTCGCGATCGCCCTAAAGGGGTGGCATAAAATTAAGTCATCCTAAAAATGATACCTTCGCCAAAATGAGGTATCACAAAAACACGGCAAAATCATACGATTTGAAGTTATACACAGTTATGCAACCTGATTTACAAGGTTTATATATTACACAAGACGACTTAAAACAAATAGCTGGTCTGGGTCGTAGAGATTTGAAAGCTCATGAAACATTAAAATACCCAGGTAAGGCTCCCTTATTACTTTTAGGCGCGTATACAGAGCAAATATTGTTTTTTGGCTGGGGATTAATTCCAATTGCTTACTTAGTTAAGTGGAAATGGTTTAGAGAACGTCAGAGAAATATTCTCAGACAAATTGATGGTTATAATGCAGTGTTAAAAGCAATAGATATTAATGACCAGCTAGAAGCGGCTGGAAACCAAGGAGTCAGTTTAACTGATAGAGAAAAAGCCATTGACGTTTTAAAAATCACAAGAGCCAATTTAGTTTGTGCGTTAAAAACAGAGCGTATTTTGAGGAAAAATAAGGAATTTATTACTCGAAATATGGAACTTTTGGAGAGCAATGTCACTGCTATGCAAGGCATAAAATTCAGCCATGAGGCGAGAGAATACGCACAACGAGTTGATGATGCTTTGCAAATTGCACAACAGGTGCAAGTAGAAATCAGAAAGCTAGAAGAAGATAAAACCAATGAACAGTGATAACTGATAAATGTCTACAAAAAGATAAAGATAACCTTGGTCAAATCAATTAGTTGTAGAAAAAGACTTATGCAAGATGAAACGCCCTCACCCCCAACCCCCTCTCCCAATGGGCTATCCATTACCCGCATCTTTCTCAACATTTATACAACGCCGTTAAAATATGCCAAAAACATTGATAGGTATAGTTTTTGAGAGAAGAGAATATTTGCGGGTAATAGTGCATCATGGAAAAATGCGCTTCAGTTGAATTAAAACAGGCATATTTAGGAGACACAGGACGAAACAAGCGTCTAGTAAGGATCCTAGAAGACTTGGGAGCACAACCTACGCAGTAGGGTACCTTAAGCGTGTGGAAACATAGCCGCAACCACCGCAGCATACGATTTTTGGAACTCATCCGGACACGCGGGAGTGTGGAAGCCTCGGAGGAACAAGCACGTAGTGCTGTATTCCGTTCTTTAGACCGCGGTTCTTCGTTTTTGATAAGTGTTTATCCGGGTCTTATAGAATATCGAGTCTTAATTAACTCTCCAAAATCCCGCTAGATTCGCTTATCTACGGTATCCGCCGTTATTATATCTGTCATTTCCGCCGTATCCGCCGTATCCGCCGTTATTATATCTGTCATTTCCGCCGTATCCGTCATTATATCTGTCATTTATGTCGTATCTGCCGTCTTGGCGTTCGCGTAGCCGCTGCTTTGCAGCATCGCTGACTGCGAACTCTGCTCGACAGCCATTTCTTACCCAAATACGGTTTCTGCGATAACCCCAATTTCCTCTACAACTAGCATCAGACAATTGCCTGACAAATCTTACTCTGCTTCCTCTACCTACCTCACAAGTATTCCTATCATTACCACGACTTTCACAAGTTATTGTGTCTCGCGCAGAAGCTGGTGAAGCGTTAAAAACCGTACCTAAACTAACGGTGGTAACCATCAAGGTGGCAGCTATTATTGGTAAACGAATGCTCATATTAAATGTTGAATCTCTTTTAGAATAAAAAACTAACTATACTAATTATTCCAAATTTGTAAAAAGACTTGCCTATATCTCAAGTCATAAAATTTAGTATCCTAAACAGTTTCAACAAATCAGTGAACACAACGACCGCGCTCAGTGCATCGCAGTGAACAGTAAACAGTTAACAAAAGAAACAGATCCGTATTTTCTGTTGTAACTGATAACTGGTAACTGGTAACTGATAGCTGATAACTGATAACTGATAGTTGACTCAACCAACACCAAATTTTGTGTATTGATGCATCTTTGGTGGATCAATACCCAACACAATATCGTGTTTTGGTACTCCGATTTCAACTAGCTTATTGGCAATGTGGATATGGATCGTGGGTTATTTGCCATTTATCCTTCTGGAGGGCTGTTTTGACAATAGTATGAAATGCATCAATTGCCAGCATAAATGACTTATGAATGTTGAAAATTCCTAATTATCAGCCCCAGGGCGAATTACTAACGATACTGACGGCGAAATTCAGCGGGTGTCAAACGCATAGGTTTTTGTGGGTCCCAAATTCCTAACCCCATGAGTCTAGCCCATTGCTGGGCACGTTCTAAGCGTAGGTCATATTTGTGGTTAGGCGATCGCCCCACAAACAAAGCGTACCCTTGTTTCACCAACTGTTCATTCAACAAAACCCCATTTTTCCACGCATAAGCCAAACTCCGCCCAAATTGATCTTTGATTTGAACATCAAACTCCAGGATGACTGGCTGTTCCAAAACCTCCGCTTCTAGGCGTTCTTTGGCTGCATCTCCCCAAGGACGTTGCTGCAAATCTGGTGCATCGATTCCCAGCAAGCGTACTTGAGAAATGAGACTTGGTTGATCACCCAAACCTACCACCTTCAAAGTTTGTCCACTGACAACTTGTGTGATTTTGACTTGCACCTGTGTGCTTTCTTCAGGTTTTTTTTGAGGTTGACAAGCTACAAGTAGTAGTAGACAAAGCAGAATGACGATTTTTTCTAGCTTTGCACCAATGCCCTTGAAACAAAATTTAATCTTCATCTATTAATCTTCATCTAAGGGAAGACCTTTGCGAACTTTCCCCCTAGCGAAAAAGCGTCCAAATTGGAGTTCATAGACTTCATCTTCGTCTTGTGTCTCCACCTCCAAATCAGAACGAGCATAACTGACGCACAATAGGGCATAACCTTTTTTCTGTAATTCTGGTGAGAGTCCAAGAGCTTCCGGTTGGTAAATTTCTCCTGAGAGTACCCGGACAGCACAAGTGGTGCAAGCCCCATTCCGACATGAAAACGGCAGTTCTACCCCTTGTTTTTCACCCGTATGCAGGATGTAGCGGTCATCAGGGACTTGGAAGGTGTGTATAGTGCCTTTGGCGCGTTCGCCTTCGGCGCTGCGCTTTGCGCATTCACGAACTTTAATAGTGTATGTCTCGGACATTTGAATTTTTGATTTCAATTTGGGACTTTAGACGAAATTTAGTTGCAGTTTAATTTATCTTATTGTATACTTGGAATTCGTGACGCCTGGAGAGATGGCCGAGCGGTTGAAGGCGCAGCACTGGAAATGCTGTTTGGGGGCAACCTCAACGAGGGTTCGAATCCCTCTCTCTCCGTTTCATAATACAGCAATAACTCCTGAGTCAAGAGGAGCCAGCACTACAGGAGGGTCTCCCTCCTATGGCACAAAGTGCCACGCGCAAGGGACAGTACTGGCTCACGCCACATGCACGCCACTTGCTACAACGGGGGGAACCCTCCGCAGTCGCCACAACGGTCAAAGCTCGCCGCTTGGGTTGCTTCCCCCGGCAGACTTTGGGGGAACCCCCGCAAGGCGCTGCTCTCCGCAACGCAGTGGCTCCTCAACGCTTAAAGTCGCGCACGGTGAGACAGCACGGCGCAGGAGGTGAGACCAGTGCTGCGGGAGGGGAGCCACTGCGTTGGAGAGCCAGTACTGCAGGAGGGTCTCCCTCCGTAGGTATCTGGCGTCCGGGTTTCCCGGCTTGTTCGCATGATTGCGTCTCCCCTTGGGAGATAGCATGTGGCGTTTTCCCGACAGCCAGGCATCTGGCGTAAGCGCAAAGCGCACGCCAAGGGCGAACGCGTAAGCGCAAGCGCACGCTAAGAGCGTTCGCGCAGCGTCTCCGTAGGAGATACGCGTAGCGTGTCCGTTCGGCTTTGCCGTGCCCGTTCGCGCAGCGTGTCCCTTTGGGACTCAGGGCTCAGGACTCACCGTCTCCCAACGCGAGTGCGTGCCCGCAGGGCTTAGGAGATACCCGAAGGGGTCTCCCGACCTAGGCGACTGCGTAAGCGCAAGCGCACGCTAAGAGCGTTCGCGCAGCGTCTCCGTAGGAGATACGCGTAGCGTCTGGTGCAGGAGATACCCGAAGAGCAGTGGCTCCCCTACACCCTTACCCCCTTACACCCCTAGTTTGTTGACTAGCGTCCGCGCTACCTGAGCGCAGTGCTGCTTTCCCTCCGGATTGGCTCACCGCCCTGCTGACGTCTACAAGGCGGCGAATTTTAGTCGAGCAGTGGCTCTCCAAAGACAGAGCACTGCCTAACTGCGCTACTTCACTAGTCGCGCGGAATCGATTCTGGCGCAGTTAGGACAGAATTATTTATTGTTGTTGCTAATGATCACACAAAAAGCGTCAAATCACTTAGACCTAATTGCTGCTGTCTAATTCAGACATTTCTTCTTGATCTTCTTTGACTCGACGAATTGGCATGTTAGCAATTAAAGCTGTTGTCCGTTGATTGCTTTCCAGGGAAAACTCTAAGCCGTCCGTTTCAATTTCTACGTAACGACAAACAATATCTAAGATTTCTTGCCGCATCTTTTCTAGTACATCAGGGCTGATGTCAGCACGATCATGAGCTATCACTAATTGCAGGCGGCGTTTAACTTGAGTGCGACTGTTGTCAACACTACGAACAAAAAATTTTTCTAATATTTCAAGAATCATTGGAGCTAAGTCAGCAACAGACGGAACAGATTAAAGACTTTTTGTCCAAAACAACTTTCTCAAACGAGAGAATATGTTGTCTTGAGTTGAGTCCAGTTCAAGAAATTCAACCGTTTCCCCCTCTAATCTCCGAACAATGTTATCGAAAGCTGTAGCAGCTAAAGAAGGGTTTTCCGCTAATACTAAAGGTTCACCGCGATTGGTAGATACAATAACCCGCTCATCATCAGGAACAACTCCAATCAAGGGAATTGCCAGAAGTTCCTGAACATCTTGAACAGACATCATATCATTTGCCCGTACCATTGCAGGTCTGATACGGTTAATAACCAAGTGAATACGTTTAATGCCTTGTGCTTCTAGTAACCCAACGACGCGATCAGCATCACGCACGGAAGCAATTTCTGGAGTGGTGATAATCAGGGCTTCTTTTGCTGGGGCGATCGCATTTTTGAACCCCATTTCAATTCCCGCTGGGCTATCAACCAAAACATATTGATACTTCTGCGCCAGTGCATTCACCAATAACTTCATCTGGTCAGGAGTGACCGCATCTTTGGTGCGATTTTGCGCTGCAGGTAACAAAACGAGATTAGGTTGCCGCTTATCTTTCACCAAAGCTTGTTCTAACCGACACTCTCTTGCCAGAACTTCAACCGCAGTATAAACTATCCGGTTTTCTAGCCCTAGCAACAAATCCAAATTTCTCAAACCAAAATCCGCATCAACCAAAGCTACTTGACGCCCCATTTTGGCTAAAGCCATTCCCAAATTTGCCGTAATCGTGGTTTTTCCCACCCCTCCTTTGCCGGAGGTTGTAACAATAATGCGAGTCATGATAGAAACGAGCTCGATTAGTGATTAGAAAATATACAACAATAAAAAAGATTTATGTATCTTTTATCATCCTACTTAATAGGATTTTAGAAAAATCGCTCACCCTAGCAATACGGATTCCTTGGGACGTAATATACGCCACTTCTGGATAAAATTGCAATGGCGATTTTTCTGGTGCCCTAGCAACAGCATCTGCAATTCGCAGCTGGGTTGGTTCCATCTGCAAACTCATAATCAGACAATCACGGTTTCCAAGGGCACCCGCATGAGCAATTCCACGTAGACGACCCCAAACAAGAATATCTCCATTTGCAACTACGATACCACCAGGATTCAAGTCCCCTAAGAGGATAACATGACCCTGATGACGGATTTCTTCTCCAGAACGCACCGTCTTGTCTAAATAGAGAGGTTCTGCAAAAGGAGGTGTCTCAGACTTTAACTCACTGCCAAGTGTTGTTTGTCGCTGTAGTTGTTCTACAGAGTAGCCCATTGTAACTGCAGCGATCGCAGTTTGCCGACGACTAGTAGAAACTGATTTTAGCTGAATGTGAAATTGATTCAAACTTTCCGCCAGTTCTTGGAGTTGTCTGTTATCCAATAAGCGATCTTGGGCGATCAGATTCACGGCTGTGTTAGGTGAAAAAGAGCGCTCGCCAGCTAAAAGTCGCAGCTTCATTTGTTGCCAAATCTCAGTCCAACTGTATTCTGAGGCTGGCAATTGTGATTCTGTTGGTAGTATTAATAAAAGTTTTCCCTCCTGACTTTTTATTTGGACTTGAATATTAGGATTCACCGTTGCTGTTTTAGACGGGAATTCTTCACTCAACTCTACGTTGATATTGGCTGGATTAAATTCTACATCAGGAACGACGGAATTTGACTCAACATTGGAATCGGAAGGATTTGACTCTGTATCCGAAATAGGATGTGGCTCACTATCAGGGACGAGAGAATTTGCTTTTACATTGGAATCGGAAGAATTTGTCGGTTCTATATTAGGTTCTAAAGAATTTGCCTCCACATTGGAATCGGAAAAATTTGTCTGTTCTATATTAAGCTCGAAAGAGTTTGACTCCACGTTGGAATCGGAAGAATTTGTCTGTTCTATATTAAGCTCGAAAGAATTTGACTCCACGTTGGAATGATTGGAATTTGACTGGACATTATAATCTGGAATATGTGATTTTAAGTAAAGTAAGACAGAATTTACCTCTGCTTCGGGGAGGACTGGGTTTTCCTCTGGTTGCGAAATCGACTTTAAATCAGAAAGAGCAGAGATTTCCTCTACTTCACCAAAAGATTTTTTTGACTTCTGCTCAGGGATAGTAGAGTCAGAAGTCGTGTAACGGTTGCCAGAATACGGGATAGAGCGATCATCCATACTAGATTAGTTACAATTTGCAACAGCGTTATTAAAAAATCACACTCCTCACGCTAGATTTTTACTGAGTCTTTTAGCGACTATTGATAATCCATCGGCATCGCCAACATTTCCTGGAAACAGCACGACTGGCAGATTAGGAAACTGAGGATGGTCTGATGGAGTTATCACCATTGAACAACCAGGTAAAATTTGACCAAGTAACCGTGCCGAAGTCAAAGCTAAACCTGTACTTAAGACATCGTTTGAAGTAATGCCACCTTTACTGATTAAAAATCCCATATCCGATGGTAAACCCCGCACGATATCCATCAATAAGCTTGACACCTTTGTACCAAACTCTAACCTTGCCTTAGCATTCTTAAAAGTCAGTTCTTTACGACTGGTATAAACCACTGCTGTTTTTCCAGCATCATATGCTGCATGGATATGATCTAGAACCTCGTTTAGCAGTGTAGCAGATTCATTTGCTCCATCATCAACTAACCGCGCCACATCCACTTCAATTCCCATCGTTTTCTCTTGTTGCAACAGTACCTCTAACTGCTGAGTTGTCTTTTTAACATGGGAACCAACAATTACTATACCCGGTTTACTTCGTTGCACGTACTGTGACATATTTTCTGGAGCAATCGGTTGGGGCGGTAATCCTGCTAAAGCCGTTAAGATACTAGCAGCACTACGAAACAGAAAGCGTTTCCCCTGACTGACTGCGGTTAGAACGTCTTGTGCAAACTGGTTGAAATCTGCTTGAGTTTCACCATCCACAACAGCACATTGGTTATTAGTGAGTTGCATAAGTCGTTCTAAGCTACCAGCGCGAATATCCGCTAATGAAAACCTTTCTACCGACTCAGCACTGATACTTCCTTGAGTTTTTTCTTCCACATACTTGGGTAAGTAGCTATGACGATACTCAAAGACTGAATCACGAGCAAATTCAGTTTCATGGACAGGGGTGGGAACACCATCAACTATCAAATAATGTACACTGTCGCGCGTAATACGTCCGCCTTCAAAAAACGCTGGTACGATAAAATGAGCATCAAATGGACCTAGTTCATCGGCGATGACATCAGTTTCAATTGGGTAATGTCCCCGTAAAGTCGAATCAGAACGGCTGACAACGCTAAACCCTTTTGTTGTATCTGTTTGTAGGCTAATGGTGGATTTTTCTCCCGTATCTCCACTGACTGTAGATATAGCCTGTTTGAGGTTATGGCAAACTTCTCTGGTAATAGATGCTGCTTCTTCTGGGGGAAGTGCTCTTGTGTTTGTTAATACAAAGAAGATTGGTGAATCATCTTGCAACCCCAAGGATAGTGTTTCCACATCCCAACGCATGAGTAGCAAGCAACTGTGGACTGTTTGAGAACCTGTTGGATCATCATCTAAGACAATAATTTTTGGTTGGTTAGTCATGTTTAAGTCAACGGACAACTATTTGTTGGAAACTTCTGGCAAGGATTGCTCCTTTGAATGGAGACTGCTTTGATCAGCGGGATTCAGATTTCCCGCAATTTTGTGATCTCTGTTTGCACACTCATTGCAATCTGCAATGATTGATTTAGAATTTGAGCATACTCGCTTGCCTGACTGCTCACTTGTAAGGCTTGCAACTTAGTTAAATTATTGACAAGTAATTCTTGATTATTGGTAAATAATTCTTTATTATCTCGTATAATTCGTTCTGTTTTCAAAGCGCGAACGAAATCTTCTCTCATAAGTTGCAGAGCAGTAAGGACTTTTTCTCTATCAGCTATACGACTGTCTGTGTCCCCAGATGTTATTTGTTGATCATGGATAGCGATCGCGATCACCAACTTATGATATTTATCGACTTGATCCAAAAGTACTCTGAGTGTTCTGGGATAGGTAAAACGCCGCCAAAACCAACGCCCAACTATAATAGCAATTAGCACAGTTGTCAGCAAAACAATTCCTAGTATTATTGAAGAACCAATTGTCGGCAGAATCACAAACGCATAAACAAACCCGACAATGATCAAACTCAGCAGCAGTGCTACAACAATTTCGTTAATCAAAAAACGAAATCGCTTCTCGCGATCCTTCATAATAGAAGGTCGTAAGACATCATCTGGATTTAATCCAATTAAACGTCTCAGTTCTCCCTTAGTTATTTCCAGGCTCAATAAGTCCGGCTGCACAGATGGATACTCCTATCAAAGAGCGAGTGACGTTTTTGTTGTATCCTCATTTTAGGTAACAGTGTATCGCTCTTTGATCACTTTAGTGGGATAAAAATTAAAGGCAAAATCACCAAACCAAGATACTGCTAAGCGTTTGGACTTTAATTTTTCACACAAAGCCCAAAACATTGATTTTTGCCTAAAAGCCGTCAACAGTTACAACAAAGCGCTAAAAACTCTCACACAAGCAGATTTCTCTGAGTTACATCTGGAGGTTTTGCAAGACTTAATTCGCGTCTTTTTGGATTTGTGAGAAACTGCGAAAGCCCAAGAACTGCAACGACGCGGTACAGATTTGTTGCGACGCTTGCTGGATGAGTGCAAAAGTCCTGAAAAGAAAAAGCAGTTGGCTTTGAAGTTTGCTCCTTTTGAGCAGTTAACTGTTGACTTGGCTGTGCAGTTGGGTGAGATGGTGCAAGCGTTGGAACTGGTAGAACAAGGGAAAAATGCTTGCTTGGCTTGGTTGCTGGATACTGGGAGTGATGAGTCACCTGCATGGGAGGAGATGAAACAACTGCTCAATTCCACTACTGCTATAGTTTACTGACATCTTAGCCCAGCCGCCCTACACACTTTCATCCTCAAACACGACGCTTCATCACCTATCCTCATTTCTCCTTCCTCTTTTGCAAGCGGGGTTGGGGGATCTCTTCTAGGTAAATCCTATCTTCAATTCTCCACATTTTTCTTATGCTAGAAAGATACACAATCCGCTACCAAGCTTTTTTGCAAGCATTCAATAAACTTGATTTATCAACCCTTTGACCAGAACTGCAAGAAAAACTTCACCCAGTCCGTCAAGCGTTGGGGAATAATGTGAATGAAGCTACAATTAGGCGGCTTGACGCTTTGGTAAAAAAGAGCGAGACTCCTGCGGAGTCGCTCCGCGAACGCCTCAATCAACTTTACGAAAGCGAATGTCTTACTTTAATAGGGAAAAACAATGAACAAGATGCTGCGGACATTTCACGTTTAATTAGGTTGAGTTACTTATCTTTTTTACAAAATTTGGGATACTCCCAAATCGACTGTCAATTAATAAAACTAGAATTTGATTAGATCTTTACTCGATGAATGACTTAATTTACTACCCCACTCTCGATGTATTTGTCTACCAATTAAGAGATGGATTGGGAGACAGTGAAGCTCAAGTTGCTGAAAATCACGATAAATTCTGGAACAACCTACCTCCTAAATTACATGTCTATTTAGAGGAGGAGTTAGCAGCTGAGAACCCAGAATATATCAAATTACTAGACTTACTTGATCCAAAATACCGAAAGCCATTTAATATCAAAGATAATCATTTGATTTTTCAAGATAAGGTTGCAGATTATCAAATTGGAGGTTATTACTATCCAGTTCGCTTAAGTGATACTTACGGACTACTGTTTGACTGTTCTGTTGATGACTTTGATCATCCTCACTCTGTTACTTTTTTTCAAAAGCTCAAAGAAAAAGCCTCTGCTAAAAATGGTAACCTAGGGAAAACTTGGATGCTTTCCGGTTGCCTACCTGCAAATTTTCAAGCTAATTTAGAAGATTTAGCCAAAGCATCTGCCAACGCTTTAATCCCTGGTGATTGGCAAGAGTTAAAAATTGGAAATTTTTTAGGCGCTACAGTTTTTGAAGTTTGGAAATCGCCCCAGAAGTGGGAGAACGTGGCAGAAGAAAATACTCACATTTTAATATTTTTCTATCCCGCCCTAAATATTATGGAGGAAGCTGCAGGCTTTTATGGAGATTGGCTGCGGTTATTATGTGTGCGTAACAAAATTTTGTGGGAATATGCTTATGCTGAGAAAACAACGAGAAGTTTACAAGCTGAATATAAGTCTATCACAGAAAACGTTGCAAAAGTGAAAAGTTTATATACAGAACATGGAGAAGTAATATTATCTGGTAACAAGTTACAGTACTTACAAAAAATATTGAGTGAGAGTATTGCGACTTTATCAGATTATCTCAGAAAAATCAGCGATCTGGAAATTATCAGCTTGGCGATAGAGACGAATTTAAGCAACTACCAAAAATACCATCAACAGATCGTCCAAAAAGCAGAACAAAAGCAACAAGAATATGGTAATTTGGGTGATACAGACTTGGGGTTTTTGAAAAACTTCAGTGATATTGTTGAGGAAAAATACAAAGCGCAGGTAGCGCAAGACCGTGCTAGCCTGAGTGTAGGCTTGAGAATTTTAGAAGACTTAATCAACACTGTTCGGGGTATTATTGAGATTGAGCAAACCAAGAGCGATCGCACTCTAGACAACACCATCGCGCTTGCAGGAATTGGACTCGCCATCAGCGGCATAACAGCCACCGCCATCTCCACCCAACAACCTCCAGTGGCATCTTATAAAGACTTTTCTTTCGTAGGTTCACCAACTTTTGTGTGGAGTATTGTCTTTAGTTCACCATTTTTAATTATTCTCATCCTTCGCCTACTTCGCCGGTAATATAGCGGTTTTCAATTGGGTGGAATACATCAAACAGTTAAGAAACTACTCTGCACACCTTACGTTAATCTACCCTACAGGAACGGCTAGCGGCGAACGGGCACCGAAAGGAGTATGTTGGCTATTGCTTATACCTGTAAACCAAGGATAGTACACAGAGCTACTGCTCAGTCCATTTTAATGGACTTCGGCTATTAGCCTGGGACTTATAGTCCTAGGCGGACTACCAATACAAGATTATGATATAATTTTCTATATAGTTAATCTTTAAAAAAATATTATTCATAATCTCGTGAAAAACTTAAATCAATATGAATCTAGCTGTAGAACTCCCTAGTGGAAAAATATTAAACCTTTCTCGCTTCATTGCTCTTATTCCACTTACAACTACAAGTAATAATTACAACTTGATTTTAGAAGGTTATTCTGCTCCCATTACTCTAGAACCAGATGATGCTGAAGCTCTCAAGAAACTATTGCAATTAGATAAGGATTTAGTTACTGCTAATCAATTAGAATTGGACAGGCAGAAGCGATTAAAGCAAAATCAGCGAGCAATAGCCTTATTAAAACAGCGTATTCAACGCCATGAAAATATGTCTGAAGCAGAATCACTACACAGAGAAGAAATATTTGAGAATTTTAAACAAATAATAGATGCAGAACGTTTTCCCGAACAAAAGTTATATTCGCAATCATGATAGTTTTTATTGACTCTGGGGTACTGGGAATTCTTACCAATCCCAATAAGTTAGGAGAAGCTTACGATTGCGAGCAATGGCTTTATACTTTGTTATCGCATGGTGTTCATGTTTGTTCTTCTGATATATGCGATTTTGAAGTCAGGAGAAGTTTAGTTTTAGCATCACAAAAGAAAACTGAACTCAATAGTATTCAGAATTTAGATGAACTTCGAGAAATCATTGATTTTTTACCAATTACTTCAGCTTTATTGAAACAAGCTGCTTCTTTATGGGCTGCTGCTCGAAGTCAAGGCATTCCCACTGCAGATGATAAGAGCCTTGATGTAGATATTATCATTTCTGGTCATTGGCAAATTCTTAAGGAAGATTTTCCCGGTCGTTATATTGTTATTGCCACTACAAACGTAAAGCATTTGAGTCGCTTTACTGAGGCTAAAGTGTGGAGAGATATTAAATTTTAATTGAATGTTTTCCCTCCGTGCCAGGTATTGTGTTTTAATCGGATGCTGAACCGGACAGGACACTTTTGGGAAAAACGATATCACAGCACAGGTTTTGCTAATACAGATACCAAAAGGGCGTTAAATACGCTGCTATATATCCACGCTAATCCTAAAGCAGCAGGAATACAGCAGGGTTTTTTCTACGATTTCAGCAACTATGGCATCCATGACCGCTTCAGTGATGATGGTATCACCCAGTGGCATCCTGCATTTTTGCAATTGGGGAAAAACTTGGAGGAATGCGCTGCTAAATATCGAGGATTTTGCAAAAAATATCGACCACAAGCAAAGTCAGAAAAAAGAAACCATTGGGGTAGTCGCTTTTTGCCATCAATGAAGAGTAAAGGAAATCAGAAAAAGTCACCAGGGCAAATGAGTTTACCTTGGGATAAGCAAACAATCACCGAATGTACAGAGGTGCATGAAGTAGCAGAAAAATTTATCCACGCAAATGGATTTTTCCCCCCGGTGCCAGGTATTGAAATGCGGAAATGTTGATTCTTGCGTACGAAAGGAAGCTGCAATAAATATTCACAAAATTCTGAAACGCTTAAACATTACAGTTTACAAGTCTCGATGCAAGAGAAGAGACCAATCACAAACTCTACCCCACATACCATACCACACGGGAGGTGTCCAGGCGAAACAGTTGTATCAAACGTGGTATCAAAAGTGACTTTATTGATCCCAAGACTATTAACGCTTATCTCCCAACCTACGCGATCGCCAAACTTTCTCAAGGCTTGTTCGTTGTATCTACCCGGCTTGCCGCCGACACTCAGGTAAATTTCCTTCTGAACGCTGAAGCCAAAATGTCCATTACTGTATTTTACCCACAATTGGTCAATTGTGCGCAGGTCAGTGCAGGGAAAGTTTAAGAGTTCTTCTTCCCTAATGTAGTCATTTTTCTGGCTATCTACAGCTTGAAGCATTACCAGATAAGTTTCATAGTCAGCTTCTTCCCACTTTCTTGCTGCCAGTAAGTCTCGCAGTTTCGTGTAATCTACACCTTTTTCTGATCTGAGGTCATCACTTGAATCATTTCTTTGATTTTGCGGAGTGTTTTGAGCTTGGCTTTGTGGGATCACCTTCACCCTTACTGGCTTTCTCCCAGTAATACCCCAGATCAGTCTATCCATTGGAGGAATATAAACACGTGTCTGTTCCCGAAAATCAACCCATGTCATGCCTTTAAGAAAACGTGCGAGACTAGGCTCCTGTGGAGCATCAGGAAGAAGCACAGGAATAACAGGACACTGTCGAGCGTTAAATTCACTCAAAAAGGCTTCTATTTCATTTTTTTGCCAAGGACCAATACCACTTTTACCAACAAAAACTGCTGCTGATTTTATGTGATCAATCTGCTTTTCTAGTTCTCGCTGCCAAGGAAAACCAGGTTGTAGTTCCCATATATCCAACCACGGTTTAATCTTATTTTCTTCTAATTGCTCTGCAATTTTTATGACTGCGTCCTTATCTTCGCTATTGTGGCAAAGGAAGACATCGAATTGAAATTGAGCATCAGTTTCCATCTGGTTTGACTAATTCCTGTATTGCCTTGAGTGCAACTTCTAACTCTTGCTCATTACTATAGCAATCCTAGTTTGTCATTGCGTTAGCGCAGCGTGCCCGGAGGGCAGCAGAACGTAGTGGAGCGTAAGCGCAAGCGCACGCCAAGGGCTAACGCGCAGCGTGTCCCCTTGGGACTCAGCAATCGCAAAGTACGGATAGAGATTGAGCGTCAGAACGGTTACAATTTTTGTAGGGTGGGCACTGCTTACTGTTCGCGGAAACTTCTACTTGTATGTTGTCAGCAGTGCCCACCACCAAGGATTTTGAGAAGGGACTCAGGGCATACGTAGCGCAATTGCTTCACTGTGCGATACGCGTAGCGTCAAGCCAAGGGCTTATCGCCAAATCTTGAAATTGCTGTGACGGTAATTTGTAAGGTGGGCACTGCCTATCTTCTGATGTCATGAGTCTGCTATGAGTGAGCAGTGCCCACCCTACCCTTAATTCACTACCCTTAATTCACAATTCGTAATAGGCTAATATTACGAATTATTAACGAGTCATGAGTAATCTGCAAATCTTTTTGGATATTGCTACAGAAGCAGCCCTTGCTGGTGGCGCGGTGTTGCAAGGTTATTTGGGTAAGGTGGAAGACGCGATTACTGAAAAAGGACGCCCCGGTGATTTGGTAACGGCTGCTGATAAAGCTTCGGAAGCTGTCGTTTTAGATGTTTTGCGTCGTCACTTTCCTGACCATTCTATCCTGGCTGAGGAATCTGGGAAACTAGGAAATCAAGATAGTGAGTATCTCTGGGCGATTGATCCTCTGGATGGAACAACGAACTTTGCTCACCAATATCCCTTTTTTGCTGTTTCTATTGGGCTTTTGATTCAGGGTGTCCCGCAAGTTGGTGTTATTTATGACCCTTTCCATGATGAACTGTTCCGGGCGGCTCAAGGTTTGGGAGCTACGCGGAACCGTTGCCCAATAAAGGTTTCAAAAACTTCTGAACTTGGTAAAAGTTTGTTGGTTTCCGGATTTGCCTATGACCGTCGTGAAACATCTGACAACAACTATGCGGAATTCTGTCACTTGACTCATCT
Organism: Brasilonema sennae CENA114; assembly: GCF_006968745.1. Lineage (NCBI taxonomy): Bacteria > Bacillati > Cyanobacteriota > Cyanophyceae > Nostocales > Scytonemataceae > Brasilonema > Brasilonema sennae. Next base: position 6,541,320 of record NZ_CP030118.1, on the reverse strand, counting down.
GACTCAAGGAGTTCGGCGTAGTGGTTCTGCATCTCTAGATTTGGCTCATATCGCCTGTGGTCGTTTGGATGGCTACTGGGAAAGAGGTCTTTCTCCTTGGGACATTGCTGCTGGTATCATTTTAATACGAGAAGCTGGCGGAAAGGTGACTGCATACGATGGGAGTCCCTTAGATATCTCGTCTGGTAGAATTCTTGCTACGAATGGTTCTATTCACAACAGCCTAAGTCAAGAACTACAACAAGTTCCACCACTATCTTCATGGGTTGACTAGCGATATTACTTAGTAATAATTAGTACATAAATATTAAACTAGAGAAATCCAACGGCTAGTCAACAAATTGTGATGCAATTCTATGTCTTTCAAGTTTAATCGCGGATTATTTAAATATGATTTTATAGACCATCACGCAGTTCTGTGTGTACCAGTTGATGCAGATGTCAAAGAAATCCGCAAACGCTATCTCAAAATTGCCCGCCGCTTACATCCTGATACCTGTAGGGATGAAAGCGATGCGGAAAAAGAACTTGCTAATGAATTGTTATCTAAGCTGGTGAATCCAGCTTATGAAACACTCTCTGGTGAGAAACAGAGAATGGAACATATTTTAATTTTGTCCCAAATGGGTAAGCGTTTGGTGCAAGAATCTGTTTCGGTGGAACTCAAGAGTGATGTGACTCAGCAGCTAGCTAGTGCACCTCATTTTGAGCATATCTATAAGAGTGCAGTGGCTCAAATTGCTGAAACTCAATATGACTCTTTACAGGAAGTACAAGACACGATAGCCTTAGCCAGCGAGTTGAATTTGGTATACATAATGCGGAGTGCTGGCAAAATATTTGCAGCAGCATCATCAGCAGAAATTCCAACGAATGCAGCCAACAAAGCCGCTGTAACCTCTCCACCACAAAAGCAAGACTCGGTTGTCTTACAATACATCCGTCGTGCTCAAGATTTAATATCACAAAATCAATTGACACAAGCAAGGGTAGAATTACAAGATGCTCTGAAACTAGAGCCAAATAATAGTCGTTGCCATAGCTTGATCGGAGTGGTCTATTTGAAGCAAAATCTTACCACGAGTGCAAAAGTTCACTTTAACCGCGCCCTGCAATTAAACCCCAAAGACGAAATAGCGTTGGCGGGGAGACTTAAAGTTGAACAGATTACAGGGCAAAAATCCAGTGGTGCGAAGCGTACAGCTTCGTCTCATACTGGGAGTCAGCAACCAGGTAAATCTGGGGGTAGCGGTTTGTTTGGTGGTTTGTTTGGTGGGAAGAAAAAATAATGGTGTATCAATCTCCAGTGGGAGCGAGGGATTTATTACCCTTAGATGTGGCTCAAAAGCGCTGGATAGAAAACAGGCTACAGCAAGTGTTTCACCGTTGGGGATATCATAGAATTATCACCTCAACGTTAGAGCGTATGGATACGCTGATGGCGGGGGGAGCAATTGATCGCTCTGCGGTGATTCAACTGCAAAATGGTAACGATGAGGATTTGGGGCTACGTCCAGAATTGACAGCCTCTATTGCTCGCACGGCTGTAACGCGTATGGCAGGGGTGAATTATCCACAACGCCTGTATTACAATGCCAATGTTTTCCAACGCACAGGCGAGTTGAAGCACAACCGTCAGCAAGAATTTTATCAAGCTGGGGTGGAGTTGTTGGGCAGTGGTGGTGGCTTAGCCGATGCAGAAATTCTGCTGCTGATGGCAGATTCTTTACAGGCTGTGGGTTTGAACAATTGGTATTTGATTTTGGGTGAAGCGGAAATTACGCGCTCGCTCCTCAAACCTTTTCCCCCTCATCTACAAGAAAAAGTCAGGAGTGCGATCGCCCACCTTGACCGCATAACCATAGACACTTTACCGTTAAGTGATGAACTACGAGAACGCGCCAGAATCATGCTAGATTTGCGCGGGAAGCCTGCGGATGTTCTGCAAAAAGTCAGCAGTCTGGGTTTAGACGAGAGTTTACAAGCAGTTGTAGATAATCTGAAAAACCTAGTAAAATTGCTAGAGCTTTCAGTCAAATCGAGTACAACATCAATCTCGTCAAAAGGGATAGAAATCATCCTTGACTTGAGCTTATTACAAACCTTTGACTACTACACAGGTATCGTATTTGAGGTCATCAGTCAGATTGATGGACAAACGCGAGTTCTTGGGCGAGGAGGTCGTTATGACCAGCTTTTAAAGCTTTATCATCCGAAAGGAGAAAGTGTACCAGGAATAGGTTTTGCACTATTCTTGGAAGGTTTACAACAAATTCTCTTGTCTTGTGGGCGGTTACCACAAACCACGCCAGGGACTAATTGGTTGATTGTACCAGAAACGCCCGATGCTTACACAGCCGCCTTTGCTTACGCTACAAAACTTCGAGACTCGACTCACTTGGTACGGGTTGAAATGGATTTGGGGGGACGAGATGTGGATGAGATTCGACAATATGCACGCGATCGCACTATCAACCAAATTGCTTGGATTAAAGCTGATGGTTCAAGGATGATAGAGTCATTAGTCAATTAGTCATCAGTCATTAGTCTTTAATAAACAGGACTTACGCAGCGATGATTGGTCATTGCGAGTGGAACGCAGTGTAACGTTCGCGCAGCGTGTCCCTTTGGGACTCAGCAATCCTGGTCTTGACGAGATTGCTTCGCTTCGCTCGCTGCGGACGAAAATACGTTACCTTTGCGTAAGTCCTGATAAAAAACCAAAGACAAATGACTGTCAGACTAGTGATTCAGTATTATTGCTAGGCTATATAGAGCTGGCTAAATACAGCAATTTTGATCCAAAGAGAGGGGAACTATGCCACACACAATTGTGACTAATGTCTGTGAAGGTGTCGCTGATTGCGTAGACGCTTGTCCAGTAGCTTGCATTCATGATGGTCCTGGCAAAAATGTCAAGGGAACTGATTGGTACTGGATTGACTTTGCCACCTGCATTGATTGTGGTATATGTATCCAAGTTTGTCCAGTAGAAGGGGCAATTGTTCCAGAAGAGCGACCAGAATTACAAAAAACACCGTAGTATCAACGATCACGTTATCAGCAAACAGGCGGTATTATCTATTACATACAAACATGATACCGCCTGTTTTTACACTGATAGTACTAGATAAAGATTTCAAAAAGTAACAGTAAATATTTATTGTTCGGAAATTGCTAGTGCACCTGTGTATAGGTGAGTATAGTAATCTTACGTAGAACCATTCATGAGTGTAGCTCTGATTAGCAATTTCTTGAGATTAAGTTTGGCTACTGGGGTAATCACCCTAGTATCAGTTTCCAGTGCTATAGCAGGAACACTGAATGTTGATTTTACAAAGTTAGAAGGCTTAACAGGTGGAAACCCCGGTTTAACTGGTGTTTACCGTGCGGATCTCTCTAATCTTGGCTTCGATATCAATTCCATTGCTATTGCTGATAGCAACAGCGCCCAAGGTGGTCAACCTGGGAAATTTAGCGGCTTTGATTTAGATGCAATCAAGATTAGCAACGTGTTAGTTAACAATGCAACAGACATCAAAAACTTACCAGGGCTAGATGTCTTCGATTTTACTCCCTCAGGGACTTTATTCACCCCAGGAACCCAGCGCTCTCCAGCTGACCCAACAGATTTATTTGGCACAAGGGGTGGTAACATTGATCATTCAGTTGCAACACTTGCGTATTTTGATGCCAACGCTAGTGCTGATGCCAATGCTTTCGGGATGGTAAGCTTAGGTGATGGTGGAAAAGTTGTATTTAACCTCAAAAATCCCATTTCAAACACCACTCCACTTTACTTATACATTGGAGAAGCTGGTGATAATGGTGAGGTAGCAAGTGGTCAAATTACAGTTTCTGACAACAAATCTACTCAAGTTCCAGAACCAACTAGTTTAGCTGCTGTATCTTTACTCGGAATTTACTTTACCGCTATCCGTAGAAAGAAAACGAAAGCTGCTTAACTTCAAAATTTAGTTAGTAATTTTTGAAGCTCACGTTAGGACATAGGTTTTTGACCTATGTCATTTTATTGGCGCTGTGTTTGTCTTGGGATATAGTTGGATCATTTAACTTTAAGCTAAATGATTGTATTTTAAAGTAACTATAGGATTCGTATTTGATTTTTGCGAAGCTTCGTACAGTTTATATTAAGCGTTAAGAGTTAAGCGTTCGGGTGTTAAGCGTTGCCTGTTAAGCGTTAAGCGTTCCCTAGCTCAACTATATTTTGTATTTATAATATAGAACATTATGTCTGATTCGCTAACTGATTCATCTGCCCTGCTAGAAGTGAAAAATGTCCACGCTGGATACATCAAGGATGTGGACATCCTACAAGGTGTGAATTTTCGAGTGGAACGGGGGGAACTGGTAACAGTCATTGGTCCCAATGGTGCTGGAAAATCAACCTTAGCAAAAGCTATTTTTGGGCTTTTGACTCCCCACACAGGCTCAATTACCTTCAATGGCGAGAATATCGGTGGACTCAAGTCGAATCAAATCGTTGAGAAGGGAATGTGTTACGTACCGCAAATTGCTAATGTCTTTCCTTCGCTGAATGTAGAAGAAAATTTAGAAATGGGCGCTTTTGTGCGCAATGTTCCCCTCAAACCGCTCAAGGATAAGATATTTCATATGTTTCCTAGGCTAGGCGATCGCCGCAACCAACGTGCTGGTACTCTCTCAGGTGGCGAACGTCAAATGCTAGCAATGGGCAAAGCCTTGATGTTAGAACCCAGCTTACTGCTTTTAGATGAACCTTCTGCAGCTTTGTCTCCCATCCTGGTAACGCAGGTGTTTGAGCAAATTAAACAAATTAACCAGACTGGTACAGCGATCGTACTCGTAGAGCAAAACGCCCGTAAAGCTTTGGAAATGGCTTCACGGGGTTACGTTCTTGAGTCCGGACGCGATGCTATCTCAGGTCCAGGTTTGCAATTATTGAATGATCCCAAGGTAGGCGAACTGTATCTGGGAGCAGGTAAGGCGCACTGAGAAAATGAGGAAGTCAGACAGCAAGCTTAAGGCAAAGCTACTTCTGATGTAATGGGTGTTCTTTCTCAGGGTACAAGACTCGTAACCGAAACTGATGCAATTTAAGAGTAGTGCAAATCTTGGAAATTATGGACGCTGCCAAACGCCTTGCTACTCTCAATCGCATTCGCAAACTCAGCGTATTAATGGATACGTCTATACGGGTTCCTTTTTTCGGTTTTCGCGTCGGATTAGACCCAATTATTGGTCTAGTTCCAGGTGCTGGTGATTTAATCAGTACAACATTTTCAGCTTACATCATCTTTTTAGCTACTCGCTTTGGTATACCACCTAAAGACTTAGCCCAAATGATTTTCAACATTAGTTTGGAAGCAGTCGTTGGCACAGTACCATTGGTGGGTGATTTGTTTGATGCTTTCTATAAGTCCAATATCCGTAATTTGGCGATTTTAGAGCAACATCTCACGGTAGTTGAACCAGAACTCGAACAAGTCAGGAGTGAAATTTACGACACTAAAGTTAGCCAAATTTAAAAGTGAGAGTTTCGGTGTGAGGAGTCATATTATCCTGACTGCTTGGAGGAAACGTTAAATTGACGAACCACTCATTTTTGTTCTATTGGTTTGTCTTGTTCGCTGTTATTCTTGCTCGATACTTTCTCATAGCTGGGGGAGCATACTTGCTCTTCTATTCAGCTGTAGGAAAGTTCCTTGCAAAACGGAATTTGCGTCTGAAGCCGCCGATGGCTGGTTCCATTCAAACGGATATCAAATTATCGGTTCTCTCTGCAGTCGTTTTTGCTCTTTGTGCAGCGCTCATATCAAAGTACGGTATAGGAGTAACACTCTTCTACACTGACTTGCATAAGTATGGACTGTGGTATTTAGGAGTTAGCTTTGTTGCGGTGCTCATCCTTCAGGATACGTACTTTTACTTTATCCATCGGATGTTTCATCACCCTCTGATTTTCAAATGGATGCATCAGGGGCATCACCGTTCGGGAGAACCAACACCGTGGAGTTCCTTCGCTTTCGACCTACCGGAGGCAATCATACAGGCACTCTTTTTTGTCGGTGTCATCTTCACCGTTCCCCTCCATTTAATCACCTTGGTTGCCGTGCTCATGACCATGACAGTATGGGCAGTGTTAACCCATCTTGGATTTGAAGTATTTCCCTCGTCATCCCACCACCACTGGCTTGGAAGGTGGTTCATCGGTCCAATGCATCACTTGATGCATCATCGCAAGTACACAGTACACTACGGATTGTACTTCACGTTTTGGGACAAGCTACTCGGTACGGAATACCCTAATTATGAGGATGAGTTCCACCTGTAAATTTCTTAAGGTAGAATCTACTCCCATCAGGCGTGCAAGATTACCTATCTTCTTTTTGATTTTCTTGGCGTACTTGGCACGGCAGTTGCTTCAACGGGGGGAACCCCCACAACGCACTGCCTCGTGTTGGCGGTTTGTTAAATTAGGTATTCTTCTGGCGGGAAGGGAGTAAACTGCTCGTCAGGAATTTCTGATCACAGCCACAAAATGGCAATACATTTAATTCATCAGCGTCTATCTGCGGTTAAAAATCTTTCATGATTCTCAAACTCTTCCCACAGCACATAGAAACCATCTACACCCACGCCGAAACCACTTACCCAGAAGAATGTTGCGGTATAATATTTGGTCATCTGACAAGCGAGGGCAAAACTGTGGTAGAAGTGATGTCAACAGAAAATGCTTGGAATGCAGAAACAGCCGCAGATTTCCCTAAAGATGACACATTAGATTACAGTAAGAAGCAAAGGTACGCGATCGCCCCCCAAGTCATGTTGCAAGCACAAAGGGAAGCACGTGAACGTAACCTAAATATCGTAGGTATCTATCACTCCCATACTGATCATCCAGCAATTCCCTCAGAGTTTGACCGTCAGTGTGCTTGGCAGGAATACTCTTACATTATTGTTTCTGTACAAAATGGCAAAGCGAGTGACATCAAAAATTGGTGTTTAGACGATAACCACCAGTTTCAGCAAGAAGCAATTGAAAACAAAATTTAACAGTATTTTACAATCTCTCCAGACACGTCGTTTTTGGATAGGATCAATAAACTGTCTTGCGTATAGAAAGGCGTAGCGTGCCCATAGGGCATATTTTCAATTTTGAATTGTTCAGTTCGCTCTTGCTCATTAAAGTGCTATGCTCAATCCTAATCTGGATGAAATCCAGCTGACGAAAGATGATTACGAACGTTACTCCCGCCACCTGATTTTGCCAGAAGTGGGGTTGGAGGGACAAAAACGCCTGAAAGCTGCCAGTGTACTATGTATTGGTACAGGTGGACTGGGTTCACCTCTGCTTTTGTATTTGGCTGCTGCAGGTATTGGACGTATTGGTATTGTTGATTTTGATGTTGTCGATACTTCCAATTTGCAACGTCAAGTTATTCATGGTACGTCTTGGATCAATAAACCTAAGATTGAATCTGCAAAGAATCGAATTTTAGAGATTAATCCGTATTGTCAGATTGATTTATACGAAACTCGTCTGACTTCGGAAAACGCTCTCGACATTGTTAGACCTTATGATGTTGTGGTGGATGGTACCGATAACTTCCCCACTCGTTATCTAGTCAATGATGCTTGCGTGTTGCTGAATAAGCCCAATGTCTACGGTTCCATTTTCCGTTTTGAAGGACAAGCTACAGTATTTAACTACGAGGGTGGACCAAATTATCGTGATCTTTATCCCGAACCACCACCACCAGGAATGGTTCCTTCTTGTGCAGAAGGTGGTGTCTTGGGAATTTTGCCAGGAATTATTGGTGTCATCCAAGCAACGGAAACGGTTAAAATCATAATTGGTAAGGGGACAACTTTAAGTGGACGCTTGCTGCTTTATGATGCGTTGAACATGAAGTTTCGAGAGTTAAAGCTGCGTCCTAACCCAGTTCGTCCAGTCATTGAAAAGTTGATAGACTACGAACAATTCTGCGGTATCCCACAAGCCAAAGCACAAGAGGACAAACAGCAGATGGAAATGTCAGAAATAACAGTTCAAGAGTTGAAGCAATTGCTGGATAGTGGTACAAATGATTTTGTGCTGCTGGATGTCCGCAACCCGCACGAGTACGAAATTGCCCAAATTTCTGGTTCTGTTTTGATACCTTTGTCAGAAATTGAAAGTGGTTCAGGCGTTGTGAAGGTAAAGGAATTACTCAACGGTCATCGCCTGATTGCTCATTGTAAATCAGGTATGCGTTCTGCCAAAGCCCTTGGCATTCTCAAGGAAGCGGGAGTTAATGGCACGAATGTAAAGGGTGGTATTCTTGCTTGGAGTAAGGAAATCGACCCGTCAATTCCGACATATTAAGATGAACTGCAAAGACACAGAAATTTTTTGTGTCTTTGCGCAAGTTTCTATCAGGAAAAGAATCTAGATTATTGAAAGCAATAGCGATGAGGTATCAGATCCATATTGCCTAAAAAGGCTATCACAATAACGTTTCACTTATTGTTTTTTAAGCCTTGCTCAAATTCGTCGATACACTCAAGTGAATTTGTCATTAAAGCGCATCGAGAGAGCAATGATATGTCTAGGTCTGGCAAAAGTTCACTTGTATCAATGCGCTCGTATCCATAGGTATCTATAAATTGCTTGGGAGTTTCTTCTCGCAAATAGTATAGATAGAGTCCATTAGTTTTCCACATCCAAACTTCTTTGACACCAAGTCGCCGATAAGTCTCTAGCTTATCAAGATTACCGCTTGTGATATTTACTTCGATAGCAATATCTGGGACGCTTTTTTCTTCTCCTATGCAGTAACACTCATCTGGTTCAGCACCAGCTTTTTTAGCTTGATTTCTAAAAGTAGTGCTTCCCATAGGTATACAGTTAATGCGCTTTCTGTACATATAATGCTCTAGCAACATAGCCAGATTTTTTTTCACTTTTTCATGTCTAATTGACGGCGACACAATTTCTAATACCCCATCCAAGTAGGTAATACGGTAATGGGAATTATCCTCCAGTTTGGCTAGCAGCGCCTCATAAATTTCCCAACTTACGCCGCTAATGGTAAATCTTTCCTCTGGGTCATCTACATGTACCAGTTCTGATTCTTCTATGAGTTCTTTTAAGCTGCTTACCATATTATGCGCTGCTTGCGGTACATCATTACCGTAACACAATGGAACAACATGGCAGTTGCTTACTTCGTGTAAGCAATTGAAGATTTTATATCATGTCCGCCTAATTAGTTATAATTCGGTGCATCTGTGCAAAAAGAGTGAAAACTCTTTCTCCCCCCTGCTCCCTTGCAGTCTTAATGATAAGTCTTTCACCGGACACGATATTAGTCAAGCACTGTCGATTAATCCCAACTTTGCTGAAGCGTACTTAGTTAGAGGGTGAAGTTTTTCTTACAATCTCTACGCGGATTGCTATAGAAGCTTAAATATTGATCGCAATAATCGGGTAGAACGTAGTTTGTGCATACGTCTAATCTAGTGTTACTTCAAGCCCTTAATCATGAGCGATATATCTTAACGAGATATCAATGAAATTACAACAAACCAGCACCACAGAAGAAACTTTTTGGCAAGCAGTTCTCAATAGAGATTCCAGTTTCGATGGAAAACTATTCTACGGTGTTCGCTCTACAAGCATATACTGCCGACCAACTTGTCCTAGTCCAAGACCGAATAAAAACCAAGTTTGTTTCTTTCAATCACCACAAGAGGCTGAAACAGAAGGTTTTCGAGCTTGTAAGCGATGTCACCCACAATATGAAATAGTTGAGAATTTGACCAAGGCTAAAATCTTGGCAGTCTGTCGATACATCGAAGAACAAGTTGATCGTATCCCAACTCTATCGGAACTAGGTTCTCACTTTGGAATAAGTCCTAGCTACTTGCAACGAGTTTTTAAACAAATGATGGGCGTATCTCCTTTTGAATATGCAGATGGACTTCGCAGCGAACGCCTCAAACAGCGTCTTCAGCAAGGAGAGGAAATTGCTCATGCACTTTACGACACGGGATATGGTTCAAGTAGCCGACTCTATGAAAAAGCATCAAAGCAACTTGGAATGACACCCAAGACTTATCGGTGTAGTGGCAAAGGAATCCACATTACCTATACCGTCGTTCCATGTTCTTTAGGATATCTGCTTGTCGCAACAACAGAAAAAGGAATCTGCGCTGTTAAATTGGGTGATGAAGCAGATGAACTAGAACGTCTTCTTCTTAGTGAATTCAATCAAGCGCAAATCGTACGTGATGACGATATGCACCGAGACTGGGTACAGACAATCCTTGATTTCGTCAAAGGAGACATAGCCCACATCGATTTACCCCTTGATGTACGTGGGACAGCATTTCAAAAACAAGTCTGGCAGGCGTTACAGAATATTCCTTATGGCGAAACGCGTACCTATACTGATATTGCCTCTGAAATTGGTAAGCCTCAGGCAGTCCGCGCTGTGGGTAGTGCTTGTGGTGCTAATCCAACAGCGCTGATTATACCATGTCACCGTGTCTTGCGAACGGATGGCAATCTCGGCGGCTATCACTGGGGGATTGAACGCAAACAAAAATTACTTGCACAAGAAGCACAACAAAATGACAAAAGTTCAAGCTGCTAGCTATTAGAAGCAACTGGCTGTTTCTCCGGCTTTTTAATCTTTCGCCTTCCCCAAGGCTTGAGAACTGAAATACCAATAATGACTAAAAGACATGAAGTCTGAATAATAGCACCCACAAGTACTGCCTTTTGGTCAAATACGTACAGCGGATTTTGCAGCGCTTGCAACCTTTCTGCATCAGAGATAGCAGTCATTGCATTTGTCCAAGGACCAAGCCAAATTGTACCAGTAACGATGAGTGTTACAGTTGCTATCCACTTGACGATAACCCAGTAGTGTTTGAAGAATCCCCAAATCGTCAGCCAGCAGAGTAATCCACCGGTGATCAGCGATAAGGTAGCAGAAGGAATAATCACAAAATCATCCAGTAGCTTCATAACTGCATTGACAGCGTACAATTCATCACCGCTGGGAGTGTTTCGGTTGCTTAAAGCAATAGCGATCATGCATAAAGCAGTACCAAACCAAATTCCTCCAAAGGCGACATGAAACGTTAGCAACCAGTTTTTTTGCTTGACGCTTAGCTTGTTCATATGAGTTTTTCCGAAACTTGATTAGGTGGCATATAGTTAGCCTCCTAATTAATAGGTTACACTAGCTAACAATCATCGACAAGCATTTTATTTAGGGGTCAAGCATTGCTGAGGTGCCAGCGCGTACCTTATTTAAAAGCTTGATGAGTGTCTTTTTTTCGGTGTCAGTGAGATTTGCCATCAAGTTGGTGGTGCGGCAAAAATGGTCTGGAAGCATTTGAGAAAGCAAGTCCCGTCCCTGTTCTGTGAGTTGTAAACGAAGCATCCGCCTGTCTTCTGAATCAGGAAAGCGTTTGACTAATCCATCTCGTTCAAGTCCGTCAAGGAGTCCTGTGATTGTTGCTTTTGTAACACCTGCTCTCTCAGCACATTCAGAAGGTGTTAATCCTTTCTCGTCAGCCTGAAACAATTGCATCAATAGCGTAAATTTGCCCTTTGAAAGACTATATCGGGCAAAATGAGCGTCTATGGCTTGATAAACATCAGCCGTGGTGTGTAGAAAAGTTAAACAAGTTTCTACTGCAGCAATGTCTAACTGCGGGTAGCGCTTGGCAAAATCTAGTATTGTCTGTTTATCAACGAAAGGACGCAGTATAACCACAATCAAAAAGCAATTTGGAACGCTAGCTTATTCTAAGGTACCTTAAAGTCAAATTTTTATTACTGTATTTATGTTGATCTCAGAATCACTCACACAAGAAACTCTTGCCCGTGCTTTGATGGAACTTGCCAGTCGCGACAACGATTTTGCTCACGTTCTCGAAACTCTGGGATCTCCACCAATGTGGAATAGAATTGCTGGTTTCCCAACGCTTGTGCGTATCATTTTAGAACAACAAGTTTCTTTGGCTTCTGCAAAGGCTATCTATGAACGCTTGTGTGCAATGGTAGTAAGGCTGACGCCAGAAAATTTTCTCACACTTGATGATGTTCAGTTAAAAGCAATTGGCTTGAGTCGGCAAAAGACTGTGTACACTCGTGCATTGGCGAATGCTATTGTAAACGGTGAGCTTGACCTTGTTAAGCTAGAGACAATGGAGGAAACAATTATCCGGACTGAGTTAAAGCGGATCAAAGGTATTGGAGATTGGACAGTAGATATTTACTTGCTGATGGCGCTGCAACGCCCTGATGTTTTTCCCAAAGGTGATTTAGCATTGGCGATCGCCTTACAAAAACTCAAGAACTTATCAGTACGTCCAACACCAGAACAACTCGAAGCCATTGCAGACAATTGGCGTCCTTGGCGTGCCATTGCTGCAAGAATTTTATGGCATTACTACCTAAACATCCCTAAAACTCTACCATCCCAAACGTAATTTTTCCCTGTTCCCTGTTCCCTGGGATGCACTGACTAGCACTGAGCGTAGTCGAAGTGGCTTGTCGAAGTGTTCCCTGTTCCTCAAATTTCCAATTGTGGGAGAAAAGTACTAGCAAGGAGGGCTGCTTGAGTGCGATCGCGCAAATGCAACTGACTCAAAATACTCGTGACATGATTTCTAACTGTCCGTTCTGAGATGTAAAGTGTATGAGCAATTTCGCGGTTACTCAACCCCATTGCAATTAATCTTAAAACTTCTTTCTCCCTAGGAGACAGTTCTGCTAGTTCTGATGGAATGGCTGAGTGTACTGGTTCAGATATCTCAGGCGCATTTAGGGCTTTTTCAAACAGTCCTGGTCCCATATGGGTGTAACCTTGATGTACGGCTCGAATGGCGATAGCCAAATCCTCAAGCGGTGTATGCTTCAACAGATAACCTTTTGCTCCATAGCGCATGGCTTGTGAAACATATTCATCATCATCAAATGTTGTCAGTACCAGAATGTTTATTTCTGGAAATCCCTGACAAATCAACCGAGTTGCAGCAACGCCATCCATAACGGGCATTCTAACATCCATCAGCACAACATCTGGTTGCGATGGTGTTCCATAAAGTCTCTGCAATGCTTCAATGGCAAGTTGACCATTTTCAGCATCACCAACCACCTGTAAATCAGGTTTTGATTCCAGTAGGTTCTTAAGTCCTTGACGAATAATAACTTGGTCATCTACCAGCAACAGTCGAATCATAAGATTTTGGATTTTGGATTTTTTGTTGCAGGTTCAGAATTCATCATACTAGACTCTAGTATCAGTATGCTGACTTGAATGCGGCATCCCGCTCCTTGTTTGCTCATAATATTAAAGTTTCCTCCTAATGCAGTTGCTCGTTCTCGCATTCCTTGAAGTCCAAAACCTGTGGTGTTTTGTTCTGGATAAAAGCCTTTGCCGTTGTCTTCCACAAGTAAGTTTATCCTTCCAGTTTGCGTTTGCAACTGCACACTCACCTCAGTCGCTCCGCTATGTTTGGATATATTGGTCAGTGCTTCTTGTAAAATGCGATAGATAGCAGTACCCACTTCAGAAGTCACAGGAGATGTCAGGCTAATTTTGCACTCTGGTGTGAGAGTTGTTGCGCTACTAAAGTCTCGGATGAGATTGTCAATTGCCTTTTCTAGAGACTTCCCGCGTAATGGATCAGCTCGCAGTGTTGCGACAGAACGAGAGACTTCCTGCAATGCTTGGTAACCTAGCTGTTTTACTTGTTGAAGAAACTCTATAGCTTTATCAACATTAGAAGGCAATAATAGCAAAGCATTCTCTAGCTGAATTGTCTGAGCTGTGAGAGCATGTCCCAGGGAGTCATGAATTTCACGAGCAATGCGGTTGCGCTCTTGTAAAGTTGCCTGATTTTCAATTCGCAAAGCATACTGGCGTAGCTGCTCATGAGCAAATGCTAATTCTTGCCGACTTCTGCGTTCTGCCAGCACAGCGTTAACTAGTAGCAATACAAAAGTCAACGTCAAAGCAAAAGTAATCGCATTATTCAGTATAAAATTAACTGTATTAGGCGGCGGCATGGGTGGTCCTATACACGCTCTTCCGTGTCTCAAAGGCAAGGGCATTTTGAAGAAAACAGGGGTTCGGCTAATTCGTAAGAACTCTGTGTAGAGGTATGATATGTATACTAGAGCGGCAACAATTAAGCGACCTTTTAAGTTGAACATTTGGCAACTGCGAATCACCGCAATTAACCCAAGTAGGGGAGCACAACGAAGATGATTGTTTGTCAAAGCTGGTAGCAAAAGAATCCCGAATTCTACTACCGTATAGATAACTTTGTAACTGAAGTTCTGCTTTGGTAGCCTTAAACCCATGACTCCAAACACAACAATCCTCAAAACAGTGAACCAAGGAGAAGTGTGGAATGGGTAGATAGGGGGAATTAGGAATTCTGCCAAGAGACTCATGCCCAATAACAGCCATTCCAAATAAAGTAACAAGCGCAGGGAAGGGAAAGAAGGTGACATTTCACAAAAGACAACAAAATAGTGCAACGTTTGGGCTACTTTTACCGTATTTTATGTGAGAGTTTCAGACTAGCGCTTGCTATCCTATTTTCATTCGGTAAAGACTATGACAAAAGTCACAAATCAATGGTTACTTTATTCCCAATGTGTTTGGGACATTTGCTTCATGTGATCTATGGGGAGAATCATTTAGGATAGCAACGTGCTGATCACGAAAAGCAAGGATTGAGAAATAAGGTAGAGTGGGTATAAAAATAGGAAACCTATACAAACTGTTCTAATAATAGAGAAATTATCAAAGATTTGCTCATTTGAGCACAGTTGATACTCATGATGGAGTTGTTGGTAAGAATTACGAGTGATCAATTGCTAAATATCCATGCTCCAGTTCCCCCCAGTTCTTTGAAAATAGAGGATTGGGGGTTTTTTTATTTTTAGATCAATATATTCGCGTTTGCACGTTGCGGGAGTAGTGCGCCAGAAAGTTAAAGATATGGGAGCCAGTAGACATACTTACGAGTTACGAGTTACAAGAACTTCTTTCCAAAGGATGAAGTTACTTTTGAGTAGGCTGTTATACACTTCTTTTTAGTAAGCAGTTATTTTTTACATAAATTTATTAAGACATTATGCAAACTCAAAACGCTGAAATCCTACAAAAACTGTTTGAAGAAGAACTGAGTGACGATGAGTTGCTTGCTATTATTGCAGGGGTTTTAGAAGATGATGTTGTAAAGAACACTTCCTATCAGCACTGATGTTCCAGCAACTATATAGATATAGGTATAGAAAACCCCAGTCCTAACCTTAGGCTGGGGTTCTCGGTTAGGGGTTGCATAAAGTGACCTACCAGCCAGTTATTCTTCCGGTTGCTCCTGTTCTTTCAACAACTTTTCTAACCATAGCCCTCCTGTTTCCAGGTTAGTTATCGCTAGCTCTCTAGAGCGGTTAGGCGTTGCATTATCTAGTCGCTTCAGCCCAAGGATAACTTCCGATAGCATCTCAAGTAGCTCTTCATCAGTTTTATAGTGTGCCATTTATACGCTGCTCCACTTACGACCAAAGGCAGTACTGTACCACTTCTACGCGTCAGCCCAAAAACAAACCCTCGTTAGTTTTATCTAACAGGGGAATAAAATAGCTGTGGTAACGGTTATCACCTGGTAGTATTGTGAAGTCCCACTACCAAAACGGAGTTGTTGCTGAGCGCAGTCGAAGCACCGTTTATGGTAGGGGCTTCCAGTTTCATCCGTCAATGCCACGTTGGGTATTTCTATTGCTAGAAATTCGGAACCAAATCCGATGATGGTCTTACTTGACGTCCGGAGGTTTGGAACGCGTCCCCTACGGTTTGGTCGATTTACCTGAAAATTGCTCTCCAAGTATGAGCTTGCTCATAGTAACTAATTTTCAGACCGATTAAATTGGTGTTAGTCAAAAATCATTTCGGTGAAAGAGATTATGATTAGCCAACAAACGATAGACATTGTTAAGTCTACAGCCCCTATGTTGAAAAAGCACGGGTCTAAAATTACATCTCGAATGTATGAAATTATGTTCTCTAAGCATCCAGAGATTAAAGAACAGTTTGATATGTCTGCTCAAGCAAATGGTTCTCAGCCTGCAAGATTGGCTACAGCAGTTTATAGCTATGCCAGTCAAATTGACAATCTACCTCCTCTTAAGGCAATGGTAGAAAAGATTGCCCATCGCCATGTTCAGACCGATGTTTTACCAGAACAATATCCGATTGTAGGAGAGTGCTTACTGCAAGCGATGAAAGATGTATTGGATCAAGCAGCTACAGAAGAAGTGATCGCAGCTTGGACAGAAGCTTACCAGGCATTATCTGTTGTCTTCATTAACAGAGAAAATGACATATACACCAGTGTAGCTCAACACTAATGCAATGAATGCCGGACTGATATAAGCCTAACAAGTCGTTTTAACCAACACCATTAAGGTTGTAAAACTGTTTTAGCCCCATAAGGGAGTTTGAGAAAATGATGACCTTATACACTGCCCCATTCTTTGAGGAACTACCTAGCATCAGCCCAGCCTGTCTAGAGCTTGAAACTTGGCTGCGTATGGCAAAGCTGTCCTACAACAAGGTCATCGTCACAGCACAAAGTTTTGAGCTTGCTCCTAAAGGTAACATTTATTTCATCGATTATCCGGTAAAAATCGTAGGTGATGCCTTCTTGATCATTGAGATGCTCAAGCAAACAGAAGCGATTGATCTTGATGCCAGCTTAAATGCTACAGAACGAGCAATCTCCTTGGCGTTCCGCCGCATGTTCAAAGAGAACACTGTTTTCCTTACTCGCATTGTTGAACTGCCCTGATCAAACAGACTTGACTTTTCCTCCTATTTAACTTTTTGTGTTCCACTATCAGCTAGCTCAATAAAATTGTTGAGAAAATTTGTCATAATAAAGGTAGTTCAAGGTTATGAGGGTAACCATATGATTCTCACAAAAGCAAACACAAGCGTATGGAGAGTAAAAACTCTCGCCAAACTTCACCTATAAACACAATTATATTCTCATGCAGCTGGCTTGTATGAAAAGTTGATGGGCTTGCGCGGTTCGGAAGAAACCTCAATAATAGACTTCTCACGGCAACGTGCTACCTTGTGTTGGCGGTTCGGTATTCATCCCCATTTTGTGTAAGGCCGAAAATAAAGTTCTTCAGCAGTACCTGTATTTTTTATATTGATAAAAAATATAAAAGAAATAAGTTAAAATATTTCAAAATTAAGGATGAAATAAAATGAGTAAACAAACAGGTACTGCTCATTTGCTAAGCATCAAGAATATTTACCCTTATGCTTTTTTCGGAATTCTCTTATTGGCAGGGGTTTTAGGTCTAATAGGCTTAAATAAAGGACTCTGGAACGATGAGTATTTTACAATTCACAAGATTTCACATCCTAACATTGTAGAAATGTTTAGGGAGTTAAGAAGAGATGTTCATCCACCTTTATATTATATATTGCTTTATTTCTGGGGTCAAATCAGCAAAAAAGAAGAATTTCTCAGATTATTTTCAGTTGGTTTGAGTTTAGGAACTTTAACTATTGTCATTAACTGGATTAAACAATACTCTCCTCTAGCTAGTCTGCTTGCAGGAGTTTACTTAGCAACAACACCAATAATGCTAAGATATTCACAAGAGCTAAAAGCTTACCCTTTACTAGTTTTTGCAACATCACTGGCGTTTCTTTTTGCCTCCCATATCATAGCTAAACCAGAAAAAGTTTTAGGATATATTGGTTTATGTTTGAGCTTTTTTTTCGCGGTATGTACGCATTTAGTTGGGATAATGCTTATACCTAGTATTGTCTGTTTTCTTTATATTCAAGCTTTCTTGCTTAGAAAAAAGATACAAGACTTAAAACTACTTTTAGCAATAATAATACCTATCATTACCTTTCTTTATCTTAAGTTTTTCTGGCTAAAACAAGTACGAGAAATTCAAGAGACTTGGTGGTGGATGCCTGATATTAACTTAAATTTAATATCATCCACAGCTAAATATGTATTCGGTTTATCTTCTTTGTATTTACCGATTACTATTATTCCTTATTGTGCGTTTTTAGTTTCAGGTATCTTCGCTCTTTCAGTGTTTTTTGGTAGCTGGAGAATTAGCTTTCCTTTTCTGGCTGCTACAATAATTTATTGGATAGTAATTTTAGTTTATTCTCTGATAGGTAGTCCAATATTTTATTATCGAATTATTTTGCCTAGTCTAGTGCCGTTTGTTGCTTTTGTGGCATTACAAATAGCAACTATACCAACTCATAAAATAAAAATAGCATCTATTGTATGCTTAATCATATTAAGCCTAAGCTATACAGCAAACTGGGTAACTCATCAAGCCTATAAACCTGTGGAAGAAAACCGAGAAGTCGCTCGATTAGTGGAGTTGGAGTGGCAAAAAAATGACTTGATTATATTTTATCCAGATTTTATTCAGGGAACCGTCAATTATTACTTTAAAAAGATCCCATTGGAAAAACAAATTGTCGTATTGCGAACCAATAATCTTAACGAAATTAATAATAATATTAAAACGAAGATATCAATGATTTATAGAGAAAGAAAAATCATTGATCTATTTTTTGTTGTGATGGATGGAAATCTTGAAGGGTATAACGACTTATTATATAATGTCTTTCACGTTCTCAAAGATAAAATGATCAAGGAAACAAGAGTTCACTTGTTTTTAATTAAAGGTCATGACTCATATTTTTCAAATAAATCTGAATCTGTAGATAAGTTTCTAGTAGCTTCGGAGTCCAAATTGGGTAAACCATATTTATATCAAGACTTCGGTATGTATGTGAGTTCAAAATATATAAGTAGGTAGGCGGGAAAAAACCTAACTATGTTAAGATAAGTAAATACCCAGAATATATCTATGTAAGTAACAAATGATATGGGCGGTCGTTTAAGGGTATTCCTCACGCGTGAGCAAGACCAAACCCTGTTAAACCTGAGAATTGTAGATGTATAGCTGTAGCCAGATTAATTAGGACGCTGCTTGCTTGAGAACGATTTCCATTGCATCACGTAAATTGTCTGATGTGGCTAAAAGCTTGCGAACCTTACTTTTCAAAGTAGCCCAACACTTTTCAATCCGCCAATCGATCCGGTAAATAAGGTGGTAGGTAAACTAACTGACAAGAAAGCCTCTTCAATTAATTGAGCAATCCGACCGCCACGATGAAAGGTAGCATTATCGACTGTTTCCCCCACTCACGGGGACGCAACATTGAAATCAAGCAAGTTTCGCTCCCAGGTCTCAAACACGGTACGATTACACGCCCCCTCTCCTATCGGAGACGCTGCGCGAACGACCGTAAATGGCGCAATTATTTGCCCATCTCGATAACCAGCGATCATGTTGAGCCGACTCTTGCGACAACCTGATTTGAGGTCGTAAAAACGTTCCCCAACAGGGGCCTATCCGTAACCGTAATTATCTCTCTCATCCATGCCAGACTCATCAACGTATACCAGGTGCGGTGCTTTAGGGTTTTTCAGTTGCGCCAAGAACGCTGCCCGCTTGGCTTCATCTCGTTGACTATATCCGTATGTTTTTTTTTACGAGTATGTCCTATTTTTTGCAATGCCCTGGAAATTGTGCGTTGGCTAATATCTCCCTCCCATAGCTGTGCCATTTCACTCTGGGTTTTGTCCCCATACTCTTTGACAAAGGTGCGAAACTTCTCCCAATCCCTGATTTTACCTTTCTGCGGCGATGCGTTCCTGTGTTTGGGTTTGACATCACCCGTTTGGGCTTTGCGCTGACACCACAAGTTAATTGTGTTGCGACTGATATTGAACAGAAGGCTTGCTTCACACTTCTTGAGACCGTCCAACTCGATACGCGTAGCGTCAAGCCTCCGGCTTATCGCCTGCATTACCTTTTGCCGCAAATCATCACTATAAGGTTTAGCCATTGAAATCGGGTAGATGCTATGGGAACTCTTATAGTTTACGTCCTAATCTTGATGGCTATAGCTATAATTGTTAGAAATTGAGAGATAAAAATTAAGAGTACTTTCTCACCTCATATCTTGCAGCATTCTCAACAAGACCCAAACCTAGGGTTTCTGAACCAGAAATTAAGGTTTATAAGAGCAGGCATTGTCAAGAAACCCGGTTTTTAACTCAGGTGCAAGATCTGAGTCACCTTTAAACAACATTTTCATTTTCTTGAGCAAGAGAACATGGATAATTCGGATCACCACTTTCTATTTGGATTGTGGCGTGTTCAATGCCGAAATTGTCGTGAAGTTCTCGATTTACCTGTGTGAAAAAAGCATCGCCGGGATGTCCTGTAGGTATAACCAAGTGAACTGTAAGTGCTGTTTCAGTGGTACTCATTGCCCAAATATGCAGGTCATGAACACTACTCACACCAGGAAGTTCAGCTAGATACGTACGAACTGCAAGCGGTTCAATACCTGCTGGTACGGCATCTGTCGCCAAGTTGAGAGATTCTTGGAACAATTGCCAAGTACCTACAACAATCACAACAACAATAATCAAGCTCACAACAGGATCGAACCACAGCCAGCCAGTTGCAATAATAGCGATACCAGCCAACACTGCACCCAAAGATACGACTGCATCAGCAACCAGGTGGAGAAAGGCTCCTCTGATGTTCAAGTCCCTCTCGCGCCCAGACATGAACATTAAGGCACTTACCGTGTTAATGACGATGCCTACCGCTGCAACGCTGATAATTATACCGCCTGATACTGGGCTGGGTTCAAGAAAGCGCTGAATAGCTTCCCATGCGATCGCACCTGAAGCTACAAGTAAAAGGATAGCATTCAACAGAGCAGCCAAAATCGAGGAGCGACGCAACCCATAGGTGCGACGTGGCGTGGGACGACGACGGACGAGGACGCTTGCTCCCCAAGCAAGTAGCAAACCCAAAACATCACTCAAATTATGACCCGCATCGGCAAGCAGGGCAAGGGAGTTAGCAAGAATGCCATAAATTGCCTCGATGATGACAAACCCTGTATTGAGAGTGACGCTAATTATAAAAGCACGGTTGTAATTACTACTTCCGTGGTTATGTCCGTGACTGTGATTATGAGACATAAATGCCCTGCAAGCTATGTCAACTGCTCAAATTATTGCTTAACAGTAAATCGACCGTTTACCTTTTCACCGCCAATATCAGCAGTAACTTTTACCGGATATTGACCGGGTGCGTTTCCTGGAAGCGCAGCTGTATAGTGTTTATCTTTAGCATCATATTTGAAATCTAAGGTTTTCTGAGTTCCGTCAGGTAGTTGAACTTGAGCTGTTACTTTGGCATTGGATACTATTTCGTGTTTTTCACCTTTTTCTATAATGAAATCCAAATGAGAGCCTTTGTCTTCTTTATGAGTTACTAACTCTAAATGATATTGACCTGACTCGACAACTTGACCACCATGTCCATGCTCTTTGTCACCATGCTCGCTTTTCCCATGTGATTTAGCAGTCTCAGTTTTTGAGGTATTGGTTGCGGTTGAAGATTCTGTGTTACTTGCTGAATTATTTTCTTGGGTTGCATTACTACAAGCACCTAAGAAAAGCAGCCCCACAGTTCCTAGAACAATCAAGCCTGATTTTAGTGATTTCATTGATTTACTCCTCATCTAGAATAATTAAGAATTGAGACAAAGTTGGGTAAACTTGTATTTTTATACAACCGACCCTTGAGCAATGTTAATGTTTTGCACTTGCATGGTCTTTTTAAAAACCAAAAAGCTGCCAAACATGGTATTAACTATCGCTCAAAAACTGCTTGAACTGCCTTGCCATTTTCCACAGATGACACAGTTCGCTTTGGCATTAAGAAAGAGCCAAACTTAGCATACAAGGCTGGTAATACTACCAGAGTTAACGCTGTAGAAGTAAACAACCCACCTAACACGACTATTGAAAGAGGTTGTAGAATTTCCTTTCCAGCACCACCTTCAACGACCAAGGGTGCTAATCCTAAAGCGGAGGTAAAAGCTGTCATCAAGATGGCGTTAAGACGTTCCATCGAACCTTTCATCAAAACTTCTTTAAAAGGCATTCCTTCAGTAAATTTCGTGTTGTAATTATCCACCAACAGCAAACCGTTACGAGTAGCAACTCCAAATAAAGTTACAAAACCAACCAAAGACGCAATGGAAATGATGCCTCCAGTCAAAGCTACCGAAAATATCCCCCCCACTAATGCCAAAGGCAAATTAATCATAATCATGGCGGTCGAGGGAATAGATTTGACTGAAAGGTACATGATTACCGTAATGAGGACAAAGGCTATGGCACTGAAAATTAAGATATTTTGAGTTGCTCTTTCTTGCGCCTCGAATTGACCTGCGTACTGAATATAGTAACCAGAGGGCGGATGTACTTGTTGCTGAATTTTGGTTTGAATTTCATTGACAACAGAACTTAAATCTCTACCACTGGCATTTGCAGAAACAACAATCAAACGAGAAACATTTTCACGGTTAATAGTGTTGGGACCAGTACCATTGTTAATTGCGGCAACTTGTGCTAAAGGAATTTTATTACCGCCATTCGTATCAACTAACAAATTACCAATGGTCTCTAAATTTTGCCGTGCATCTGGTTTTAACCATACTATTAAATCAAAGGTTTGTTGTTTCTCCAAAACTTGGGACACCACACGTCCATTGAAGGCAGTTTCAATAATTTCAGAAAGTTTTCCGACTGTTAAACCATATTGAGAAGCGGTTCCTCGGTTAAATTTAATTTGTATCTGTTCTACTGGAACTTGAGGTTCAAGTTGCAAATCAACAATTCCCTCAACGGTTTTCATCACCTCATTTACTTGATTCCCAATGGTACGGAGTTGTTCTAAGTCTGGTCCAAAAATCTTGAGTGCGATCGCACTCCTCACCCCAGACAATACCTCATCCATCCTGTGAGAAATAAAACCACCAATATTTGGTGCAATCCCTGGTATTTTGGCAAATTCCGACCGCAGCTTTTCTATAGTCGCCTCCCTGTTTTTCATCCCTTCGTCGCTTAACTCAATATCAATGTGTCCTGAGTTCACCCCGGCTGCTTCCTCATCTCTTGGCGCACGTCCAGAACGCAACTGTACATATGGAAATCTCTTGTCATCTTTAAGTGCGGCTTGGAGTGCTTCGCCTGCTGCATTGGTCGCTTCTAAAGAAACTCCCGGATAGAGAATCATACTATTTACCAAAGTTTGCTCCTGAAACTCTGGTAAAAACACGCTTCCAAAGGAAGGAACAATGACCATTGCGGCTATGAGGCTGGCAGCAGCGACAACTAATATAATTCCAGAATATCGTAGAGCAAACGTTAACAGGGGACGATAAAGTCGCTTAAAAAATCTTGCTACCCAAGGTTCGGTTTCTGGTAGGTGTCCGTGAGGCAAAAGAATTGCACATAAAGCCGGAGTTACAGTTAATGCTGTCAAACTAGAAGCAATTACTGCTGCTAAATATCCCAATCCCATTGGAATAAAAATGCTTCCTTCTACACCAGTCAAAGCAAAAATTGGAGAGAAGACAACTATAGTAATGATGGTAGCTCCAAAAACTGAATCGCGCACTTCCTGACAGCCATCAAATACCACATCTAAAACGGGACGTGGATTGAGAGAGTGTTTATTTTCTCGCAAACAACGGTAGACATTTTCTGCGTCTACAATTGCATCATCAACTGCCGAACCAATTGCAACTGCTAACCCTCCCAAAGTCATTGTATTTAAACCTTGTCCCAACCAATTGAGTAACATCACTCCTACTAGTAAAGACAGGGGAAGTGCAGTTAAACAAACAGCGAGGTTGCGCCAATTCATTAAAAATGGAATGAGGATAAGGGCAACAATAATACTGCCTTCAACTAAAGCCTCTCTCACATTTTCAATAGAAGAATCGATATAGTTTTCCTGACGGAAAGTGGCAGTCACTTTAATATCTTTGGGTAAACCTGGTTTGATTTCTTCTATCGCCGCTTCTAAGCCACGGGTGACAGTGGGAGTATCAGCTTGAGGCTGTTTATTAATCAAGACAATAATTGCCTTTTTACCGTTAAAGCTACCGTCCCCCCGTTTAATAGCTGCACCAATTTGCACATCAGCAACATCTAATAGTTTCACTGGTGTACCATTACGAGCAGTAATAACAGATTGCTGTAATTCTTCGATAGATTCAATCCGCCCAACACCCCGAATTAACCTTTCTCGGTCAGGAGTGATTAAGTAGCCACCAGGCGCATTGACATTTGCAGCTTTGGCAGCTTCTGCCACATCTTCTAAAGTAACATTAAAGGCGTTTAACTTCTCTGGGTCAACTAAGACTTGATATTGGCGAATATCGCCGCCATAAGCCACAACCTGACTCACACCAGGGACAGCCAAAAGACGGTTTGTCACTTGCCAATCAACAATACGCCGTACCTCCATCAAAGAAGTGGTTTGGGAGGTGAAGGCATATTGCAATACAGTACCAATAGGAGAACTAGTAGGGGAGACTTGGGGTGTTTCCACACCTTCAGGAAGCTTACTTTGAGCTTGTTGCAATCGTTCTGTGACTAGCTGTCTGGCTTGATAGGTATTCGTTCCCCAGTTAAAAATGACTCTGACAACCGAAATTCCCGATGCACTCGAAGAACGTACCGTTGTCACACCGGGAGTACCATTAATTGCACTTTCAATTGGTAATGTCACCAGAGATTCGACTTCTTCTGGTGCTAGTCCTGGCGCTTCTGTTTGAATTTCAACTTGAGGTGGTGCAAAACTAGGGAAGACATCTAAGGGCATTTGGATAATTGTTTGGAATATCCAAAGAGTGGCGACAATTGCACCCAGGATGACTAACCAACGACGCGCAATTGCCCATTTTATAATTCCACTTAACATTTTTATTTATATTTATTTATGACTTAATTAATTATTTTTATTTCTGATTGGTAATTTTTGATTCATGATGAATAGTGTGGTGATTATCAGTAAATTCTGTTGATTCATCCCCAGAAACTGCGCTGGAGAAAGATTCTTCACTTTGAAATGCTGGTGTTAAACCTGGTTTGGTACGACGACCTAGTATGAAACCAGTGAGTGCGATCGCACCCCCAACTGAAATGGCTGACCACCAGGGCAATTGCACTCCACTTTTGTTTTGTACCGTCGCTTCACTTGAGTTCTGTTCTTCTTTTGAGTGGTCGTGACCGTGTTCATCTTCGTGTGAGTCAGATTTGCTACCGCCCCGCAAAGACTGGGCATAAAGTTGCGGCGCACGTTGTGTAACCACCAAATCTCCATTGAACAAACCACTCTTGACCTCAACTAAATCTCCAGACGTTTGACCTAATGTCACTTCCGTTGACTCGAAGGCATTACCGTTTTGTACATAGACCATTGTTTTATTATTTGCCTCTACTACAGCAGATTTGGGAATTGCTAAGGTAGCTGCTGATGTTTGGTCTGTCAAAACTTCTAGTTGGGCAAACATTCCTGGCTTGAGAATTCCTCCTAAATTATCTATTTGGGCTTTGACAGGAACAACTCGTGTTTCACCTTCTACTACTGATCCAACGACAGCTATTCGTCCGGTGAAGGTGCGATTAGGCATAGAAGCCACCTTTAAGCTTACCCTTTGACCCCTCCTGATCTTGCCCAAATCTTTTTCGTAGATATTTGCGGTAGCATAAACTTGACGGTCATTGACAATCGTCATCAACTTGCCACCCGCATCCTCAAAGGATTGACCAATGGTAACTTCTCTGTCAGCAACCCGACCGGAAATCGGAGATGTTACTGTTACCAGTCCCTTAGGATTGGCGCTGTTTCCCAATTGTTGCAGTCTCGTTTCATAAGTAGTGCTACTTAGTCTTATACGTTTTTTTGCTACTTCAACTGTTGATTTAGCACGTTTGAGTTTATTTTCAGCATCTATCACATCTCGGCGACTGGAAGCTTTGGTGAGTTCAGCTTTTGCCTCTGCTAGCTTGGTTTGGGATTCTAAAGCATCACGTAATGGTAAAGCGCCAGAATCAGCTAACTGCTTGTCCTTGTCGTACTTCTCTTGAGCAAATGATACCTGGCTTTGTGCAGAGGCTATTTCGGCTGTGGCTATTTGCTGATATTTGTCGTAGTTTTGCTGAGCAAGTTGTAAATCAGCTTGGGCTTGCTGCAAATCAGCCTCAGCTTCAGCAAGTTTTTCCTGAGATTCAACGCGCAGTGTCACCAAATCAGGACTAGTTACAACAGCTACGGGTTGACCTTTTTTTACGACTGCACCAGGTTCCACCAACAACTCAACTACTTTCGCCCCAGAAATTGGTGTAGTCACTTCCGCTTTTTGACTGGGCAAAGTTTCAATCTGTCCAGTAGTTTTAATCCCCACAGCGAGCTGCTGGCGTTTAACTGGCTCGACTTTAAGCTTTAGCCGCTGTGCAGTTGTAGCATCAATCTCAATTTTACCGGAAGTTTGACCTGCTTCAGTATTGAATGCATCCGCACCACTATGATCATGCCCAGCGCCTGCTAGAACTTGTCCAGGAATGGTTAGTAAGAGCAGACTCAAAAGTCCTCCAGAAATACAATGGAGTGTCGTAGATTTTTGGGAAGGTTCAAGGCTGTGCATTATTAGAAATGTCCTTGAGTACTGAGGAACTAGAGTAACGGCTTGAAGCTGGCATTTGCGTTCTGTTAAAGTCGCTTGCCATTGAGTCAACACAGCAAATGTTCTACGCTAACAGAACCACCTTGCTCTAGTCTGTCATATGAGGATGAAATTACTGTGAAATTTTGGGCTTGACTTCAACAAATATGCAATCAAACTCTAGCTTGACTATAAAAGTTTTTAATGGCTGGGTAAGTAAGTCGGCGTAAAAAATTCAAGGTATGTCATTGCGAGTAGAACGAAGTGAAACGTAAGCGCAAAGCGCACGCCCAGAGGGCGAACGCGCAGCGTGTCCCCTTGGGACTCAGCAATCGCAAGGTTTTTATTCTTCTTTACATTCTGTTACATAGTGAGGTTTATTTGTGCCGACTTACTTAGTAATAGGATTAATAACCCATGCGAAAACTAGCTCCTCCTATAGGAGTTTGCGTACTACTGCCAGCAAATTTAGCGAAGAAGCGGTAAAAATAACTATTTCCTCCTGTTACTCGTTTGACATTCTTAAGGTCAATTTCTAATTGAGTATCAGGAGCAACTGGTTCGGTAAAAGCTAATAGTATAGTTTTGTCATTCACAGAAACATTAGTGTTAATTTTTCGACCATTTTTATCTTCTACAATAATGTCATCAACACTAGTACTCAAAGTTATATTAGTTGGTGCCTGAATACTTATCTGAGAAATCTCCTTACTATTTTTGGGAATATGTACTCGGAAAGTATGTCTAACAACATGCCAGCGCGTAGGAGGAAATTGCACGTTTCCATCAATGTGAGGATCTTGACTATCATCCGCGCTAGCATTTGCATAGTTAACAGGAATTAAGGCTACAGTAGCCAGAGCCGATGCAACAGCATACATGATTATTTTCTTCATTCAACACCTGTTGTGATAATTTCGTGATAATTTATAAATTAAAATGTGGAAAACTGAGCTGTGCCTACGGGAATCTCTGTGTCGTTACCGACGGCTTTAGCCCAAAAGCTGTAAACAGAAGCAGGACCAACAGTTGGTTGTCTGACTTTATTAAATTCAATTAAGAGCTTGGTGTTAGAAATCACTTTTTCCGGAAAATCTATTAAGATTCTTCTACCATTGACAGAAATATTAATGTTAATTTTTTGACCACTATTATCCAACACATCAATATCATTACTAACAGCCACAGAGGATGGAGTATCAATAATTAGCTGGGAAAGAGCATTGTTATTCTCAGGAATGTGTACTCGAAAGGTATGTTTAACAATCCGCCAGCTATTAGGAGGAAAATTGACATCATTAACATTGGAAACCCTGTTGTTATCTGTTTTAGCAGTTGCATAGCCAGCAAAAATTAAAGCTGCGCTAGTCAGAGCAAATGCCGCAGCAGAAATCAGTGTTTTTTTCATCTTGTCTGTCCAATGAATCAATTATTCAATTAGATTGCAGATTCATCCTTTGCACGAACCTTTATTTAACTAGAATGACAGGTCACTATGAAATCAAGATGAAATTTTGCCTTTTTAACAAAAATTCTTCATTCATATTGTGATAAAGAGTCAGGATCACCCCTGCTGGCAACAGTACCTATGCTCATATCTTGCACCAGCTTTTGGATCCGCCAAGAAATTTATTTCTTGGCTTAAAACTCAAGTAAGCTAAAGCTTACTGAATATACATTCCAGTCGGTTAAAACTGAGATCTTGCACCAGGCGACTGCGTAAGCGCAAGCGCACGAATCGAGCGTTCGCGTAAGCGTGTCCCTTTGGGACTTACAAAGTAGCGTACGCGTGCAGGAGATACCCGAAGGGCTTCGGTGCAGGGTACTTTAGTTCAAGGCGTACTCAGGGGAAGGTGCAAGATCTGAGTATGAAGTGATCGGGCGATGCTCCCAAAAGGAGCCGCTGAGTCCTTACGGACATCTTCTGTCCAGACGCTCTTGCAACGCCCAAGCCGCGTCCGGTAGGCATACGCGATTGTGCGGAGCGCAGACGCCCTTGGCGTATCGCACAAGAGACTAAAAACGCATCGATAAGCCAACAAAGGGCTGAAAATTATCAGGTTCTTGGGTGTAGGGTGAAACAGGTTGTACTGGCTTTTGTCAAACAGAGGAATCTCCAGGGCGAACGTATCTTATTTACTAATAAAAACTAAAGAATATCGCAACATCACATAGATAATTGTAAAAATGGACGGGATGAAAAAAATCAAATATTTGCTACAAATGTGAATTAGCTTATCTTCAACTGCCTGACTATTTATTAATAGCAAAAACAAAGTACGGAATACATAATAGTATATTTTTCCATAAAAAATAATAATAAATAAACCTTTCATATCAAAGATGAAACTCAATTTTTGATGTGTTTTTTATTTTGGTATAAATGTACTATAGTGGATACGTTCGCGCTGTCTATGCACGTGATTATGCAAGTGGAGCAGATCAAGCTTTTATTTCCCAAAGTGTTTATTCTGCATCAAAAACGGTATACTTTACATCAAAATAATATAAGCCTGAACTTTTTGACTCCGGATTGGTAGTAAAAACCTATGCAGTTGAAAGAGCACGCTATGCTAAGATTGCGCCCTTATTAACAAGGAAAGGAAGACTGTTCGCAAATGTCCGAGAATCGTTTGTCTTCGGGAATTTCGGGTTTAGACGAAGTTCTCCACGGTGGTTATGTTCCAGGTCGCGCCTACTTAATCCGGGGTGGACCTGGGGCTGGCAAAACAACGCTGGGAATGCATTTCTTAGTAACCGGGGCAGCAAGAGGCGAACAGGTTTTGTTCATTAGCTTGGGAGAATCTGTCACACAACTGAGGCGAACTGCTGTTGGGCTGGGATTTGACTTAGAAAACATTACTTTTCTTGACCTCAGCCCCACAGCGGAATTTTTCGCCGAAGTTCAGACTTACGATATTTTCTCACCGGCTGAGGTAGAACGTGAACCGACAACCCGTCGAATTGTACAGCAGGTAGAAGCCCTCAAGCCGCAGCGCATTTTTATTGATTCGATGACCCAGTTTCGCTACCTTGCGACCGATACGTTTCAGTTTCGTAAGCAAGTGCTGTCGTTTCTGCGATTTTTGGTCGAGCAAGACATCACTGTTCTATTCACCTCAGAAAGCAGTGAAGAAGCACCCGACGATGATTTACAGTTTATGAGTGATGCGGTAATTAATCTAAGCTTCAGCGACAGTGAGCGCACGCTGTGTATTTCTAAATTTCGGGGGAGTGACTTTCAAAACGGCAATCATGCAATTCGCCTAACCAGTACAGGAATGCAGCTGTTCCCGCGATTAATAGCACAAACCTACGGACAAGCTTTTACTACTGAAGTGATCCCCTCTGGGATTCCAGAAATCGACGAGTTGCTGCACGGTGGAATTGAGCGCAGCACCATTACCATTATCAGCGGTCCGAGTGGCGTGGGTAAAACTACGTTGGGACTCCAGTTTATGAAAGAGGCTGCCGGACGGGGGGAACATTCGATCATTTACACTTTCGAGGAAAGAAAGGAAACGCTGCTGCGCCGCGCAGAAGGGATTAACATTGCAGTTAATGCGATGCAGCAGCGCGGGACACTCTCAGTTGTTCAAGTGGAGCCGCTGTATTATACACCCGATGAATTTGCTAACTTGGTGCGTCAGGAAGTAGAGCAAAAACAAACGCGGATTGTCATGATTGATAGTGTGTCCGGCTATCGGCTTTCGGTGCGCGGGGAAGAGTTGACTAGCCATATTCATTCGCTATGCAAGTATTTGCAAAATATGGGTGTTGCTGTGCTGCTGATCAACGAGGTTGAAACGATTACCGGGGAATTCCGAGTTACAGAAATTGGCATTAGCTATCTGGCAGACACGATTATATTTTTGCGTTACTTAGAAATGCAAGGTGAACTGCGGCGGGCGATCGGCGTTTTGAAAAAGCGCATGACCGACTTTGAGAAAACCCTGCGCGAATTTAAAATTAGTCGCTACGGAATCAAAGTCGGCGAGCCACTCACACACCTTCGAGGTGTGTTGACTGGGGTGCCCGAATTGCTTAAGGACAAACCGTGATTCGTAGCTTGTGTCGTTTAGCCGATTGACCTCATCTAAAAATAACGGAGTATATTGTAGTCAACCGTATTCAATCAGAACAATGAAATACCTGACTCCACAGCAAGTGTACGAGCAATTTGGCTATCACCCAAAAACAACCGCAGAGTGGGCAGACTTGGGGAAAATAGAATGTATTAGATCACCCGGAGGTCATCGACGATATCCTGAATCTGCTTTTACCTCGCCAATCTCATCGGACAAACAAAGAGTTCTCTATGCTCGCGTTAGCACCAGAACTCAGTTAGAGGAATTGACTAGCCAAATAGATTACCTTGGTAAAACCTATCCTGGATGCCGCGTTGTTAAAGATGTTGCCAGTGGAATGAACTGGAAACGGAAAAACTTTACCAAGCTGATGACCGAAGTCTCAAACAACGAAATCTCTGAGATAGTCGTAGGGCACAAGGACAGGCTCTGTCGTTTTGGTTTTGAGTTTGTCGAGTGGTTCTGCAATCTTCACGACTGCAAGATCACCGTAATCAATAACGCTAAACTTTCTTCCCACGAGGAATTAATGCAAGACTTTATGTCAATCATGCATTGCTTCAGTTCCAAACTTTACTTCCTTCGCGCTTACAAAAAGAAGATCGAAGAGGAGCAGAATATTTCTGATATTCCGGAGAAAAATCGTAGTCAATGTGAGTCAATATGAGTAGAATCGAAAGATCGTAGTGAGTCGAGACTATGAAACGCAAAGTGAAAAATCAGATAACCGTAACAAGAATAGCCATTGTTGGCACTGCAAAATTAAATAAATGGAAGTCTGAAGAACTTGATACTATTGCGCTTCGACTTGGTAAACTGCGTTGTGATCTATGGAACGAGTTTGGCTCATTGAAAGCTTGGGGAGTTTCCAAGTTTGATATTGACAAACAGCTAAGGGCAAGTAAAGACAAGTACCAGATGCCTACAAAACTTTGGGAAGCAACACTATACGACGTTATCGATGACATCCATCTGGTACAAGCAGCTTGTATAGAGAAAGTCATGAAAGCTTTAGGGCAACGTTATCAGTCATTTCAGTCTAAAAAAGGAGTGCTGCAACTCACTCTAGAGAGTCGAGAATGGATGGTACACCCTGCCCTTTGCACTTTGATCACAAAGTTTTGGTATCGCGGACATACCAAAGTCAGTAATCAGATCATTCTCAAGGCTTTTGATACTCAAATAGATTCTGGCAACGTTGTTTGGCTTAGGTTTGGTGGTTTAAAGAACGGAAAAACTTTAAAAATTCCTACTACTCTCCCCTATACCGTAAAATGCCAACTGCGCTTGATTAAGCGCAACGGTAGGTGGGAAATTCACTACACGACTGATATTGAGAAAGCCAGCAAGAAGACAGAAGGTAAGACTATTGGCTGTGACCGTGGTTACACTGAAGTTTATGCAACATCTCAGAAAGAACTCAGAAGTTTCTAGACGCTCTTGCTCCCACTTGGGACAAAGTGTTTGAAGCGATAACGGGCACGGATAAGCCCAAGACTCTAGAACCTAAAAGAAAACGTACGAGTAAGGTCAATAAGAGAGCGAATTACGAGCAATTAACGCTATTTAACTACGCTTGACTACGTTATTTGCGTATCCCAGTTAGCAAGGTATAACAGCGATGAGTGTAATTTTAATTTTTGTAGAGCAATCTGAGAATCGTCGTCTGCTGGCAGAGTGGCTGGGAATATCTTACAAAGTAGTGGTTCCAGACTCACTGGTGCAGGCAGGAAAAGCCATGCCACTTTTAGATGAGCCATTTGACTTATGCATTCTTGATGGTCCAGCACTGGATCACCTCTGGGAGTGGGTGCAAGCCAGAAAACACAAAGAGCAACCCGTTTTTCTGCCGTTTTTGCTGATTACAATCCGCTCTGATGTCAAACTATTGACACGGCATTTGTGGCAAAGTATTGATGAGCTGATTGCAAAACCAATCGAAAAGCTAGAGTTGCAGGCACGAATTGAAATGCTGCTGCGATCGCGGCGGCTTTCACTACAGGCTTGAGACTGCACTCAAGCAAGAACGCGAACTTAGAGAACAAAAATCGCGCTTTATCTCAATGGTTTCTCATGAATTTCGCAATCCACTAAATACAATTGCTGGTTTCACTCGTTTGCTAGAACAAGACAAACTATCTCAAGAAAAAAGAGCGGACTTTTTTCAACGTATCCAAGCTGCAGTTCGCCGCATGATTGCCCTGCTGGATGATGTTTTGACCTTGAGCAAATCTGAAGCCAATCGCCTAACGTCTCATCCTGTTGGGCTAGCTATTTCGCCTTTGTGCCAGAAGCTAATCGAAGAAATCAAATTCAGCACATCCACTGGTCACACGATTAATTTCAATTGCGAGGATGAATGTGTCACAGTTTATATGAATGAAGCTTTAGTGCGGCACGTTTTGACCAATCTACTGTCTAATGCTATCAAATACTCAGCACCCGACAGCAGCGTTGAACTGAGAGTGCAATGTCAATCGCAAGCTGTGATATTTCAAGTGCAGGATGAGGGGATCGGTATCACTCCAAAAGATCAACAACGACTGTTTGAATCCTTTTATCGTGCTAGTAACGTCGGCAATATTTCTGGAACTGGACTAGGACTGGCGATTGTTAAACAGTTAGTTGAGCGACATGGCGGAACAGTTACGGTAAAAAGCGAAATTAATGTTGGGACAACATTCACCGTAACCCTGCCCATCAGCAGCGAAATGTCTTAATTGGGAATGGAGCGATGGTTGAAGCAGATTTTTCTAAAAAGTAGGTAAATTTGTAGCAATTGCGACTTCTAAAAGTTTTTTAACTAATTCGCGGAAGTCCCCATCTTCAATCGAAAGTAGGATGGGGATTGACAGCGGTACTTCACATAAAATTCATTTGCAGTCAGGAACTTGCAAAAAATAAAATATTACATTTCAAAGAATAATAATCACTATCTATGTTGAAGTGCGAAAAGAAGCACCAAAATTTCACCTATAATTCCCGCAATCATTCCATACGCTGCTGAAGTAGCTCCGCTATGTCCAGCGAAAATGAGACTTCCACATACTATCAAGGTGAAAGATGCGGCAATGATTGTTGCAAGATTAATGAACCAGTTCTTTGCCCAGTGAATAAGAAGTCCTTGGAAAGTATTTTGGAGCGCCAGGAGAAAGGGGAAGCACGAGAGAATTTGTACAACCGGACGTGCTGCTTCCACAAGAGTTGGATTATCTCCGAAAAACTGACGAAGAAGTGAGAATCCTTTGTCCGTAAATCCCAGAAAAAACGGTATTGAGGTAAAACCCAAACCGACAATAATTACAAAGGTAATAAGTGTCCGCTTTGAAGTCTCTTCATACGAAGAAATCACCACTTGTTGAACCATTCGTGTGCCATTCGCAATAGAAAGAACCAATCCCCAAGCAGCGGGCCACACAGCGAGTGCAAGACTTCCATCGAATGATCGAGCAACAAGACTCAAGAGTATCGCCCTCGAACCCCAGAGAAGAAGCATTGTTGAGGCAAGGGGAAGATAGTAAGATGTGACACCTCGAAAGGTTTTAGGAAACTTTGTAGTCTCATGGTGTATGTGCTGGTCAAGAATAGAGGTAATGCCGAGACGCGAACAAAACCATGTGACTAGTACCGCTTCAATGAGTATTGCTCCCATCAAAGTGACACCTGCAAGGAGTGCCCCATCACATTTGAGACTCACTCCCACTGACAGCGCTACAATGACCCAAATAAATCGTGCAACACTTGCCCATCCTACGGGAGCGCTTTTTCGAGCACGGATAAGCAGTCCTTGAAAAAACCGTCGCCAAGCAATCACGAACGGCCAAAGAAACATCAAAAGAAAAGGAGTTCTGCCTCGTGTGGCGATGAAAGTGCTGACTCCAAATACGTCAAGAAGAAGCCAGTTATATAAAGGCTCCCATGTGAGTATAAGAAAGATACCACTTAGACAGAGTCCCGCAAATACCGTAAACTGCCAAAGCGCACGCCGAGACATGGCATAGCTCCCAAGCGCCGTTGAGGCATGAAGAATCATAATAATTGGGCTTTCCAGAAATACAGCAACCGCTTTGACAATTCCTACTCCTGCTAACGTCTCCTGCGGGAATGCAAGGCGACTGAGTGCAGCTGTCTGAAGCGGATCGCCGAGGGTCATAGCCACATCGGACAGGGAAAGTGGAATAAACTGGGTGAGTAGCATCAGAAGCGATCGCTCCTGAAGTGCGTTCTTACCTTCTTCAATGTGGGGTGGGGTGTTCATAATATTTCTCAGCGCTATCCGTGATGGTACTAGAAATACAAGGG
The DNA here is from genome assembly GCF_006968745.1 of Brasilonema sennae CENA114. Classification (NCBI taxonomy): domain Bacteria; kingdom Bacillati; phylum Cyanobacteriota; class Cyanophyceae; order Nostocales; family Scytonemataceae; genus Brasilonema; species Brasilonema sennae. The sequence goes on along the minus strand of NZ_CP030118.1, from coordinate 6,506,237 downwards.
ACTTAGTGAAGCGATTGCATGATCAAGATGCTCCCCCTCGATAAGCGCAAATCCGTGATGGGAGAGCCAATTGGAATCGTACACTGTCTCCAAATATCGATCCCCTCGGTCTGGATTGATCATAAGAATACGGGCACCAGGACCAAGTTCACGTGCAAGATGCAAGCCACCAGCAACAATTGCCCCAGTTGACGCACCCAGAAGCAATCCCTCGCGACGTGCAAGTGCATGACAGACTGAGTAGGCGATCGCCTCAGGTATCACATACGCACGAGTTAACAGCGAAAGGTCGAGATTCGGTGGAAAGAACGATAAGCCAATACCCGTCATCTTGTATGGTTTTGATGGTGTTCCCATAATGACCGACCCCTCCACATCAACGCCAACAACTTGCAGATGCGGAAAGCGGGGCAGAAGATAGCGAGCAATTCCCATTATTTGTCCAGCAGTACTAATACCGACCACTACGGCATCGAGATCTGAAGAAAAGTAGGCTTCAATCTCACGCGCAGTATAGTGTGAATGTGCCTCCGGATTCAAAGGATTCAAATGCTGACATGGATACCAAGCATGAGGAATAGTTGCTGCAAGCTTCTTTGCTCGTTTCATTCGGGCTTTTTGCATCGAGCCTGATTCGTCTGCCTCGTGAAGAGGTACATCTACAAGTTCAGCACCGTATGCTTGAATCATTCGTCGAAACGGTGAAGCAGTTTTTGCATCGACTACAATAATGACTCGATACCCTCGTGCTGCTCCTACCATAGCAAGACCAACGCCGAAATTGCCCGAACTTGATTCGATAATTGTACCACCAGGCACAAGTAGCCCTTCCTCTTCCGCACGCGTGACGAGGTAAATCGCATTTTTCTCCTTAATTGACCCTCCAGGATTGCAGCTTTCTAGCTTCAAGAAACATTCTGATGTAACACCGACACGGCAGATGTTTCTGAGTTGTACAATAGGCACATTTCCTATTGCCTGGGTAACATCAGCAGCCGCAAATTTTTTCCATGTACTATGATTTTTTTGTTGAGAGTTAACAACATTCTCGAAAGCTGAAGATTTGGCAAGGTGATTCATATTAATTGTGTACAAAAATAATAAACTTGTGAAACTGATCGTGACTGCTGCATCATTAACATTAGAAACCCTGTTTTTATCTGTTTTAGTAGTTGCATAGCCAGCATAAATTAAAGCTGCGCTAGCCAGAGCAAATGCCGCAGCAGAAATCAGTGTTTTTTTCATCTTGTCTGTTCAATGAATCAATTATTCAATTAGATTGCAGATTCATCGTTTGCACGAACCTTTATTTAACTAGAATGACAGACCACTATGAAATCAAGATGAAATTTTGGATCTTTAACAAAACTTATTCATTCATATTGTGATAAATTGTCATGAGCGCCTCTCCTGGCAACAGCACCTGTGAAGTGATCGGGCGACGCTCCCAGAGGAAGGCTTACCTGGCGCGATTGCACAAGAGACTAAAAACGCATCGATAAGCCAACAAAGGACTGAAAATTATCAGATTCTTAGGTGTAGAGTGAAACAAGTTGTACTGGTTTTTGTCAGAGAGAAGAATTTCTGCTTGTAATGATAATTGTGAATTCAATGAAATATTTATTTTATACCCTAATTGTATTATTAATTATACTCCAATTTGCCCTATAAAAGTTCTGATGAAATTCTCGAACCTATACCCCCATAAAAAGACTTAATTTTCTAAAATCCTTAGAGATTCGAGCCTTTTTTGTTTGAGTACATCAGTAATTAACAGAAAAAAACAAAAATGATGTGATGCAATACTAAAAAAGCAAGATTAGTGTTCCTTCAAAAAAAGAGCGAAATGTAGTCAGTCAACGAGATAACTTAGCATGAAAAAATATTGATCTAAAAAATGACTTCACGGGTAGCAACTACACAGTTTATTTTATCTCCAGCAAGTCATAAGTTTTAGGCTCATTACATTTCGATGAAGTGAGCTAAACAGTGTAACAGCTAATTATGTATTTGATACCTGATATCTTGCACCCTCCGGCTTCGGCTGCTCATAATCTGTACTACTAATCGCTCAAGAAGAAAACGAAACTTGCATCACTAGGTAGGAATAGATGACCGCAATTCCAGCAGGCGGCAATCTCAGAGGAGAGGAGAAATCATGAAAAAAACCTTTGCAACAATAGATGGAAATGAGGCTGTTGCCCGTGTTGCTTACCGCCTAAATGAAGTGATTGCCATTTATCCTATCACCCCCTCATCATCAATGGGTGAATGGGCAGATACCTGGTCGAGTGAAGAACGTCCCAATGTATGGGGTACTGTTCCAAGAGTGGTGGCAATGCAGAGTGAAGGTGGGGCAGCGGCTGCGGTGCATGGGGCATTGCAAACAGGTAGTCTCACGACAACCTTCACATCATCCCAGGGATTGCTGTTGATGATTCCCAACCTGTACAAAATAGCAGGTGAACTCACCAGTGCCGTTATTCACGTTGCTGCACGGTCTTTGGCAACCCACGCCCTGTCAATTTTTGGCGATCATAGTGACGTGATGGCTGCGCGTGCGACTGGCTTTGCCTTGTTGTGTTCCGCTTCAGTACAGGAAAGTCAGGACTTTGCTCTGATCGCTCAAGCTGTCACCCTTCAGGCACGAGTGTCATTTATGCACTTCTTTGACGGCTTCCGCACCTCTCATGAAATTCAAAAAGTTCAACTCCTGGAAGACAGCGATCTTCAGGCGCTGATTGATGAGGAACTGGTATTTGCTCATCGCGATCGCGCTTTAACCCCAGATCATCCAGTCTTGCGGGGAACCGCCCAAAACCCCGATGTTTACTTTCAATCCCGCGAAAGCATTAATCCTTATTACAACGTTTGTCCCGACATTGTCCAACAAGCAATGGATAAATTCGGGGAACTCACAGGACGATATTACCGCATCTTTGAATACCACGGTGCCCCTGATGCTGAAGAAGTTATCGTGATCATGGGTTCCGGCTGTGAAACAGTGCATGAAACCGTAGATAACTTCATTGCCCGTGGAAAAAAAGTTGGTGTTGTCAAAGTTAGGCTATTCCGTCCTTTTGACGTCAAACGCTTTGTAGAAGTTTTACCTGCTAGTGTCAAAGCAATAGCAGTCCTAGATCGCACCAAAGAACCTGGTAGTGCAGGTGAACCCCTTTATTTAGATGTTGTCACTGCTATTCACGAGGAGTGGTTAGATAGAGAAAGGGGGAGTGGAAGACTTTCTACTCCGAGAATTATCGGTGGTCGTTACGGTCTTTCTTCCAAAGAATTTACCCCAGCGATGGTGCAGGCAGTTTTTGAAAGCTTGACTCAGGCAAAACCAAAAAATCACTTTACCATCGGTATTAACGACGACGTTAGTCACACGTCTTTACCATTTGACGCCGACTTTTCTATTGAACCAGATAACGTCGTGCGAGCAATGTTCTACGGATTGGGTTCCGATGGTACAGTCGGCGCAAACAAAAACTCAATCAAGATTATTGGTGAACAAACTGATAACTACGCTCAAGGTTACTTTGTTTACGATTCCAAAAAATCTGGTTCAATGACCGTGTCGCACCTGCGTTTTGGTCCACAACCAATTCGCTCAACTTACCTGATTGACAAAGCCAACTTTATTGGTTGTCATCAGTGGACTTTTTTAGAACGCATTGATGTCCTAAAAGCCGCTGTTGTTGGAGGAACATTCCTGCTGAACAGTCCTTATGATGCTGATACTGTTTGGGAACATCTTCCAGTGGAAGTACAACAGCAAATTACTCGCAAGCAACTGAAGTTCTATATCATTGATGCGAATCAGGTTGCTCGCGAAAGTGGGATGGGAGGACGGATTAACACAATCATGCAGGTATGCTTTTTTGCCTTAGCAGGCGTCTTACCACAAGAAGAAGCGATCGCCAAAATCAAGCAAGCCATTGAAAAAACTTACGGAAAGAAAGGCGCGGAAGTCGTCCGCATGAACTTAGAAGCTGTAGACAGAACTTTGGAAAATTTGCATAAAGTCGAAGTAGAGATCAAACAGATGACTTCCTCATCATCCCCATCTCCGTCATCACCCCCACCCCCCCCACCTCCCCCATCACCCCCATCTCCTCCATCTCCCTATCCCTCACTCCCCGTTAGTCCACCAGAATTTATGCGAGAAGTTCTCGGCAAAATCATGGCATGGCAGGGAGATGAATTGCCCGTGAGTGCGTTCCCTGTAGATGGAACTTTTCCCACAGGGACCGCAAAATGGGAAAAACGCAATGTAGCAGAAGAAATTCCTGTTTGGGACCCTGATGTCTGCGTACAGTGCAGCAAGTGTGTCATCGTTTGTCCTCATGGTGTGATTCGGGGTAAGGCTTATGAAGCGGGTGAATTAACTAACGCCCCAACAACTTTTAAATCAATCAGCGCTAGAGATAAGGATTTTGCGGGACAGAAGTTTACGATTCAAGTTGCCCCAGAAGACTGTACAGGATGTGCTATCTGTGTAGATGTTTGCCCTGCCAAAAATAAATCTTTGCCAGAACGCAAAGCAATTTATATGGAAGCGCAGTTACCTTTGCGGGAACAAGAACGTGAAAACTGGAATTTCTTCTTAAGTCTGCCAAATCCTGACCGTCGGCAACTGAAATTACATCAGGTTCGCCAACAACAACTGCAAGAACCATTGTTTGAATTTTCTGGTGCTTGTGGTGGTTGTGGCGAGACGCCTTACCTAAAATTGCTGACACAATTGTTTGGCGATCGCGCAGTTATTGCCAACGCCACAGGTTGTTCTTCAATCTACGGTGGAAACCTACCGACAACTCCTTGGACAACGAACGCCGAAGGAAAAGGTCCTGCATGGTCTAATAGTTTGTTTGAAGACAACGCTGAATTTGGCTTTGGTTTCCGCCTCTCCCTAGATAAGCACGCCGAATTTGCCACTGAACTTCTGCAAAAATTGAGCGATGAAATAGGAGATGATAACCTCGTTCAATCTATCCTTAACCAAGAGCAAAAAACCGAAGCAGATATCTACGAACAACGCGAACACGTTAAGTTGCTAAAACAAAAGTTAGATCAGCTGCTGGAGAGTGAACAAAACGCAAAGACGCAGGAACACCAGAACGCAGAGAGTTTTGCGATCGAAAGTTTAAAATCTCAAATTATAACCGCAGACGCACGCGGATACACACAGACAGAACAGACAAATGTCAACCTCCAAAAGCGTCCATCGGCGGTTCAAAATCTTAGACCTCAAATTATAACCGCAGATATAAACGGACACACGCAGATGAAACAGACAAATGTCCGCGTTCATCAGCACGGCAGGTGCTTCAAGTCGGGAAACGCGCCCAACGCACTGCCTCGTCCATCAGCGGTTCAAAATCTTAAGTCAATAGCTGATTACCTTGTTAGGAAAAGTGTTTGGATCGTCGGCGGTGACGGTTGGGCATATGACATCGACTTTGGTGGAATCGACCATGTAATTGCAAGTGGTCGCAATGTCAACATCTTGGTCATGGATACCGAAGTTTATTCTAACACGGGTGGTCAGTCTTCCAAAGCAACTCCACGAGCAGCAGTTGCTAAGTTTGCCTCGAGTGGCAAGCCAGCAGGTAAGAAGGACTTGGGACTAATTGCCATGACATACGGTCATGTTTACGTAGCAAGTGTAGCGCTTGGTGCACGAGATGAACATACTCTCAAGGCATTTCTGGAAGCAGAAGCTTATGACGGACCATCACTGATTATTGCCTATAGCCACTGCATTGCTCATGGTATCAACATGACTACAGCAATGAATCATCAGAAAGCTTTGGTAGAAGCAGGTCGTTGGTTGCTGTATCGATATAATCCTGACTTACGCAAAGAGGGTAAGAATCCTTTGCAATTGGATATGCGTCAGCCCAAGCAATCAGTAGATCAGTCGATGTACCAAGAGAATCGCTTCAAAATGCTCACTAAGAGTAAACCTGCCCTTGCCAAGCGCCTGTTGGAAGAAGCGCAAGCCGAGGTAGATGCACGCTGGCAGATGTACGAGTATTTGGCAAATCGCAAACTACCTTAACAGCTTTGGATTCATTACTGTAATTCCTGCCCTTACCTCACCCATATCCTCTGTGCAACATCCAAGAGGGTAGGGGTAAGGTTCGTGAAATTCTTCATTTTTTGTAAGCGATTCGGAATTATTTCTCCTTGTGCTTCCTCTGCGCCTCTGCGCTTCTACAGTTTTTTAATCATTCAGATGCTACCGGATTTGATATCATCTGTCTTTTCGGGCAATCTGAACCGCACAGAGATATGAGAGTTGAATATTCTCTCCAAAGTCCTCCAATTTTTCCCTCAACCTTTTAAATAGCAAATCCTTTGTCTGCGGATCAAGCGATCGCAGAGTACTTAGAAGATTAAGAAAATTATCGATACTATATGTAACTTCACACGCTATCTGCTCAGACACCAAATCTCTAAAATAACCTGAGTTCAGAATGTTTTGTCCAAAACTTCTCAAAATATCCGCTTGAGTTTCTGCACCTTCATAATGCGCAAGTGAAGGAGCATACGCTTGATAAACCTCCTCAATGGCTTGGTACACTTCGTATCGAGGTTCGGGTGTCATGTTCCATAACAAGATCAGACTACCGTTGTCTTGTAATGCCTCAGCCGCTTTGGAATATCCAATCTCTGGCGGTATCCAGTGAAAAGCATTGGCTGACAAAACAGCGTTGAACTTCTTAGCTTCCAATTCCCACTCTTCAAATGAAGTATTGCAAATCTCAACTTTTGAATATGGCGCACAATTGCGTTGTGCTAAATAATAGAAATCTTGGTTTGGCTCAAGACAAATCATACAAAAACCCAATTGAGCAAAACAGACTGTTGCGTTCCCCGGGCCACAGCCGACTTCAAGAATCGTTGCATCTGAAGAAAGTTGAGCTAGAGTCACAGCACGATTAATCAGTTTTTGAGAATAAGGTGCTCTTGCTTTATAGTAGACATCAGCGACAGGAGAATACCAAGTTTTTCTCTGTTCCAAGTTCATGGAATAACGAGGGTTTCTTTGTTGTTTAGGGTCTTGCATGAGTTATTCCTACTTACCGATAACTGAAGCAGCACAACAACTTCAGACTGACTTCGTTTATTTTACATACGTAATCTATCCTTGACTGGTTAAGGTCAGAAACAAAGTTATATTTTGAGAATTTTTTGTCCTGTACTGATGAGAATGTCATGAAAATTTTATTGTACAAATGTATCCACTATGACACTTGTAGTCAGTGAAACTAAGAGTGTGTATTCCCTTTAAACTTATCTGCTTGACAATTCTGTCTATCCTAGTTTTTCTTTTTTCTGGACTTCCCTGCTTTGCCCAGGAAAGCTTGACCAAACTAAACAACCCTGCACCTGTATCTATTTCGCAGCAAGGTCCAACTGAACCTAAAGAGTTAGAAGCCTTTACTGATAAATTCTTCCTCCAATTGAAAGATGGGAATATTCCTGGTGCAGTGTTTGTTCTAGTCAAAGATGGCAAAATCTTCTTCTCTAAAGGCTATGGCTATGCCAATCTAGAGCAGAAAACACCTGTGATTCCAGACAAAACTCTATTCCGTCTTGGATCTGTTTCCAAAGTGTTCACAGCCACAGCCGTAATGCAACTAGCTGAACAAGGCAAACTCAACTTAAACGAGGATATTGACCACTATCTCAAGCAATTTCACACTCAGAACAATCAGTTTAAACCTATTACCTCTGCCCATCTGTTGACTCACACAGATGGGTTTAATGTAGGATGGTCGATTGGGGCTGCGACTCGCTGTCAGTCTCAACTGCCATCCTTAGAGGAATTTTTGAGTAAAAACCTGCCCAAGCGAGTTCGACAACCGGGCGAACTGTATGTCTACGGCGATGTAGGGATAGCATTAGCAGGCTACTTGGTAGAAGTGCTGTCTAAAGTTTCATTCACCGAATACATCAACCAAAATATCCTCAAGCCATTAGATATGGGCCACAGCAGTTTTCAGCAGCCCTTACCAACTGCACTTGCACCTGATTTAGCCGTGGGCTATAGCTACAGAAAGAATGCATATATACAAAGCCCCTTCACGTGTGCCAAGAGTGTTCCCAGCGCTGGTATGAGTGCCACAGCCACAGACGTTGCTCACTTTATGATTGCTCAATTACAGGGGGGGCGTTATGGCAATGGATGAAGCTACGTAATCACTTATTCCATCTTCCCAAGTCAGATGCTTTCCTTCGCTGAAGTAAGAAAACTTGTGACTCCAATCCACATCAAACATCATAGCTACAGGATGGAAATCGACCAAAACAAAGCGTCCACCTGATTTGAGAACGTCTGCAATTCCTTTTGCCCAAAGGTTCAGATTAGATATCCAACAAACTGCACCATAAGACGAGAAGACAATATCAAATTGCTCGCCTCGCCTTGCTGTTTCTTGCAACCAATCAAATACATCTGCGCGATGAAAGGTAGCTGGAATTCCAGATTCTTCTGAGAGTTTTTGAGCAAAGGTAATTGCTTCGTCACTTATATCTACACCAGTCACAAAAGCACCAAGTCGCGCCAAACTCAAGGTATCTTGTCCTGCGTTGCACTGAAGATGAACCAAGGATAAGCCGGTAATATCTCCTAAAAGTTCTTTCTCTTCTCGAAAAAGGGTGCTTCCCCCCTCCCGAAAAAACTTAGCTTGATCGCCTTTATGGCTATTATGTGCCTTGGTAGCTTCATTCCAAGATAAACGGTTCTCTTCGTGAAGGTCTTTTCTTGGAGAGCTTGCTGTCATTGTTTTGCACCCACTTTATAGGTTAAATTTATCGAAACTGGGCGAATACCTTTTATGAAAAGACCCTTTGATGAATTTTCGCAGCGTTTACTAAAAAGACTTTTTCCTAACAACAAAACAAAAACAATATGGGTGAGCAATGCCCACCCTAAACAATCAAACCTAAATGTTCACTTCCAAAATTTTTTGGCTTATTTATCTAGTTTTCTTTGTTCTTTTTTTTTTCTCACTTTGTTAAGTTTATTTTTATTTTCTAGCAATTACCCACACAGCGTGAATAATTCCAGGAATATAACCAAAAAGTGTCAAAAGTATATTAATCCAGAAGTCTGTACCCAAACCCACTTGCAAAAATACTCCTAAAGGCGGAACAAAAATAGCACACAGTAACCTAACTAAATCCATTGTTTCCTCCTATTAATATCAAAACGAGCAGGATTTTTATATTTTTCCAACATAACATTTCTGTACTAAAACAACATATTTCTGAAGTTCGATAAACACAACAGATTAACCACCGCTAATTTTAGCTTTATAACCTAGCTTGGTTACAATCTCTAGTATTTTCTGCTTATGGTCGCCTTGAATTTCTATTTCGTTGTCTTTAACTGTACCACCTGTACCGCATTGAGCTTTCAATTGCTTCAGTAAGGCTTGTAAGGTTTCTGGTTTGGATTGAAAGCCAGTAATGACAGTGACAGTCTTGCCTTTGCGTCCGGCGCGAGTAGCTTGCACGCGCAGATTTTGCTGTTGAGGGGGTAGTTCCTCGATTGGTCTTTCTAGGGCAGCAGACATTGGTCTTTGTAGGGCGGCGGAGTTATCGTTGCCAAATTCCCGGTAGACAAGACGGTTTTCAGAGGATTTGCGATTTGATGATGACATAAGACTAAATTGAATGAACCGCACACAACCAAGAGACAAAGAGGAAAAAGAGTTTATATAATGATGGTCGTTCTGTTATTTTAGCTTGTCCTGTGACTACGATTCCCCTACCCTGTGGCTTGAAATCAACAACTCAACTTCCTGATATACAAGGACGTTTTAACGCTCAGTATGTCTTTAAAACCCTCACGAGTGCTGTTGCTGGATTAGAAACAGCGATTAGGGCGATACCGTAGAATGTGGTTTGATGTATGCTGTCACAGTCTCGATGGCTATGCAAAGAAATACGGTAACTTCTGTATCATTTTTATAAAAACTTAGCTCTCTTATGATTGTTATGAAAGACTCTTGACGCTTCTAGTTATGATATGCCATCATTTCCTAACTTCCTGAATACAAACAAGTATACGGGTATATGAAGAAACAAAAAAATAAGTTCTGCGTCTTACAACTTTACATACTACATAATTCTCCATGTTACGACAAACTGCTTTTGGCATTGCTTTAAGTACGCTTGTCCTTGCTAGTGGAATGTCTTCCGCTTACATACGAGGTCAAACCTTACCAAAGAAATCAGACCAGAAGCAGGTATTGTCAATGTCCTCACCTCGATTGACGCCACCTGTAACTGCTAAATCGACTGATTTAGAAAGGTCAGTTTTTGACCAAATTAATCGATATCGAGCTTCTAAGGGTTTGCCGAAGCTGGTGCTAAATGCCAAAATATCGCGGCAAGCAAGACTTCACAGTTTAAGCATGGCTAACGGTAAAGTTCCGTTTAGTCATCAGGGATTTAGAAGGAGGGTTGGTGCTATTCCTATTCGCTGTAGAAGTGCAGGAGAAAACCTTGCCTTTAACTTAGGATACAGCGATCCCGCTGAGGAAGCTGTAACTGGTTGGCTTCACAGTTCCGGACATCTTGCTAACATCAAAGGTAATTACAATATGACTGGAATTGGTGTGGCGACTAATAGCCAAGGTAAAGTTTATCTTACGCAAATTTTCCTTCGTAGTACTAGATAATGATAAAAATCTGTTCATAGTGAGTGTTTAAGCGCTCACTATTCAAAATGGTCAAAGTTCTATAACCTGGAATAGGAGGAGGTTAGAAGCTCCTCAAGAAGCCATGAATATAGATAATATAGGTATTTAACCAAACGAAATCTCATTCATGGAAGATTTTCAGGTTTGCGATCGCGACCTTAGTGATGATGCACTCTCCCACTATCTACAGGCTGATGTTATTGCTGTAGATACCGAAACAATGGGATTGTTACCACAACGCGATCGCCTGTGTCTGGTTCAGCTGTGCAACAGTGAAGGTAAAGTGAGTGCAATTCGTATTGCAAAAGGTCAAACTGATGCTCCCAACTTAAAAAAACTCTTAGAAGCCGCGAATATCCTTAAGGTCTTTCACTTTGCGCGCTTTGACATTGCCACGCTGCGTTACAATTTGGGCATTCACGTTAATCCTGTTTTCTGTACTAAGATTGCCAGTAAGTTAGCTCGTACCTACACACAACGTCATGGACTCAAGGATGTAGTGCAAGAGTTGGAACGGGTGGAGTTGGATAAAAGCGCTCAAAGTTCTGACTGGGGAAACGCTGCTAATTTATCTGATGCACAACTGAGTTACGCCGCCAACGATGTACGTTACCTAGTCAGTGTACAGCAGAAACTCGTTGATATGCTCAAACGAGAAGAACGCTTAGAACTTGCTGAAGAATGCTTTCGATGTTTACCGACAATAGTTTCTTTGGATTTGTTGCAATTCAAGGATTTGTTTGAACATTAATCACATTTGTGCCTTGTCTGCGCCAGTACTGCTTTAAAGGTAACGCTGGCGCAAACAAGTGACTTTACCGTTAGGTCAAAAGTCAATAACGAAGGACAAACATACTAATGAGTAAACATCTTTATTGCTGTTTTTCTGCGTGATCTTTCAAACGATCAACAACATTGTAGTCATCTGCACCAGCCGGAGTTTGTGATTCTACAATACCCTCTGTAGGACCGCCAATTTCCTTCCAAGCCGCCAGACCACCTTTGAGTTGGGAGACGTGTTCAAAGCCTGCACTTTTCAATGATTGTGCAGCTTGAGAAGCTTGTTCATCGCTATCACCGTAAACATAGATATCACGGGCTTTATCCAAAGATGATTTGGCTCGATCTACCAATGTATCAACTGGAAAAGGCATTGCGCCCATGATGTGACCTTGGTTGTAGGTATTGCGATCGCGCACGTCTAGAATTGTCAAAGCAGGTTCACCCCATTCCAGACGAGACTTAAGGACATGAGCATCAGACACTGGCTCAATTGGTGGCTGTTCTGGAATGATATCGCCCAGTAGATTATCCACAGCATTTTTCGCTGATTCAACAGTGTTCTTCGCTGCTGATTCAACATTATCCTTAGCTGATTGTGCGGTTTGCTTGACTGATTCTGTAGTGTCCTTGGCTGCTGATTGCGCAGTTTCTTTCGCTGATTGTGCAGTATTTTTTACAGATTCTGCAGTATCCTTGGCTGCTGATTGCGCGGTTTCTTTCGCTGATTGTGCAGTTTCCTTTGCTGATTCGGCAGTGTTCTTTGCTGATTCTTCAGTGTTTTTTGACGAGTCCATACTATTCCTCTCCTGCGTGACTTAGATAAAACGCCTTGCAAAAATTTCAAGGCAACATAGATCAATATACGCCCTTGCCTAGCGCGTTTTTACATTAGATTCGCGCCATACTTTTGCAAAAATTTATTCTATTGACAAAAATGTACCGAATAACACTACTTGAATTGCTCTTTCTTGAGAGTGAAGTTCTACATTTCCGTCTAACGGTAGACTGGCTTAAAAAACTTGCTTACTAAAAATAAGTTTTATTAATTTTTATGTTATTGCTCTAGCCAACTCTATTAGGACGTAGGGAACGCTTAACAGTGAAGAAATACTTAACTCGTCAAGAAGTTTGAAAGTCTCGTAATCTCCATATTTTTTCATGAGTTCATGTGCTAATCTACCTGGCAACGGCTATATTATCTTTTGCTTCCAGAATATCCTAAATAAAAATACGTAAAAAAACGATATAAATGTCTGAAACAATCATAACAATCCTTGGTGCTGATGGGAAAGAAATTTATATCCAATACGACGAGCAAGACAGTGATGAACTTCAAGCAGTGGAAACTTTAATTGCTGCCCTCAATGACTCACACTCGGACGTGAGAAAGAAGGCGGCAGAAGCTTTGGGTGAGATTAGCAATCCAGAAATTTTGCCAAAGCTGATCCAATTCCCTGAAATAAACATTTATGATCCTGACATATTTGTCTTCGCAACGACATTGGCGGTTCGATTCAGCAAGCAACCACTACTTAGGAAGTAGATTTCTCCAAAAATGATTTTTAGTGCAAGCGTGGGGTATTGGTTTAATAGCCATTTTTGGAGAGGTCTAGTGGGGAAAGCCTTTGATTCCCGTCTATCCTGTGGGAGTAATCGCTGCAAAAGTAGCCATACACAGACAAGCACTTACAAATAAGAATTTTGGCTATAAAAACTGTCTAGCGTCTCATTTCCATGAGACAAGCTTTGGCGATGCATTTGTTAGTCCATTTTAATGGACTTAGGCTGTTAGCCTGGGACTTACAGTCCTAGGCGGACGAGAACACTAAGATTGACGTGTTTAACTAAAATTAAATTAAAAGGTGGTTGTTGGAACCACCATGAAAAGTCAAAATATTCTCATCAAATCACTATCAACTAAGCAGCAGTTAGAACAAAGTCAACTTCGCTTGTTCCACCAGTTTCTGACTTCCCAGATGTCAGTTTCTGATTATTTACTTCCACTGCAAAAGGTGTGCCTTGAAGGTTGATATTGTAATCAGTTTTTTGATTTGTATATCCAACACTGGCAATCATTTTACGACCTTGATCTGTATACATGAAAGCCAACATTTGATTTTTTTTCTGCTGATTGTCGTATGCCCAAATCACCATATATTGTTTGCCTTGATAATCAAATACCTTAGGCGGACGGTTGGGGACATAACGACCAGGATTACCAAAGCTTCTATCAAGGAACTCTTGAACAGAGTTTTGTTCTACAGTTGCATAAGCAACTTCTTTTGAAGATGTTGGTTCAGCATCTGGTTGGTTTTCATCAACGACTTCTTCTTGTCCCCGGTTACGAAAATAATCTACTGCTGCTTTAGTTCCAATTGCACCAACAGCAGCAACACCTGCACCAACCAAAACATTGCGAAGGAGGTTATTTTTATTACTCATTTTTTCTCCTAGTGGATAGAAAACACCGTGGTCAATAGTATCATCACCAGTTGTTTGCGTTAAATATATAAAATGTATTGATTTTTTAACTTTTGTGATGTTGGACTTTAACCGAAATCCACAAATGACCACTACGCCAGAAAACAGCGTGTCCAAAAGAAGGAACGCAAATTCCAACAGAGTAATCATTTGTGGTGGCTGATGGGAAATGTATTCTCAGACTAGTACTTCACCAAAGCAACTTTAACGGGTTGATGAGGTGAAAAAATTCTTAGTCTCCCCCCTGCTTGCCTTAACCTGGCAATTTTGGGTTGATCCAGCACTAGTTCCCCATACCCAAAAGCGCCTTAACCGATCGCCCGATATTTGTTGGCTGCATCGCATCCATTGCAGCGGTGGGTTCATAACCGCAATGTACCATGCAATCTGCACACTTGGGATTTTTACTAGCCTGACCGTATTGACTCCAGTCGGTTTTATCTAATAGTTCTTGGAAAGTTTTGTAGTGACCTTCATTTAGAAGATAACAAGGCTTTTGCCAACCAAGAACACTATAGCTGGGACTACCCCAAGGAGTACAATCGTAGTCTTTCTCACCAATGAGAAAATCTAAAAACAATGGGCTATTAATAAAATCCCAGTTTTTCTTGCCTGCTTTGTAGGGAGCAAAAATTTGCCGGAAAAGTGCCCGTGTTTGTTCGCGTTTGAGAAAATGATCTTGATCCGGTGCCCATTCGTAACTATAGCCAGGGGAGATCGTCATCCCATCAACACCCAAGGTGGTGAGCAAATCAAACAAGTCCTGCAATTCTTTGGGATCACTACCGTCAAAAACCGTAGTGTTTGTCCCGACACGAAATCCTTTTGCTTTTGCCGCACGAATCGCGCTAATTGCAGTATCAAAGACACCTTTGCGATCGACACAATGATCGTGCCACTCCTTCGTCCCGTCTAAATGCACACTGAAGGTCAGATATGGGGAAGGTTTAAACTTGTGCAGACTTTTTTCTAGCAACAAGCCATTTGTACATAAGACAATAAACTTTTTGCGTGCAATCAAACCTTCGACAATCTGATCAATTTGAGGATGCAGCAGGGGTTCGCCTCCAGGAATGGAGACAACTGGTGCGCCACACTCATCCACTGCAGCAAAGCATTGTTCGGGAGTTAAGTGTTGCTTGAGTATTTCTTTAGGATGCTGGATTTTGCCACAACCTGGACAAGCCAAATTACACCGGAATAAAGGTTCCAACATCAGAACCAGAGGGAACCGTTTGCGACCCAACACACGTTGAGTCACTATGTACTTACCTATTTCAATAGCTTGTTGTAAATGAATTCCCATAATTGTCCTCTACACCACTATCAAATAAACTCTAGCCAGCAGCAGTCTGCATTGAACCCATGAGCAAAATGCCCGATGACAATTTTGCATCGTTATGATAATAATCCCAAAAGTCTCTAATTTTATGCTACCTCAACGTATTTCTCTGCTACAAACCAATTTACGGCGTCTTGTAAAGCTGTTTTGATTGACGTTTGAGGTAAACCTAGTTCTCGGACTGCTTTGGAAGCATCGTAATACATAGGTTGATGCGCCATGCGAACACCATCTAAAGGAATCGAAGGCGGTTTGCCTAAAGGCGCGAGAATTCGTTCATCAATCCAAGCTAAACTCAAGGGTAGCCACGCTGGGACAGATTTTTGAGGAGCGCTCAAACCTGTTATTTCGGCAAGTTGGTCTAGTAGTTCTTTTAGGGTAAGGTTTTGGTTCCCTAAGATATAACGCTCTCCCGTTTTTCCTTTTTCCAAAGCTAATAGGTGTCCCCTCGCCACATCGCCCACATCGATAAAATTCAAACCCGTATTCAAATAGAAAGGCATTTGCCTTCGCAGAAATCGGAGAATGATATCCCCAGTGGGAGTTGGTTTTATATCCCAAGGACCAATTGGAGTGCTTGGATTGACTATCACGATATCTTGACCCTGTTTTACGGCTTGTTTTGCTTCCTGCTCAGCTAGATACTTAGACTTCTTATACTGACCAATTAGTTCCTCAAGAGGACTTTGATGAGTTTCATCCACTACCTTCCCTAGTTCATGAACCCCAATAGCAGCAACCGAACTGGTGTAAACGGTGCGTTCAACACCTGCTTGACGAGCAGCCGCCAACACATTGCGTGTTCCCAAAACGTTATTCTGGTATAGTACATCTTGGTCAGCTTGCCAAAGGGAATAGTGAGCCGCAACGTGAAAAAGTACCTGAGCACCCTGTATTTTCCGGTACAAATCAGGATCGTTCAAGTCACCTTTGACAACCTCTACATCTAAATTCTGTAAATTGTTCAAGGAGCTGTTAGGACGAACTAAAGCCCGGACTGCATAGCCTTCTTGAAGCAGCAAGCGTGCCAAGTTAGCACCAACAAAACCAGTAGTACCAGTCACAAACGCGCGAATTGTCATTGGTCGTTTACCTTGCTATCAGGTTGTTAAATAAAATACCCAGGATAGAAAAAATATAAATCATTATAGAAAAACATTGCTGAAGAATGAAAGATTTTCTTCGTTTTTTTTGGGGATAGCTTTGTGAAAGTTTTTAGAATAGAAATAGAAATTTATAATAACAATTAGGAATAGTCTAATGCCCAAATGCCTTTTTAATAAAATAATTGTACCTGGCTTACTTTTTTCCTTGCTGATCATGACAACCGCTTGCGCCAAGGATGAAAGTTATAGTGACTCCAACTCTTCAGAAGTTAATCAAACAACAGAAATTCGGAATGGTGAAGTGAAAATGAATTGTTCCTCCAGTTCACCAGATAATGAGGTGACTACAACAGCGACTGTTAATGGCAGAGAGTACAAGTGTGAAAATGGACGGGCGGTTAGGGTGAGATAACTTATGGCTACTTTATTTGTGTGATAATTTGCCTGACAACAGCAAGAAAACGTTCCATGTCAGCATGGGCGATCGCTCCCATTGTCGAGACTCTAAAGATTGATTTGGCTAAAGTTCCTTGCCCAGCATAAATCACAAAGCCCTGTCGTGGTTTCATGATGGGCGACGGCGAGGTGAGTGATGTCGTTGTTTTTATCTAGAAGTGTTAAGTAGCTCAACATAAAAAAACGTAACATCTAGAAACCCTTCGGCTACGCTCAGGGTTTCTGACACCACGCATTTTATGTTTAATTTGGTGGTTCTACTTACCAAATCCTTGATATTGATTTCGTCACCCCAAGGATAATGCAGGTATTAACTACCATATTTTACAGAGCAACCGTAAGGCTGAGTGGTGGAATCAGCTACGTTCTGTCCTTTGAGTACACTGTCTACAGCAGGAATGACATAGTTTTTCGCCGATTTGATATCAGCAGCATTCGTGCTAGGCTTGTCGTCAATAGCACCTGCATACTTTAAGACACCGCTACTATCAATAACAAATATATGAGGTGTAGTGCGGGCTTGATAAAGACGACCAATTTCACCACTAGCATCTAAAAGTACAGCGGTAGGGCTAGCATTGCGGCTCTTTGTCAATTGATTTGCTTCTTGGGGGGTAACATATCCTTGTTGTCCTTGAGCTGACGAGATGACAGATAACCAAACTACACCTTTACCAGTAGTTTCTTTTTGCAATTTTTGCATATTGTTGCTGTTGTAATGCTTTAGGACAAAAGGACATTGATGATTTGTCCATTCCAACACCACAACTTTACCCTTAAAGTCGCTAAGTCTGTGACTTTTGCCATTGCTATCAGTAGCAGTAAAATCTGGTGCAGGTGAACCAACGCGCACGGGAGTAGCAGCTTCAGCCGCATTGCTTGCAACATTAGGAGTATTCTGGCTCACTGTAGAGGGATTTTGGCAAGCAGTCAGCGCTAGGCTAAAAGCAGAGTAAAGTGCAATTGCAATAAGTTGATTTTTCATGGTTTTTCTGAGTTCAATTGTGAATTGTTAATAGCTAATAGCTAATTACTATTTACAAACTTTTTACCTTTTGTTGCACCTCTTGGGGAGAAAGAATCTGAGGTAAAATCTGCGGTGTAGCAGAATTAGCTGGGTATAATAGGTACAAGGGTACGCCACTGCGCCCGAAAGCTGCTAGTGCTTGGGTTATTGCAGTGTCGCGGTTTGTCCAGTCAGCTTTAAGGAGAGCTACGTCTTTTGCTTGGAAAGCAGTTACTGTCTCAGGTTGGTTAAGAGCGACGCGTTCGTTTACTAGACAAGTAATACACCAAGCAGCAGAAAAGTTGACAAATACAGGTTTACCAGACTGGCGTACTTGAGTTAATCTTTCAGGAGTATAAGGTTGCCAATTTAGAGAAGTTGAAGTTGCTTGTTGAGTGTTAGAGTTGGCAACGTTGGGAGCTATGCTACCTGGTAATTGTGCCAAAGCCAGGGCAAATCCCAGTACTACCAATGCAGCAATACTACCAAAGCGCCGTCTCCAACCGGAAATGATTTGAGTTTTTTGATGCAACCAAACGGCAAAACTTATAAGTACCAACCCAAATAAGACTGCGGCTACACCATCGCTTCCTGCTTGCTGCGACAATACCCACACTAACCAAGCGGTTGCAGCATACATTGGGAAGGCAAGAAGTTGGGCAAAAGTTTCCATCCATGCACCCGGTCGAGGTAAGATTTTTTGTAAACCGGGAAGAAAACTGATGAGTAGATAAGGTAAAGCTAGACCAAAACCTAAGACTAGAAAAATAGCTAAGGCTACTATCGGTGTTTGTGTGAGTGCAACTCCAATAGCGGTTGCCATAAATGGTGCGGTACAAGGTGTAGCGACGACTGTGGCAAAAACCCCTGTGAAAAATTCACCCCACAAACCGTTACGTGCTGCTAAAGTTTGTCCCATTCCCATTAAGGAAGCACCAAAGATAAACACCCCTGACAAACTCAAGCCAACAGCAAACAGTAAATACGCCATTAAACTGACAAATACGGGTGACTGTAACTGAAACCCCCAACCAATTTGCTGTCCAAAACTACGTAATACTAGGAGTATCACCGCTAGGAATAGGAAACTTATTAATACTCCTGCGGTAAAGACAATTCCTCTCTGACGGACTTCCTGTTTGCTGAAATTTGATTTTTGGAGAACGTTTAATGCCTTGAGGGATAACACGGGGAAAACACAAGGCATAAGGTTGAGGACAATTCCACCCAATAGTGCTAATCCTAAAACCTGCCATAATGGTAAAGAAGCTGTAGTAGCAGGTTGTGTTGTTGTTGCTGCTCCTAGTTGAGTTGCGATCGCGAATGCTTGAGTTGGAGTTTGCCTATCTAGGACTTCTTGCAGTACGAGTATACCAGTTACTTGGTTGACCTCACCGCGATTTCCTCTTTCTAGTAGAAGAGTTAACCCATCTTTGTCAAAGCTGGCTTTCTGGGGTGCAGGGTTATTGATAATACCATCTTGATCAGGGAAAAACGCAACTTCTTTAATCTGACTTGCTTGTAATTGCGGTGCATTAACTTTTAATATCAGAGTTTCTCCCTGAATATGAGCGGTAGTTTGCCACGGAGAATCTTGAGGTAGAGTAGCCCGTGTTTTCTCAAATTCCTTTGCCCACCGCGTGTTAACTGTAGGCGTACCTGTTGCGATAGGTAAGCTGAGACTAAAAGTACCATTTTCTGGAATACACTCTTTCTCACATACCAGCCAATCAGCCCTAGCAGTCAGTTGAATAGGCTCCTTAGTATTCACAGTGCCTGGAGTCGTAATTTGACTCAACAGCATGACCTCATCTTTGTAGCCAAAATTCATCAACCCACTAGCAGGTAGTCTCTCAGGGTAAGGATACACCAATTCTCCCGCCGAAAATCCCTGCGGTAACTTCCAAGCAATACTGGGAGCAGCACCAGAGTCACCAGGGTTTTTCCAATAAGTATGCCATCCTTGTTTTATTTGAAAATGTAACCCTACCCAAAACGGTTTCCCTGGTTGAATACTATTGACTTCACTTACCAAGTGTGTTTGCACGTGTTCAGTCTTGACTGGGTTTGCCCAAGCAGTAAGAGGGAGAAGAACGAGAAAACTGAGGATGAATGTAATTATTTTGATGGCTATTTGTGTCAATTTATGCATATCTTTAGCTCATATTTGTACTAACACATTTTGCAGATGTTAGAGGTTGTTTTAAAAGTCCCAGAACGAGTTAGTTCACCCTATGGCTAACGCCACGCCTTACGGCTATCGGGTTCGCCAGATGCCTACCGAGGGAAACCCTCCTGCAGCACCGGTCTCACCAAGTCAAACCGGATTCCTATAGATGTGTCATATCAATATATAAAGTTCTAACCTATTTTTTTGAAGTAGCACTAAGCTAAATTTCTGAGCATAATTTTGGCACGTCAAACAAAAATTTTAATTGCGATACCTGCGGTGAGCTACGCTAACGCACAAGCACAATATAACCAATGCCACAGGGAGTAAAATTTCTCTGGAATTTAATTATCTGCATATGTAGTTTTGTATAGCTACTATTTATATGCAGTCACCATTCTCTGTGACACTACAAACGCTTGTTCTTTTGGGGTTAGAAGTATGAAGAAAATTCTGATTTTATCCGCTAATCCTATTAATACAACTCAGCTTCGTCTAAATACGGAGGTTCGGGAAATCCAATCAGCTTTGGAGCGTTCTAGAAATAGGGAAGAATTTGAACTTATTCCTAGATTGGCTGTAAGGATTGACGATTTACGTCGTGCGCTGTTGGATTACTCTCCACAAATTGTACATTTTTCTGGTCATGGGGATGGAACTAATGGTATCGCTTTGGAGGATAACAATGGATACACGCAATTGGTGGGTACGGAGTCGTTGAGTAATTTTTTCAAGTTATCCCAAGAAACAGTTGAGTGTGTGTTGCTCAATGCTTGTTATTCAAAAACTCAAGCAGAAGCGATTTACCAGCATATCAACTGTGTTGTTGGAATGGAACGTGCTATCACAGATGAAGCTGCTATTCATTTTTCTAAAGCATTTTATGATGCTCTAGGCGCTGGGAGAAATTATAACGAAGCTTTTGAATTTGGTTGTAACAATATTGACCTCAATAGTAGATCAGAGTGTTTTATACCTAAAATTCAAATCAGAAATGAGTCTAAAACTTTATTTCCACTTAAATCAAGGGAGCCAAGAGCAAATATGACAGGTGGTAACAACGATAACAAACGCATTCAAGGCGGTTATATACAAGGGAATTTTTCTGGTACTTATAATAATTCTGGTAATTATATTGAGGGGAATTACAATGCTTCAGGAGAAGAAAAAAATCTGGCTGAATCTGCTGCTGAAATTCAGAAATTACTAGAACAATTATCCAAGAGTTATTCTACAGATACGTTTGCTGGAAAGGTGCAAATTGCCAACGAAACTATAATCGCGGTTGAAAATAATCCGACTTTAGCAGCAAGGATACTTAGCGCTTTAAAAACGGGTGGTGTTTCAGCTTTTGAGCAATTTCTGAATCATCCCGCAGCTAGCTTTGTTATGGGTGCGCTGGATGATTGGCAGAAAACTAAAGGTCAACAACCCAGGTCTAAAGACACTGGGCTTCTAGCCAAAGTTTAACCGTAGTCGGCAACATCTTCAAAAATCCCATTGGTTAGATGCTGCATGTGTGGGACGCTCAACACCGATTCTTAATATCAAAGGTGTCAAACCGCTAATGATTACAGCCAATGGACACGGTACACGGCAACAATGCGGTACTAATAAATACGGTTTCCCTGTTCGCCATTGTTCAAGAACTAAGTTTCACTTTGGCTTTCAGACTGGGGACATTGTAAAAGCAATTGTGACCACAGGAAAAAAGGTCGGTGTGTACGTTGGCAGGATTGCGACTCGCGCAACGGGTAGTTTTAACGTCTCAACGAAAGAAGGATTAGTTCAAGGCATTGGTCACAAGCACTGTAAGCACATTCATAAAAAAGACGGTTATGGTTATTCGTTCTGAAAATGCCACGGGGATTAAAATCCCAGTTCCTAAAAGGAACCGCTGCGCTACGTGCCGTTTCCCTCTCAGGTCTAAAGACTCTGAGCTTCCCACATCCCGCGAGGTTTCTGTGATTAAGCCATAATACACTTTTGTTGAATGCGGTCATTGACTTTTTTCCTGTTAAATAACTTTATTTAAATAAGACTATGACAGAAAATAAAAACTCTGACAATCAAGAATCAGTAAGAAATAGCAATGATAACAAGCGCATTCAAGGTGGATACATAGGTGGGAATTTTTCAGGAAATTATAACAACTCTGGTGATTATGTAGAGGGCACATTATACAGTGTGCAGGGTGAGGCGAATGTACTCACTTTTAATCAAACCGAGATTCTGCAAATTTCTGAGAAGGCGATTACCGCTCGCGAATTAATTATAACTTCTCCTTATAAAGGTTTAAAACCATTTGAGTCAAGAGATAAAGAGTTATTTTTTGGTCGTGATAATTTTATTACAACTTTGGTGGATGAATTAGAACATACCAATTTAATTTTACTTTTGGGTGCAAGCGGTAGCGGAAAATCTTCTGTGGTGCGGGCGGGTTTGATTCCCTGGTTAGAAAGAAAGTATGGAACAGCATTTATTAATTTAACATTTACCCCAGATGCTGATCCGTTTGAGTCTTTTTATGCTAGTTTGCTTGGTAATAAGTATTCGCAAAAAGAAGCGATAATGGCTCGCGAGGTGAAGTCAGAAACTTTAATTCAGGTAGTGGACAAACTCAAGAAACCTGATGATTTTTGGTTGATTTTTATCGATCAGTTTGAAGAATTGTTTGCTATCAGCGATGAAAGCAAGCGTGACGAATTTGTCAATGGTTTGATAAGATTGAGTCAAGCTAAGTTGCCGAAGGTGAAAATTATAGCAACAATGCGCGCTGATTTTTTTGAAAGATTAAGGGAATTTCCTCAACTTGTGGAAGTAACACAAAAGCATCGCCCGATGATTGTAGAAATGCAGCCAAACGAGTTGCGTTTAGCAATCGAACAACCAGCAGCGCATCACGGAGTCGTTTTTGAAGCAGGATTAGTAGATACAATTATTGCTTCGATTCAGGGACAAGCGGGTTATTTACCTTTGTTGGAGTATACTTTAAATTTATTATGGTCAGAAGAAGTCAAAACTGGTAGTATCAATGACCGGACTTTGAATATTAGTACATATCAAAATATCGGCGGTGTTACGGGTGCGCTGCAAAAGCACGTAGATAATCTTTATAAAGAGTTGTCGTCATCGGAAAAGCTGGCGGTACAGAGAATATTTCTCAAGTTGGTAGGGATTGGTGACAATGCTGAATTTGGTATACAGTGGAAACCTGTTCGCAGAAGGGCGCTTTTATCTGAGTTTGGGGATGATGAGCGTGCTGTGTTGTTAAAATTGGTGAATGAGAATTTGTTGGTGAGTAATGCTGAGTTGTTGGAGAATTCTTCAAAAAAGGGTTTATTTAGTTCCTCAAAGTTGGAAAAATCTGATTCTACAATTGAAATTACCCACGAAATTCTACTGACTTGCTGGGATGAGTTACGTGACTGGATTCAGAAAAATCGTCTAGGTATTGCTTTGCGTAACCGTCTTTACGAAGATGTTAAGCGATGGAAAATTAAGAAACCAGAAGATGAACTGTGGAGTGGTTCAAAGTTAGAGCAGATTTTAGAACTGAAGAAGGATGACAATTTTCATCAAGTTTTGGGCGGGTTTAATGATGATGCGAATCAGTTTATTGATGCTAGTGTGGGGGTGCGCGATCGCCAATTAACAAGAACTAGAATCTTCGCTGGTGTTGGTTTGACTCTAGCGGCGTTGACAACTGTAATTAGCGTGGTTGCTATTGTTCAACAACAAGAAGCCAAAAAGCAAAGCATTATTAGTATGACTCAAACCGTGGAGTCTCGTCTTCTCGTCAACAATCAATTTGATGCGATGGTGCAAGCAATCAAAGCTAAGAAAGAATTAAAAAATCTTTGGCTTGGAAAAGATAGTGTTTCTCAACCATTTCTCGCTCTGGGGAAAGGTTGTCTTGGTTGAGAACCACGAGTCTTGTGTTGTCTTGCTGTAGGAGCCATTGGATGAGGTCAAACCCAAAACGAGCGAGTCTGTCTTTGTGGGCAACCACAACAAGTCCGACATTGCCTTCACGCACTCGTCCCAAAAGGGTTTTAAGTCCCGGTCTTTTGAAGTTGAGTCCGGAAGCAATGTCTGTGATAAGTTCTGAGTCTGGGTAGAGGTTTTTAAGGACTGCAACTTGTCTATCAAGATCAGCTTTTTGTCCACGGCTTGAAACACGGGCATAAGTGATAGTTGCCCCATTTCCTCTGTTTGCTGATATACCCGTGTAGCTCGTGATGTCATATCGCCTTTGACCTGATGGCGTTCTAATTGCCTTAATGATACCTGTTTTTTCCCAACGCCTCAGTGTGTGTAAGCAAACTCCAAAATGAGTCAAACCAATTAAAAATTAAATCCTTGACATCTCCCTGCACCTTTAGGTGCAGGGAGATGTCAACTCCGAGAGGTATAGCAGTCGCCAGGTAGATTAGGACACGAACTTTGGTCAGGTGTGAACGGTATTGCGTATTTTTTGGGAATAGAAAGAAGCTGATTCTTCCTTCTTAGCGCATTCGGTCGTAAACTTAATCAGATGGTGCCCGACCAATCCAACGTGAATCAGTTGCTCGATTTTACCAGCTTTCAATGCTGGTAGTGCCATGTTCCAAAAAGTTTTGCGATAGTTACCCAATAGACCTACTCGCAGCAGGAGATTGCTCATAATTGTTAAACCTTTCTTAATATTTGCCCAAGAAGCACGAGCAGGACTATTGGGAACCTCTATGCGGTTAGGGTAGGTATGCTCCATATTGTAGGCATACCGCTGATAAAGAAATTCCGGCTCATATGCAGTTGTCACACAGCGACGCCACATCTCAACGACTTGTTCATAAGGCATGAGAAACTCGATATTCGACTCGCGATTTTCATCAGACACAAGTCGTCCTGCTTGTTCTAACCTACTCCACAATGCTGTTTTTGGTAATGCATGAAGTAGGTTGATTGTCAACATAGGAATTTGAGACAGATGAATAAATTCCAGAATTTTGTCTGCGGTTTCTGGTGTATCTGTATCAAACCCGATGATGATTCCTGAGACAACTTCCATCCCATAACTATTGAGAACTTTCACTGCCTCAAGAATCGGCATACTGAGGTTGTGAGTTTTGGAAATAGCTTGGAGGGCTTCCGTTTCTGGCGTTTCAATACCGCAGAAAACTGTACAAAAATACGCTTCGCGCATCATTTCCAAAAGTTTGGGACTCTGCGCTAAATTCAATGTGGCTTCGCAGGCAAATTGAATCGGATAGCCATTGCGCTTTTGCCAATCAATCAGGTGCGGAAGCAACTGCATCAGAGCACGGCGATTACCCACAAAGTTATCATCGACAAAATACACTGCCCCTGGGTTTCCGTATTCCAGCATCGCATCTAGTTCAGCAAGAACTTGCTCTGGAGTTTTGAGACGGGGATTGTTTCCATATAATGCAGGGATGTCACAAAACTCACAGTGATAAGGGCAACCACTGGAGAATTGAATATTGCCAAGGAAATATTGATCGAAATTCAGCAGGTGATAAGCCGGAATCGGAAATTCATTTAGGGGTAAGCGTTCTTTGGTTTCAAAGCGAATTTGCTTTTGGGGGCGATTGCTATGTAGATCCAAATACTCAATCATTTGGTCAGTTGCATCTCCCAATTCACCCAGCTGTAAAATATCAAACTCTGGGTAATATTCTGGACAACCAGACACCGAAGGACCACCTACAACAGTGATTTTACCTTCTCGGTGGGCAAGTTCATTAATTTGATTCATCTGTGGTCGCTGGATATGCATCCCACTCACAATCACCACATCAGCCCAGATAAAATCAGCCCTTTTTGCCGATCGCACATTTTCATCAATAAAGCGGACTTCCCACTCTTTAGGAAAATAAGATGCGACAACCAAAATCCCTTGTGGTGGCATAAAAGCCCGAACATTTCCTCTCAAGGGGTATGCATGATGAAAGGTTCCAAACGAGCGGCTGTACTTGGGAAATATACAGAGAATGCGTCTATGATGGCGCGGAATGTAGGGAGTGTTTCGAGTCGTCTTTTCTAAAAGAGGTTTTTCTAAAGATATTAACTCACCATTCATACTGGATTCACTCCACAAATTTGAACAGCTACAAAAACCTCACCCCTGCCCCTCACGCCAGGTGCTACAACGGGGGGAACCCCAACGCCAGATCCCTACGGAGGGAAACCCTCCTGCAGGACTGGCTCCGCAACGCACTGGCTCTCCTTATTAAGGAGAGGGGTGCCCGATAGCGTAGCGTGCCGTTAGGCATAGGGCGGGGTGAGGTTCTTCGTTTTTTTATAAGTGTTCATCCGAACATAATATTATTTGTCATTTCCACTAGCTTACCGCCTTTTATGAGTCGAAATCGTCGCCCGCGCCATTCAATTGTCCTGCCAAATAAGCTGTAGCACCAAATCAGAAAGCCAATGACGTCGCGTACAGGAACAATCCAGAAAAACTTTTGGACACCAGAGTCTTGAAGGTAGATAACGCCAACAACCCAGCCCATAACTAATCGCATTAGCCAAGTGATAGCGAACACAGCACAGCCGATTGTTGATCCACCTGTAGCAATCAGCAGTAGCAAGCTTGTGACAGTACCATAAGTAAAAATCAGTCCCAGATAACCCCAAGGGCGAGAAACTCGTATACAACGTGCCCAGCGAATTTGACGCTGGATGGAATCTGCTATAGTGCTAGATGCCAATACATGGTCAACTATGTAGTCGGAAAGGACAACCTTGTAGTCTGCTTGAGTGGGTAAGTAGCCGAGTTGAAAGTCGTCTGCCAGATAATCGGCGATCGCCCCAAATCCCCCAATTTCATCCAACACTTCTTTACGAATCACAATCGTTGAACCAAAGGCGAACTTGATCCCTTCTATTTGATTGCTGACTAAGACACCAGCATGGAAATCAGTTGCTGTTCCAACAGCTTCCAAAATGCTTGCCCATCCTTTGGCTACAGAACGGTATAGACAAGTGACAACACCAACACTCTTGTCTTCTAGTGGCTGGATGATTCTTTGCAGATATTCTATCCCAACTCGGATATCGCTATCAGCAATAATCAAGATTTCATGTTTAGTTTTGGTGACGCCGTTAGCCAAATTACTCACCTTGGGGTTAGTTCCAATGATGTCTTCGCAGACGACTAACTCAATATCTAATTCTGGAAACTCGTGAATGATTTGCTTGACAACTGGTATGCCACAGTCTAATGGATCGCGAACACAAAAGACAATTTGATAGTTTGGGTACTTCTGTTGGCAGAAAGAAACCAAGTTATTGTATGTTTCGTCATCTTTACCACAAATGGGCTTGAGGATAGTAACGGGTGGGTGGAAATTTAGCTTTCCGAGATGGGGATGATGGAAGAAGGCGAACGCTGCATAGATTCCATAACAGTAAAACAAGACAGCCGATATACAAAGGATGAATAATAGGAAATGAATGATAGTCAGACTCAAAGAAGTTGTCAAAAGCATAGAAAAATAGATTGGTTGTCTCAGACGCCAGCAATGTGCGCGTATTATGAATGATCTGCACATTAGTGTATGACCTAAGATATAACTTTGGAGTCAAAGTTCCCTGTTAAGCGTTCCCTTTTCCCTTTTCCCTTTTCCCTCTCATGAATCTGATTTACTTTCTCCTGCGTTCTTCTTGGGGAATGGTGGCGATCGCAATTGTCACCGGATTTCTCAGTGGCGGTAGCAGCGCCAGCCTCATCGCCCTGATCAGCACTGCAGCAAGTGGCAGCAATGGTGAACGCCTCACGACTCTGGCTTGGGCTTTTCTCGGGCTGGCACTCGTAGCACTGATTACGAGTGTGATTTCTCAGGTGATGCTGATTCGCTTATCTCAAAATGCTGTCTTCCAATTGCGAATGCGCTTGAGTCGCCAGATTCTCTCTTCCGGGTTGAGTCATTTGGAACAGATAGGAAATCCCCGAATTTTGGCAACCCTCACTGAAGATGTGCAGACAGTTGCTAATGCTGTACACCAACTGCCTTACCTTTGTATTGATATTGCTATCGTAGCAAGTTGCCTACTGTATATTACTTGGCTATCGTGGTTTGTACTTGTGATGGTTATAGGACTTGCAGTGGTAGCAATTGGTAGTTCCCAGTGGTTGTTAGTCAGAGGAGAGAAATTCCTTGCTCTTGCACGAGATGATCAAGATATATTATTTAAGCATTTCCGTACCATAACTGAAGGAGTAAAAGAACTCAAATTACACCACAAACGGCGTCAGGTCTTCCTTTCTCAGAATCTGCAATCAACCGCAGCCCAATTCAGCCGTCACAGCATTGAAGGTTTAACTTTCTTTACATCAACAACGAGTTGGGGAAGACTTTTGTTTTTTTTCGCGATTGGTTTTGTGCTGTTTGCACTTCCGCATCTGTTCACCATCAGTCGTCAAACTCTTTCTGGCTACATCTTGACTTTTACATACTTGATGATGCCAATGAACAACCTTGTGGAGAACCTCCCCGTAATCAGTAAAGCTAGCATAGCCTTGCAAAAGATAGAGTCACTGGGTTTATCTTTGGCAAACCAAGCTGAACAATCAACCGTTCCACCAGAAAGCAAGTCTTCTTGGCACGAGTTACAATTTGTGGATGTGACTCATACTTATCGTACAGATTTAGAAGACAGCAGCTTTCTTATCGGTCCTATTAACCTAACATTTTATCCTCAACAACTGGTGTTCATTGTTGGAGGAAATGGCAGCGGTAAATCGACTCTCGCTAAACTTATTACAGGACTCTACATTCCGGAAGGTGGAAAAATTTTGTTTGATGGAGAGTTGATTACCGAAGAAAATCGAGAGTGGTATCGTCAACATTTTTCTGTCGTTTTCTCGGACTTCTATTTATTTGAAGAACTTTTAGGATTAGATAATATTAACTTAGATACTCAAGCTCAAGAGTACTTGAAGCTACTCCAGATTGACCATAAAGTCAAAGTAAAAAATGGCAAGTTTTCGACTACAAATCTTTCACAAGGGCAGCGCAAACGACTTGGCTTGCTAACAGCATATTTAGAAGATAGACAAATTTATCTGTTTGATGAATGGGCGGCTGACCAAGATCCAGTATTTAAAGAAATCTTCTACACTCAACTTTTACCAAAACTGAGAGATCAAGGCAAAACTGTACTGGCAATTACCCACGATGACCGCTATTTTCATGTAGCAGATAGGATTATAAAACTGGATTACGGTAAGGTGGAGTTTGATAAAAAAAACTAGTCACTAAAATCCAGTATAATTCCTGTGAATATTATTAACAAAAAAGTATAAGATGCCTCATAGTAACTCGGTTTTGCAGTCAAAAAGACGGTCATTGTGGCAAATGGCGCTACAGGGATTTTTAGATGGTGGACCTTCCACGTGTCAATTCGCCATTACCAGTGCATGTAATGCTCGTTGCGGGTTCTGCAACTTCGCAGTAGATAAGTTGCCGATAGATTTGAGGCATTCTGTAACCCTAGATGATGCAAAGCTTGCGGCGGAGATTCTCTATCGCAATGGGGTATATTTCCTCATCTACGTGGGTGGTGAGCCAATGCTCCATCCCCACTTGACAGAAATGATAGCTCATGCGTCTAGTATCGGTATGGCACCGATGCTTGTGACTAACGGTTCGCTCTTGACGCCAAAACGCATCGACGAGATGGCTGATGCAGGGCTTTTAGGAGTTTTTATTTCTATTGATGCTGCTGCGGCTTTGGAACACGAACAGAACCGAGGACTTATGGGAGTGTGCGCTCGCATCCGCGATGCCAATACCCATTTGAGCCGCCGAGGCATCGGTACAACCGCCTCAGTCACCATGAGCCGACTGATAGAAGATTACCAAAAGCTCCCACCATTCTTAAAGTCACTTGGGTTTGACAGCGTCACCTTCTCCTATCCACTCACGACCTTGGCATCATCCTACCTTGGTTATGCAGAGTCCCACTTGGTGGACTACACTGTTGAGGAATTGCATGAGCGCTTCGAGAACGTCAAAGCGCTCAAACGTGATTTTCGCGTCGTAAATCCTACCAGTTCTATAGAAGATATGCAGCGTCACTTAAGTGGTGAACCAGAGCAATTCGCCTGTCTTGGTGGCTGGAAGCTCTTTTACCTAGACTGGCACCTTAACCTCTACCGTTGTCACAACTGGGATCAGCCCTTGTGCCACATCACAGAGTTTGACGGCTCACAGCGAGTTCGTGATGGGTGTACAGCGTGTATGATGGACTGCTACCGTGACTCAAGTGTCATGCAACATATCGGCGTTGCTGTTAGTGACGGAGTGCAAGCAGCAGCACAGGGAAAGTTCAAGCAAGCTTTGAAACATTGGTTTAACCGGAAAAACCTGCTTTCTTTGAAAGCTGTCTTGGAAGAAGCTTCCTGGTTGCGCCAACTGTGAATGGTTGCTCAATCACCAGGGCGAACTGTAAATTTGGACATTTGGGATCCTCCCGATCCTAATTCAGACGACTCTGCGTCGTCTTTTTACCTCATTTCTTCGCCTGTATCACCTGCAAACTCCCACCTGCATACAACTTCGGTTCACCAACTTCAAACCCAATCTCTGTTAATAACGCAGGCAAATCAGTTTTCAACAATTGCCAAGCCGTGTGTGTTTCAAACAACAACAAAAATACCCAAATTCCAGGCACAAATAAGGGATTGGTAGGATTATGAAAATCCACGAGTGTAAACACGCCTCCTGGCTTCAAGACTCTGTTTACTTCTTGGAGAATCTGCCGCAGTTGCTGTTGCTCCATTTCATGCAGTGCGACGCTTGTATGCACTACATCAAACTCATGATCTGCAAATGGCATATCTTCCGCGAAAGCTTCCACATATTTAGCTTGGGGAACATTTTGCTGTGCCCGTTTTAGGGATAATGGGGAAGCATCTAAACCTGTTACATTTTGTGACAATTTCACTAAAAACTGTGTGACTTGACCACTACCACAACATAAATCTAGAACTTTGGTATCTTTTGAAATTGTTAATCCTTGCAAAGCTAATTGCCTCAAACGCCCCTCACCCTTACGGGTTCGCCAGTCGCTACAACGGGGGGAACCCCCGCAACGCGCTGGCTCACCGCCTACACTCAGAGCCGCTAAACCAGAGATGCTATCGTAGAACCATTGATAGCGGTAACTCCAATTCCTCAAAATTGTAGCCACAACCTTTCCTCTTATCGTTAACTTAGATATTTATTCAGGATATATTGTTAACATTAGTAAAAAAGCTGAAAAGATTGGGGGATTTTAATAGCTATGGGTCGCGTAGGCGTGTTATTACTCAATCTCGGTGGTCCTGACAAATTAGAAGATGTTAGGCCATTTCTCTATAACCTATTTTCTGATCCCGAAATCATTCGCCTACCGTTTACCTGGTTGCAGAAACCCCTAGCTTGGTGGATTTCCTCAAGGCGTGTTCAAAAATCTCAAGAAAATTATAAGCAAATTGGCGGCGGTTCACCGTTACGACGGATAACCGAAGCTCAAGGAGAAGCCTTAAGAGAACAGTTGGATGACTTGGGACAAGACGCTAAAATTTACGTGGGTATGCGTTACTGGCATCCTTACACCGAAGAGGCGATCGCCAAAATTACCCAAGATAACATCGACCGTCTTGTCATCTTACCCTTGTATCCACAATTCTCTATCAGTACTAGTGGTTCCAGCTTCCGGCTTTTAGACAAAATTTGGCAAGAAAACCCAAAACTTCAGCTGATTGATTACACTGTTATTCCCTCTTGGTACAAATCTACAGGCTACCTGCAAGCAATGGCGCAGCTGATTGATCAACAAATAGAACAGTGTCCCAATCCTGATGAAGCTCAAATTTTCTTCAGCGCCCACGGCGTTCCCAAAAGTTACGTTGAAGAAGCAGGCGATCCTTACCAGCAAGAAATTGAGGAATGCACTCATCTGATTATGCAAACCCTCAATCGACCAAATTCTCATGTCTTAGCTTACCAAAGCCGCGTTGGTCCGGTGGAATGGCTGCAACCTTATACAGAAGAAGCTATCCCGGAACTAGGGGAAAAAGGTGTCAAAGACTTGGTTGTCGTACCTATCAGTTTTGTCTCAGAACACATCGAGACATTACAAGAAATTGATATTGAGTATCGCGAACTTGCAGAAGAAGCTGGAATTCACAACTTCCGTCGCGTACCTGCACTCAACACACATCCGGTGTTTATCAAAGCCCTAGCTGATTTGGTTCTCGATGCATTAAAAGCCCCCAGTCTGAAGTTCGCCCAAGCCACCCAATGGAAGAAGAAGGTGAGAATTTACCCGCCAGAGGGTTGGGAGTGGGGTATGACAAGTAGTGCAGAAGTTTGGAATGGTCGTATTGCCATGTTAGGCTTCATAGCATTAATTATCGAACTCGTTACAGGTCACGGTCTACTGCACCTGGTTGGGTTATTGTAGTCAAGTCGCTGTGCAATTTTTCGTGATTCGTCATTAACTTAGTAATGGTGAATCACGAATTCTTTAACCTTATGTGGTGGAAACACAACTATATTACTTTTATATTGCTTCTGTTACTAACAAGCCTGACAACACTTTATTTATGGTTTCCTGTAGATGATTCTAATTGCAACATCAAAGCCGTTTTGAGACCAAGATTTGGAAAATACGATGTGTATGCTACCAAAGTCGTTGTTCAGCCGTGGCTTGGTGAACATCAAGTGTATGGAATCTTTATGGTTCCAGATAAATACAAGGATGCCCCATTTTTTGTTTTAACTGTAAAAGGTGCTGGCAGCAACTGTGAAAAACCATTTGGCACGTTACAAGAAGTTGATGGGATTTTTGCTGAACCAGGTACGCATTTGATCAGGGACTACATCAGAACTCGAACGGCTTTCAGATTAATCCTCCAGGGTATGTACAATGAATTAAAAGATCCACAAAGCTGGAAACTGACTTATCCACGTAATATTACTCCTAATAAAACCTCAGAATTTTGAAAGACTGCGCGGATGGGTAGGTGTTTGAAAAGTCAAAAGGACATTTGCGGCTCAAAGGCTTATCAGCTCTGAATTTGAGAGTTTTTCAAAAAAACGGCATCCGCGCAATCGCTAGAACCTTTGCCAGGAGTGAGTTTGAGGCTATTTTGAAATTGGCACTACTTGACACCTGATCGCTGAAATGGTACTTTTGTTATACATCCGCGCAACCGCACCTCGAAAACTGAATTGGTCATGGGTTTCATATGACAGCAGTTGAAATTATTTATTCCCCGTTAAGGGGATTGAAACTTGGATGGAATTATGTAAGAGTTACGCCTTAAAAGTTGAAATTATTTATTCCCCGTTAAGGGGATTGAAACAAGAAGAATCAGAAAAGTAGCTGTAGAATAGAAGAGGTTGAAATTATTTATTCCCCGTTAAGGGGATTGAAACATTATTTGAGATGCATTCGGCTAGTTTGTTTACCGTTGAAATTATTTATTCCCCGTTAAGGGGATTGAAACTGGTAAACGTTCGCCGCAGTTATTAATCCAAAACCAGTTGAAATTATTTATTCCCCGTTAAGGGGATTGAAACTTTGATGAATTTCAAACTGAGTTCGGCAGTGATTCTATGTTGAAATTATTTATTCCCCGTTAAGGGGATTGAAACTTTGTATATAAGGTAAATCTTGTCTACTGTCTACAGTTGAAATTATTTATTCCCCGTTAAGGGGATTGAAACGCTGCTGAAAATCTCAATGAAAGCAAATCCGAAATGTTGAAATTATTTATTCCCCGTTAAGGGGATTGAAACTACTTAGTAATGTTAAGGTACAGGCTAGATTACAGGGTTGAAATTATTTATTCCCCGTTAAGGGGATTGAAACCCAAAAGCCTAAATCCCGAAAAGTATCAACTAAGAGGTTGAAATTATTTATTCCCCGTTAAGGGGATTGAAACAGTTCGAGAGAACGGTCTTGAGTTTGCTGGAACAGTTGAAATTATTTATTCCCCGTTAAGGGGATTGAAACTTCCCCCATAGACACGAGAATAAAACTATCAATGGCGTTGAAATTATTTATTCCCCGTTAAGGGGATTGAAACGCTCAATTTGATGCGCGATCGCACACCATAGTTTTCGTTGAGTTGAAATTATTTATTCCCCGTTAAGGGGATTGAAACAATAGAACATCAGGATATTGCTTGTACAAGGATTCGCAAGTTGAAATCACCCACTTCTCCCCAAGGGAATTAAAACCAAAGTAAGAGTTAAAGCGAGATATTTTATCTAATATTGAAAATAATTGCAGATGCCAACACCAACATTAATATGCTTACCGATACTCATGCAGCAGAGAAAACCAATCATTCTCGCCAAAATGTATTGATTGTTGGGGGAGGTCCAGCAGGACTTGCCACAGCATTAATGCTAGCCAAACGTGGTTGGACAAATATTACAGTTTTGGAAAAACGCGCCACTGCTGATTACTATGAACCCGACAAATCATTCAATTATCTCATTGATGGTCGGGGTCAAAAATTTACTGACTTCCTTGGAATAACTGACAAGCTAATAGAAATCAGCGTTCCCAATAAAGAATTTTATCTAACAGAAATCAAAGCCAACGGAAGCAAAAAAACATTTAAACTACCTTTTGTCGATCCAAAGCAAAAAACAGCTTACTGGATTCCCCGAAGGGCATTTGTTCTTTTGCTATATCAAGAAATTGAACGTAATTGGCAAGACAAGATCACTGTACTGTTTAATACAACATGTGTTGAAATCAATAAGATAGCCCAAGAACACGCAGAGGGTGAACAGCTTGAAGTTGTTAGCCAAACACAGAATGGTAGGGTTGCCAAATTTGAGCCTCAGCTTCTGGTTGGTTGTGATGGCATTTACTCTATTGTCCGAAACACTTTGAAAGAGTGGGACAAGTCTACATCAGATAGATTTGAGATGAAGTGTTTTCCTTCGCCTAGCTCAAAGTTGAGGTATAAAGTGTTAAGTTTACCTCCAAATTTTCCGTTAGATAATAGT
This sequence comes from Brasilonema sennae CENA114, assembly GCF_006968745.1. Classification (NCBI taxonomy): domain Bacteria; kingdom Bacillati; phylum Cyanobacteriota; class Cyanophyceae; order Nostocales; family Scytonemataceae; genus Brasilonema; species Brasilonema sennae. The sequence goes on along the minus strand of NZ_CP030118.1, from coordinate 6,471,143 downwards.
GGTGAGGAACACGCTGTATGTACTATGTCATACGCAGTTCGTAGCGCTTTCCGAGACAGCAGGCGAACATTATCCCTTGGTTTATTACCGATTAAAAATCCAGATGAATTTCGTAGTGCAAATATCATTAGACTACCAAATCATGAGATATGGAAATTAAAAAATAGTGAACAGGTGTATAACTTTCTTGAGCAAGCCTTTCCACAATTGCCTATACACCAAATAGTTTCGCCTGAAGAAGCTGCTCGATTTGCTTCCAGTGAAGGCGGTTACTTTCCTCCTCCCCAATATTGTTCTGGATTGCACTTCGAGTTAAGACACAAACAAGTAAATCAAGGAATGGGCGATCCCTCTTCTACAGTTGGGGTAGTCTTGTTAGGGGACACTATCCATTGCTTTCCTCCAGACATTGGACAAGGAGTCAATTCTGCATTAGAAGATGTGTGTGTCCTCAACGAAGCACTTTCTAAAAATGATGATGACATCTCTGGTGCTCTACCTTTATACGAATCCTTACGGTTTGCTGATGTCAAAGCTTTGATACGTCTTGCCCAAATTGCTTTTCCTTGGCAGTATAACCAAGCTCCCCTTCGCACAAAGCTTTGGAATGTCAACACTTTGCTGCGATTTTTACTCAATCGATTGCTACCTCAAATCTTTAGTCCTCCAGCCTTCTTTCTGATTAGAAATTATCAACTTTCTTACCAGGAAATCTTAGTTAAGGCTCAACGTACTACCCAAATCCTGTATATACTCGGTTTGATAGTGATAAGTGGATTTTTAGCTTCAGTTTTCAGGTTAGTTCAAATCTAATAAGCCAACTTGCGGGTTATTGAATTGTGAGCGAAAAATACCTGTCTATTCAATACGGTTCGGATAAGATCCCCCCGCCTGCGGCGACCCCCTTTTTAAGGGGGTAAAAGAGGGTTATAAGCCCCCTTTTTAACTCTGTTGGGGGGATCTTCCTTGAGAAAAAAAACAAGCAACCGAACCGTATTGCCTGTGTATTCATGCAATCTGCGCTCCAGGCAGAGCGCCAAGCTATCGCCCATCACCAATTATTTTCAAGTCCTGCTCAATTCGATCCAAAAGTTGAAATTATCCACTTAAGTGCAAGGGGATTAACACTGCATGATCAGAGGAAACACAAGTGGTTGTATCTTTGATGTGTAATACTCAATGAACAAAACAAATCTTACAAAACGAATTGTCCTTTCTCACTGATGAATCTAGCCGCCCAGCAGCTTACTAATCTAACAGGAAAAACTAGGTCAGAAGCAAGAACAATACTCACCAATCAAGGCTTTGAATTTCAAACCTCCACAACAGGCGGATATGAAACCTATGAGCATCCAGATGGTAGTGTAATTCATATTAGACCAAATGGATAAATTGTTCGTACCGAGCCAAAGATTAAAGGTAATAATAGAAAATATTACCCTCGCAGGTACGACAAATTTGGTAGCAAAATACAATTTATCCCTGGAGCAAATACACATAGTACCGGAAAAATTGTGATTCCATGACTATAAGCATTGCCCAAAATATAACAACCTTTTTGGAAGATTTGAAAAGCGCTGATCTCATTGGAATTTCTTTACTTCCTCAAAATGTTGGATTGCGCCTTGAGTTTACCTTTGGTCCCGAATCTGGTGATGCGAAGATTGAACTTTATCGAATCGTTCACCTTGTGATT